>NZ_LBJV01000050.1:0-98060 GCF_028128855.1 Bradyrhizobium sp. CCBAU 11430
CCGCCGCCGGTGGCTCGACCGGCACCCCCGCCGCAGCCGCGTATGGCCGTTGCACCACCACCCCCGCCGCGCCCGGCCGCGCCTCCACCGCGCCCCGCACCCCCACCGCCGGCGGCCAAGAAGTGCCCGCCGAACCAGCCCAGGTGCTAGTCAAGTGTTAGTCACGTGCTAATCAAGTGCTAGTCGGGCGTTAGGGAGCGGCCCGGTCTCCAGGGAAAGGACCTCTCGCGGGCGAAATCCGCCCCCGAAAGGCCCTTATTTCCTTGCTTCTGGCCGAAATGGCGCTATACAGCGCCGCATCTCACACGGAAGCATGGCTCACAAGGCCGTCCGGTGGCAGCCGGGGCGACAACGCTCCGTTTTGCTCACACGCTTCCGGAGGAACCAACCGGAGAACTAGAACGATGGCGCTACCCGATTTCACCATGCGTCAGCTGCTTGAAGCTGGCGTGCACTTTGGTCACCAGTCTCACCGCTGGAATCCGAAAATGGCTCCGTTCATTTTCGGCGCTCGCAACAACATTCACATCGTCGACCTCGCGCAGACCGTGCCGATGCTGCACACGGCCTTGCAGGCGGTCAGCGACACCGTCGCCAAGGGCGGCCGCATCCTGTTCGTCGGCACCAAGCGCCAGGCGCAGGACGGCGTCGCGGACGCTGCCAAGCGCTGCGCGCAGTATTTCGTCAATTCGCGTTGGCTCGGCGGCACGCTGACCAACTGGAAGACGATCTCGGCCTCGATCAAGCGCCTGCGTCACCTCGACGACGTGCTGTCGGGCGGCGATGCCAGCTCCTACACCAAGAAGGAGCGTCTGACGCTTCAGCGCGAGCGCGACAAGCTCGACCGCTCGCTCGGCGGCATCAAGGACATGGGCGGTCTGCCCGACCTGATCTTCGTGATCGACACCAACAAGGAAGACATCGCGATCCAGGAAGCCCAGCGGCTCAACATCCCGGTCGCCGCGATCGTCGACACCAATTCGGACCCGAAGGGCATCACCTATGTGGTGCCGGGCAATGACGACGCCGGCCGTGCGATCGCGCTTTATTGCGACCTGATCGCGCGCGCTGCCATCGACGGCATCTCCCGCGCTCAAGGCGATTCGGGCATCGACGTCGGCGCCTCGGCCCATCCGCTCGCTGAAGAGCTGCCGGCAGCTTCGTCGAGCGGCTTCCAGGGCCTCGCAGGTCCGCGCGGCACCGCCGACGACCTCAAGAAGCTCCCGGGCGTGTCGGGTGCGATCGAGAAGAAGTTCAACGACCTCGGCATCTTCCACTTCTGGCAGCTCGCCGAGCTCGATCACGACACCGCGCACACGATCGGCGAAGAAGTCGGTCTGCCGAGCCGTGCGGACGCCTGGGTGGCCAAGGCCAAGGCGCTGACCGCGGAAGCGGAATAGTCAAGAGAGCGATGGGTTGGCCGGACAAGTTCCGGCCACCATTTCAGTTGACGCGAATCCCTGAGATGGACCGCGGCGGGGCGCTTCGATGCCACGCCGCGGCGAACCAGCAGGCACAAAGGATTTTCAACGATGGCAACGATCACAGCTGCGATGGTCAAGGACCTGCGCGAGTCGACCGGCGCGGGCATGATGGACTGCAAGGCCGCGCTGACCGAAAACGACGGTAACATGGAAGCGGCGCAGGATTGGCTGCGCAAGAAGGGCCTGTCCAAGGCTGCCAAGAAGTCGGGCCGCGTCGCGGCCGAGGGCCTGATCGGCGCCCTGACCAAGGGCACCAAGGGTGTCGTGGTCGAGGTCAACTCCGAAACCGACTTCGTCGCGCGTAACGGCCAGTTCCAGGGCCTGGTCAAGATGGTCGCCCAGGTCGCATTCGACGCCGGCTCCGATGTCGAGAAGATCAAGGCCGCCAAGGTCGGCGACGTCACGGTCGAAGCCGCCATCAATGACGCGATCGCCACCATCGGCGAGAACATGACGCTGCGCCGCGCAGCTTCGCTCGAAGTGAGCCAGGGCGTGGTGTCGAACTACGTCCACGGCGCGGTCGTCGAGGGCGCCGGCAAGATGGGCGTGATCGTAGCGCTGGAATCGCCCGGCAAGGCCGACGAGCTCGCAACGCTCGGCCGCCAGATCGCGATGCACATTGCCGCCGCGAACCCGCTGGCGCTCGATCCGTCCGGCCTCGATCCGGCGGTCGTCAAGCGCGAGAAGGACGTGCTCGCCGACAAATATCGCCAGCAGGGCAAGCCCGAGAACGTGATCGAGAAGATCGTCGAGTCCGGCCTCAAGACCTACTACAAGGAAGTCTGCCTGCTCGAACAGGCCTTCATCCACGACACCGGCAAGTCGGTGGCGCAGGCGTTGAAGGAAGCCGAGGGCAAGGTCGGCGGGGCCCTGAAGATCGCCGGCTTTGTGCGCTATGCTCTTGGTGAGGGAATCGAGAAGCAGGAAAGCGACTTCGCGGCCGAGGTCGCTGCGGCCAGCGGCAAGAAGTAAGCGCCGGAACACCTCCTTCCGGCGTGCCGCCGGAAGCGGCGCCCGGACAAGGAAAGTGCTCATGTCTGATCCGGTCTATCGTCGCGTCGTGATCAAGCTGTCCGGCGAATATCTCGCGGGACAGCAAGGCTTTGGCATCGATCAGCCGACCGTCGACCGGGTTGCGGACGACCTGATTGCGGCCCGCAAGCTCGGCACCGAGGTCGCGGTCGTGATCGGCGGTGGCAATATCGTGCGCGGCGTCGAGGTCTCCGCCCGCGGTGTGTCGCGCCCGACCGGCGACACCATGGGCATGCTCGCCACCATGATGAACTGCCTCGCGCTGGAAGCGGCGATCGAGCGCAAGGGCACGCCGGCGCGCACACTGTCGGCCTTCGTGATGCCCGAGATTTCCGAGCTGTTCACCCGCACTGCGGCGCACAAATATCTCGCCGAGGGCCGGATCGTGCTGCTTGGCGGCGGGACCGGCAATCCGTTCTTCACCACCGATACGACCGCGGTGCTGCGCGCCGCCGAGATCGGCGCCCAGGCGGTTCTGAAGGCCACCAATGTCGACGGCGTCTACTCGGCCGATCCGAAGAAGGATCCGGCCGCCACGCGGTTTGACCGGCTGACCCATTCGCAGGCGATCGAGGGCGGCTACAAGGTGATGGATGCGACCGCCTTCGCGCTTGCCCGCGAGACGTCTCTGCCTATCATCGTATTCTCGATCGCGGAGCCGGGTTCGATCGGCGCGATTCTACGTGGCGTCGGCCACGGAACCATTGTCGCCGGCTGACCGCTCATCTGTCGCGCGCCTTCAGGGAAGGTCGCGGGAGCGGTCGCCGGGATCTTGAAGGAGAAACGTGATGTCCACGGGTACTTTCGACCTCAACGAAGTGAAGCGCCGCATGCAGGGCGCCGTCCAGTCCCTCAAGCACGAGCTCGGCGGCCTGCGGACGGGGCGCGCCTCCGCCTCGATGCTCGATCCGGTGCAGGTCGACGCCTATGGCAGCCACATGCCGCTCAACCAGCTCGCCACCGTCAGCGTGCCGGAGCCACGCCTGATCTCGGTGCAGGTCTGGGACAAGTCGATGGTCAAGGCGGTGGAGAAGGCGATCGTCGATTCCAACCTCGGTCTGTCGCCCGCGACCGAAGGCCAGGTGCTGCGCCTGCGCATCCCCGAGCTGAACGAGGAACGGCGCAAGGAACTGGTGAAGGTCGCGCATAAGTATGCGGAGGCCGCCAAGGTTGCCGCGCGCCACGTCCGCCGCGATGGCCTCGACGTCCTCAAGAAGCTCGAGAAGAACCACGAGATGTCCGAGGACGACCAGAAGCGCCACGCCGACGAGGTGCAGAAGGCGACCGACGGTACGATCACGGAAATCGACCAGTTGCTGGCCGCCAAGGAAAAAGAAATCCTCACCGTTTAAGGCCACCTTCAATGTCCAACGCCGCCGCGCCCGCAACGGAAGGACCCGACCGGTCCGAGGCGCCCGCGCACGTCGCCATCATCATGGATGGCAATGGGCGCTGGGCGGCCGCGCGCGGTTTGCCGCGTGCGGAGGGGCATCGCCGCGGCGTCGAGGCTCTGCGCCGCGTCGTGCGTGCCTCGCACGAGCTCGGCATCCGCTACCTCACCATCTTCTCCTTCAGCTCGGAGAACTGGTCGCGTCCGGCGAGCGAGATCGGCGATCTCTTCGGCCTGCTCCGCCGCTTCATCCGTAACGATCTCGCCAGCCTGCATCGCGACGGCGTCAAGGTCCGCATCATCGGCGAACGCGATGGGCTCGAGAGCGACATCTGCGCGCTGCTCAACGAGGCCGAGGAGCTGACGCGTGACAACACGCGCCTCACGCTCGTCGTCGCCTTCAATTACGGCTCGCGGCAGGAGATCGCGAAGGCGGCGCAGAAGCTCGCGCGCGAGGTCGCCGAGGGCACGCGCAATCCCGATACGATCGACGCCGAGACGCTGGGAGCGCATCTCGATGCGCCCGACATTCCCGATCCCGATCTCATCATCCGCACCAGCGGCGAGCAGCGCCTGTCCAATTTCCTGATGTGGCAGGCGGCCTATAGCGAGCTCGTGTTCGTGCCGATCCACTGGCCCGATTTCGACAAGGCGGCGCTGGAAAGCGCGATCGCCGAATTCGCCAGGCGCGAGCGCCGTTTCGGCGGCCTGGTCGCGAAAACCGCCTCGTGAGCGAACAAGACGCCGCACCGGCGGGCACCAAGCCTGCCCCGAGCAATCTGGTGATGCGGGTCCTCGCAGCGCTGGTGCTGGCGCCGCTGACCATCGCGGTCGCTTATGCCGGCGGCTGGTTGTGGGCGCTGCTCGTCACCCTGGTGTCGATCGGGCTGTTCGCGGAATGGCTGACGGTGGTGGGCGCGGGCTCGGCGGCGCTGACCGGGGCAGGGACGATCGTCATCGCGATGATGGGAGCTGCGGTCGCTTTTGGCGGGCTGAAGACGTCCGTCGTCGTCGGCCTCGTCGGCGGCGCGATCGTGACGCTGATCGCGCGCGGCAAGTTCATCTGGGCTGCGACGGGCTTTGCTTATGCAGCGGCAGCGCTGCTGGCCTCGATCCTGGTGCGAAAGGATCTCGTCAACGGCTTCTCCGCGCTGATGTTCGTGCTGCTGGTGGTGTGGGCGACCGACATCGGCGGCTATTTTGCCGGTCGCAGCATCGGCGGGCCGAAGCTCTGGCCGCGCGTGAGCCCGAAAAAGACCTGGTCCGGGGCGCTGGGCGGCTTCGTCGCAAGCCTTCTGGTTGCGGTGGGCTTTGCGGCTTGCGGGTTCGGAAAGATGGGGCCATTGCTGCTGGTCAGCGCCATCCTTTCGGTGGTGTCGGCATTGGGCGATCTGTTCGAATCCGCGGTCAAGCGGCGCTTCGGTGTCAAGGATTCCAGTCACTTAATTCCCGGCCATGGCGGGCTTATGGACCGCCTGGACGGTTTTGTCGCCGCCATCCTGGCGGCATGGATTATCGGCTTTCTCCGCCATGGTGTGCATAGCGCCGGAAGCGGTCTTATGGTTTGGTGAGGATATGAGCGCGGTCCCATTGCGTAATAACAAGGCTGCGGCGTCCAGCGTCCGCAGCGTCACAGTTCTCGGCGCTACCGGCTCGATCGGCGACAGCACGATGGATCTGCTGCGCGCTTCGCCCGAGCGCTATCGCGTCGAGGCGCTGACGGCGAACGGCAATGTCGAAGCGCTGGCAAAGCTCGCGAAGGAATTTTCCGCGCGCTTCGTCGCGATCGCCGACACCTCCAAGCTCGCCGAGCTCAAGGCCGCGCTCGCCGGGACCAGCACCGAATGCGGCGCCGGCGAGAGCGCGGTGATCGAGGCCGGCGCGCGTCCGGCCGATTGGGTGATGGCGGCCGTGAGCGGCGCTGCCGGATTGAAACCGGCGCTGGCGGCGGTCGATCGCGGCGCGCATGTGGCGTTGGCCAACAAGGAATGTCTGGTCTGCGCCGGCGATTTCTTCATGCAGCGTGCGGCCAAGGCCGGCGCCTGCATCCTGCCGGCCGATTCCGAGCACAATGCGCTGTTTCAGGCGCTTGCTTCGGGCAATCGGGATGAACTCGTCCGTGTCATCATCACCGCCTCGGGCGGCCCGTTCCGCACCTGGAAGCCGGCTGACATCGAGCAGGCGACGCTCGAGCAGGCTCTGAAGCACCCGAACTGGAGCATGGGCCAGAAGATCACGATCGATTCCGCGTCGATGATGAACAAGGGGCTCGAGGTGATCGAGGCGTCCTATTTGTTCGCGCTGTCGCCTGACGAGATCGACGTCCTCGTGCATCCGCAGTCGATCATCCACGGCATGGTCGAGTTCTCCGACCGTTCGGTGATGGCCCAGCTCGGCGCGCCCGACATGCGCACGCCGATTGCGCATTGCCTCGGCTGGCCCGACCGGATCAAGGGGCCGGCGGCCAAGCTGGACCTCGCCAAGATTGGCCAGCTGACCTTCGAGGCACCGGACTTCGAGCGCTTCCCCGGATTACGGCTGGCTTTCGATTCGCTCCGGACCGGGAAGGGGGCGACCACCGTCTACAACGCGGCCAATGAGGTCGCGGTCGCCGCCTTCATTGCCGGCAAGATCCGGTTCGGCGCGATCGCCCGGCTGGTGGAGGCAACATTGGATGACTGGATCCGCAGCGGGAACCAGGCGCCCCTGGCGTCGGCCGATGATGCAATCTCTGTTGACCATGTTGCTCGAAATAGAGCTGCCGCCCTATTGCCTCAAATTGCCTTAAAGGCATCCTAGATGGTTCGGGGCCAGGGCCTTGCGGCGCTGGATGAGGGAATTCGATGATCGACTTTTTTGTCCATAGTTTCAATACGTTGAGCCATGGGCTCCTCGGCTACGCGGTTCCCTTCCTGTTCGTCCTGACGATCGTCGTGTTCTTCCACGAACTCGGCCATTTCCTGGTCGCGCGCTGGGCGGGCGTTCGCGTGTTGACCTTCTCGCTCGGTTTCGGACCTGAGCTGGTCGGTTTCAATGACCGCCACGGCACCCGCTGGAAGATCTCGGCCATCCCGCTCGGCGGCTACGTCAAGTTCTTCGGCGACGAGAGCGAGGCCTCGACCCCCTCGGCCCAGACGCTCGCGGCCATGACGACCGAGGAGCGCGCCGGCAGCTTCCACCACAAGAAGGTCGGCCCGCGCGCCGCCATCGTCGCGGCCGGACCCATCGCCAATTTCATCCTGGGCGCGCTGATCTTCGCGGGCATGGCGCTGTATTACGGCAAGCCGAGCACGATCGCGCGGGTCGATGGCGTCGTCGCCGATGGCGCCGCGGCTGCGGCCGGCTTCAAGATCGGGGACGTCGTCGTCCAGATCGACGGCAAGCCGATCGAGAGCTTTGCCGACATGCAGCGAATCGTTGCGATGAATGCGGGTTCGGCGCTTGCCTTCCAGGTGAAGCGGGACGGCGCCATCATCTCGCTGACCGCAACGCCGGCGCTGCTCGAGCGCAAGGATCCGTTCGGCAACAGCCACCGTCTCGGTGTGCTCGGTGTGGAGCATAAATCTCAGGCCGGCGAGGCCTCGACCGCCCCGGTGGGCATCGGCGAGGCGCTCAAGATCGGGGTTGAGCAGGTCTGGTTCATCATCACCAGCACCTTCAAGTTCCTGGGCTCTCTGTTCGTCGGAAACGGCAATCCGAACGAGGTCAGCGGCGTTCTGGGCATCGCGAAGATGTCGGGGCAGGCGGCCAGCGCCGGGTTCCAGTTCGTGATCAATTTGTGCGCGGTGCTGTCGGTGTCGATCGGCCTGCTGAACCTGTTCCCGATCCCGCTGCTCGATGGCGGCCACCTGATGTTCTATGCGGCGGAGGTCGTCCGCGGCCGACCCCTGTCCGAGCGGACTCAGGAGATGGGGTTCCGAATCGGGCTCGGTTTAGTGCTGATGTTGATGGTGTTTGCGACCTATAACGACATCCTGCGGATGGCGGCATCTTGATGGAGGCTTTTTTGTGGCGTTGCTGATGAGCAACGTCTTGGAATGAAATTGAAATTACGGCGCTTTCGGCCGTTTGCGGCGTCGGTGAAATTGGCTACAAGCGGCCTGAACTTGGGGAATCTTCCAGACCGGCGTTGGGGTTGGGTCTGGCTCGGAATGATAAGGGCGCGTTGCGCGATGAAGTTTGGACTGCGACTCCGGGGGGGCTTGATCGCAACCCTGATCATGTTCGGCGCGCCGGTGATTGCCCCGGTCGGGGCTGTTTTTGTGTCTTCGTCTGCGCTCGCTCAGACCGTGCAGTCGATTTCCGTCGAAGGAAATCGCCGGGTCGAGGTGGAGACGATCCGCTCCTATTTCAAGCCGGGTCCGGGCGGGCGCCTGGATCAAGGCGCCATCGACGACGGCCTCAAGGCCTTGATCGAGACCGGCCTGTTCCAGGACGTGAGAATCAACCGCGGCGGCGGCGGCCAGATCGTCGTCTCCGTGGTGGAAAACCCGGTGATCGGCCGGATCGCCTTCGAGGGCAACAAGAAGATCAAGGACGAGCAGCTCACCACTGAAGTCCAGTCCAAGGCGCGCGGCACCTTCTCCCGCGCCATGGTGCAGTCCGACACGCTGCGAATCGCTGAAATCTATCGCCGGTCCGGCCGCTACGACGTGCGCGTCACGCCCGAGGTCATCGAGCAGCCGAACAACCGCGTCGACCTCATCTTTACGATCGAGGAGGGCGCCAAGACCGGCGTCAAGTCGATCGAGTTCGTCGGCAATGTCGCATTCTCGTCCTATCGCCTCAGGGACGTCATCAAGACCCGCGAATCGAACCTGCTGAGCTTCCTGGCCAGCGGTGACATCTATGATCCCGACCGCGTCGAAGCCGACCGCGACCTGATCCGCCGCTTCTATCTCAAGAACGGTTTCGCCGACGTCCAGGTGGTGGCCGCGCTCACCGAATACGATCCGGAGAAGAAGGGCTTCAACGTCACCTTCAAGATCGAGGAAGGATCGCAGTACCGCGTCGGCGCGCTCGACTTCCGCTCCAGCATTCCGAACTTCGATCCCTCGTCGATGCGCGCCTATTCGCGCGTCAATGTCGGCTCGCTCTACAACGTCGAATCGGTCGAGAAGTCGGTCGAGGAGATGCAGATCGAGGCCTCGCGCCGCGGCTACGCCTTCGCCGTGGTCCGGCCCGGCGGCGACCGCAATTTCGAGGCGCACACCGTCTCCGTCGTGTTCAACATCGACGAAGGTCCGCGCACCTATATCGAGCGCATCAACCTGCGCGGCAACACGCGTACCCGCGATTACGTGATTCGCCGCGAGTTCGACATCTCCGAGGGCGACGCCTACAACCGCGCCCTGGTCGACCGTGCCGAGCGGCGCCTGAAGAACCTCGACTACTTCAAGAGCGTGAAGATCACGACGGAGCCGGGCTCGTCGAGCGATCGCGTGGTCCTGATCGTCGACATGGAAGAGAAATCGACCGGCGACTTCTCGATCTCGGGCGGTTACTCCACCACCGACGGCGCGCTGGCCGAAGTCTCGATCTCCGAGCGCAACCTGCTTGGCCGCGGTCTGTTCGCCAAGGCGTCGGTGACCTACGGCCAATATGCACGCGGTTACTCGCTGTCGTTCGTCGAGCCGTATCTGCTCGACTACCGCGTCGCGCTTGGCCTCGACCTCTATCAGCGCCAGCAGCTGTCCAACAGCTACATCTCCTACGGCACCAAGACGCTCGGCTTCTCGCCGCGCCTCGGCTTCTCCTTGCGTGAAGATCTGGCGCTGCAGCTGCGCTACTCGATCTACCAGCAGGAAATCACGCTGCCGTACTACCTGGCGAACTGTAACAACAATCTGGGTACGTCGGCCTTCAATCCGAGCCCGGCCTTCGTCAATGCCAATGGCGGCGTTCCGGATCTCAGCTCGACCAACGGTCTCGGCTGCTACAGCGACGGCGAAGCTTCGCTGCCGGTGCGCAGGGAGCTCGCCAACGGCAAGACCCTGACCTCGGCGCTTGGCTATACGCTGACCTACAACACGCTGGACAACAACAAGAACCCCACCGACGGTCTGCTCGTCGACTTCCGTCAGGATTTCGCCGGCGTCGGCGGCGACGTCTCCTACCTGAAGTCCGTCATCGATGCGAAGTACTATACTCCGCTGGTGTCTGACATCGTCGGCCTCGTCCGCGTGCAGAGCGGCATGCTGAACAAGATGGGCAGCGATCTGCGCATGCTCGATCACTTCCAGATGGGTTCGAACCTCGTCCGCGGCTTTGCCCCGAACGGCATCGGCCCGCGCGATTTGAACCCCTTCGGTACGCAGGACGCCCTCGGCGGCACCAAGTACTGGGGCGCTTCGCTCGAACTGCAGATGCCGTTCTGGTTCCTGCCGAAGGAAGTGGGTCTGAAGGGCGCGGTCTATGCCGATGCCGGCGGCCTCTACGACTATAAGGGACCGACCGGCTGGACGACGACCAACGAAGTCAATGTACCGGGCTGCATCCCCTCGAGCATCAATCCGTCGTCTGCGGGCACCTGTACCGGCCTCGTCTACGACGACAGCAAGGTCGTCCGCTCGTCGGTTGGTGTCGGCCTGATCTGGCAGTCGCCGTTCGGTCCGCTGCGCTTCGACTACGCCGTGCCGCTCAGCAAGGGCAAGTACGATCGCACGCAGGAGTTCCGGTTCGGCGGCGGCACCACGTTCTAATTCGATCAGCACGGCACGATCCGGATCACTGGAACCGGTTTCCGAAAGGGATCGTGCCGATCCAAGAGATGGAGCATGATGCGGCTCGACCGCTTCATGCCGAAGCCGGACCGCGACGGGGTGGAATGGCGCAGCCGACCTTCTTCATAAAGCCGCCTGCCTCAACGCTGGCTGACATTGCCACGCTGACCAAGGCGCAGCTGGTCGATCCCGCCAGGGGCGACCACATCATCACGGGCCTTGCTTCGCTTGACGAAGCGGGCCCGATGCATCTGGCGTTCTTCGACAACCTCAAATACGCCGACGAGATCAAGGCGACCAAGGCCGGCGCTTGCCTGGTGAGCCCGCGCTTCGAGCCCCAGGTGCCCGCGCACGTGGCCGTGCTGCGGGTGGCGCAGCCGTTCCGGGCCTTTGTCAGGATCGCGCGGGAATGGCACGGCGAAGCGCTGAGGCCCCAATCCTGGGTCGGCAATGACGGCATCGCGCCGTCGGCGATCATCGATCCCTCGGCCCGACTCGAGGACGGCGTGATCGTCGATCCCCTGGCCGTGATCGGCCCGGATGTGGAGATCGGCAGCGGCACGGTGGTCGGCGTCGGGGCGGTGATCGGGCCCGGCGTCAAGATCGGCCGGGACTGCAATGTCGGCGCGCGCACCGCGATCCAGTGCGCCCTGATCGGCAACAACGTGCTGATCCATCCCGGCTGCTCGATCGGCCAGGACGGCTACGGCTTCATTTTTTTCGGCCCCGAGGGTCATCTGAAGGTGCCTCAGACCGGGCGGGTGCTGATCCAGAACGATGTCGAGGTCGGCGCCGGGACCACGATCGACCGCGGCAGCTTGCGCGACACCGTGATCGGCGAAGGCACGAAAATCGACAATCAGGTCCAGATCGGTCACAATGTCACGATCGGCCGGCATTGCCTGCTGGCCGCCCAGATCGGGCTCGCCGGCAGCCTGTCCATTGGCGACAACGTGGCACTCGGAGCGAAGGTTGGCATCAACAACCACCTCAAGATCGGGGACGGGGCCCAGGTGACCGCGATGAGCGGCGTCAAGGACGACATCCCGCCGGGCGGACGCTGGGGTGGTTTTTTCGCCAAGCCGACCAAACAATGGTTCAAGGAGATCATCGCGGTGGAGCGCTTGGTACGCGACAGCAGGGCTGATCCGAAGGATGAGGGACGGGAATGACGGGGGAATCACCTGTTAAGTTCGAGCTGGTGGACATCAATGCCATCCTCCAGACGCTGCCGCACCGCTTTCCGATGCTGCTGATCGACCGCGTGATCAACATCCGGGCCGACTACAGCGGCATCGGCATCAAGAACGTCACCTTCAACGAGCCGGCCTTCCAGGGGCATTTCCCGGAGCGACCGGTCTATCCCGGCGTCATGATGATCGAGGCGATGGCGCAGACCGCGGGCGTGATCGGCATCAAGTCGGTCGAAGGCACCGAGAAGCCGCGGGCGGTCTATTTTCTCACCATCGACAAGTGCAAATTCCGCAAGCCCGTGCTGCCCGGCGATACCATCGAGTATCACATGCGCTCGCTCGGCCGCCGCAAGGCCATGTGGTGGTTTCACGGCGATGCCAAGGTCAACGGGCAGGTGGTCGCGGAAGCCGACGTCGGCGCCATGCTGACGGACTGAGCGGCACGCGGCCCTCGCGACGGGCTCACGCGCCGCAATCGTAGCGGCCACCGGGGGCCTCGCGCTTAATGTTTTGGTTGAAGAACTGACCCATGGATGGCGCGCCCAGGAGACGGTCGGCGGTCTCGGCCGCGACGCCGCAATAGCGCGCATAGCTGCCGCCAGTCGCGACGATGAGGTCGTGATGCGCGCGGTCGTAGCAGACCCGCTGAAGCACAGTGCTGCGGCTGATGTCGCGGCATTCGAATGTCGCGAGGTCGATGCGGCGGCGTTCGCCGGTCTCGACCGTCTCGGACACGATCGGTGCGGCCGCGAGCTGTGCGAGCAGAAGTGCCAGGGCCCTGACCATGAAAGCTGAAGCTCCGCATGAAGTTGTTGAGGAGCCGGGACGACCGCCTCATCCGGCACTTGAAACCGGCAGAGATGATACGTCACTGGACAGATCGGGCATAGTCGCGCTAACCACCGGAAATCTGAGCGACTTCAACGCATAACCAGACCTTCTTGAAGAGTAAGATTGCTTGATGAGCAAGATTGATCCCACCGCACGGGTCGCGGACGGCGCCGTGATCGGCGAGGGCACCGAGATCGGGCCCTATTGCATCATCGGCCCGAATGTCGTGATCGGCGCGAACTGCAAGCTGATTGGGCATGTTACCGTCATCGGCCATACGTCGATCGGGGACGGCGGCGTGATCTCGCCGTTCGTGGTGCTCGGCGGCGCGCCCCAGGATCTCAGCTACAAGGGCGAGCCGACGAAGCTCGAGATCGGCTCTGGCTGCGTCATCCGCGAAGGCGCGACGATGAATGTCGGCACCATCAAGGGCGGCGGTCTGACGCGCGTCGGCAACGGCGGCTACTTCATGAACAACAGCCATGTGGGCCATGACTGCATGGTCGGCAACAACGTGATCTTTGCGACCTCGGCGACGCTCGGCGGCCACTGCGAGATCGGCGACGCCGTCTATATCGGCGGCCTCTCCGCAGTGCACCAGTTCACGCGCATCGGCCCCTACGTGATGGTCGGCGGGGTCTGCGGCGTACGCGACGATGTCATCCCGTATGGGCTCGTTAACGGCCAGTATGCGGTGCTCGAGAGTCTCAACCTGATCGGCATGAAGCGGCGCAAGTTCACCAGGCAGCGACTGGCGACGGTGCGCGGGTTCTACCAAAAGCTCTTCCATGGCCCCGGCACATTCGCCGAGCGGTTAGAGGCGTCCAGGCCGCTTGCAGGCGAAGATCCGGCGATCGCCGAAATCCTCGACTTCATCGGCAAGGGCAAGCGCCCGCTCTGTCTTCCTGCCCTCGCGAAGTGATTTTGGGATGGCCGCGGACATGACATCGGCGGCGTCGGACATCTCATCGCCGGTCGGCATCGTCGCCGGCGGCGGCGCGATGCCGTTCGCAGTCGCCGACTCGCTTGCCGCGCGCGGCATCACGCCGGTGCTGTTTCCGCTGCGCGGGGCCTGCGATCCCGCGCGGGTGGAGAAATTCCGCCATCGCTGGATCTCGGTCGGCCAGCTCGGTCGCGCGATGCGACTGTTCCGCGAGGAGGGCTGCCGCGACCTGATCTTCATCGGCACCTTGGTGCGGCCCTCGCTCTCCGAGATCCGGTTCGACGTCAAGACGATGCGGCTGCTCGGCAATGTCATCCGCGCCTTTCGCGGCGGCGACGATCATCTCTTGTCCGGCGTCGGCCGCATCCTCGAGCAGGATGGCTTTCGCATGGTCGGCATCAAGGACCTCGCCCCCGATCTCCTGATGCCCGAGGGCTGCATCAGTCGCGCCTGGCCCAGCGATACCAGCAAGACCGACATCGCGCGCGGCCGTGCGGTGCTGACTGCGCTTGGTCCGTTCGACATCGGCCAGGCTGCGGTGGTGATTGACGGCCATGTGGTCGCGGTCGAGGACATCGAGGGCACCGATGCGCTGCTCGCGCGCGTCGCGCGGCTGCGCGAGGAGGGACGCATTCGCGCGGCCGCCGGCCGCGGCGTGCTCGTGAAGGCGCCGAAGAGCGGCCAGGATCTGCGTTTCGACCTGCCGACGATCGGCCCGCGCACCATCGAGGGCGTCGCGGCGGCCGGCCTTGCGGGCCTCGCCGTCATCGCCGGCAACACCATCGCCGCAGAGCCGCAGGCGATGATCGCCCTCGCGGACGCCAAATATCTCTTCGTCATCGGTCTGCCGGCGTGATGCAGTCGCGCGATCCCAAGCGCAAGATCTTCCTGATCGCCACGGAGGAATCCGGCGACCGGCTCGGCAGTGCCTTGATGAAGGTCCTGCGCCAGCGCCTCGGCGACGGCGTGCAGTTCGTCGGCGTCGGCGGACGTACCATGGCGCGCGAAGGGCTGGAATCGCTGTTTCCGATCGAGGAGCTGTCAATCGTCGGATTTGCCGCGGTGGTGCAGCAATTGCCGAAAATTCTGCGGCTGATCCGCGAGACGGCCGACGCCGTGGCCGACGCCGCGCCGGACGCGCTCGTCATCATCGACAGCCCCGATTTCACCCATCGCGTCGCCCGCCGCGTGCGCGCGAAGAATCCTGCGATCCCGGTCGTCGATTACGTCTCGCCGCAGCTCTGGGCGTGGCGGCCGGGGCGGGCGCGGACCATGCTCGGTTATGTCGACCATGTGCTCGGTCTGCTGCCGTTCGAGCCGGAGGAATACCGCAAGCTTGGCGGACCGCCATGCAGCTATGTCGGCCATCCCTTAGTCGAGCAATTGCCCTCGCTGCGGCCGAACGCGGAGGAGCAGGCACGTCGCGACGGCGAGCCGCCGGTGCTTTTGGTGCTGCCCGGCAGCCGCCGTAGCGAGGTCAGGCACCATCTCGATGTCTTCGGCGGAGTGCTCGGCCGCTTGCAGGCGGAAGGCCACGCCTTCGAACTGATACTGCCGACCATGCCGCATCTCGAGGCCACCATCCGCGAGGGTATCGCGAGCTGGCCGGTCAAGCCAAGGGTCGTGACCGGCGAGAACGAGAAGCGCGCCGTGTTCCGCATCGCGCGTGCGGCGCTGGCCAAATCCGGTACGGTGACGCTGGAGCTCGCACTGTCGGGTATTCCAATGGTGACGGCCTATCGCGTCGGTGCGATCGAGGCCTTCATCCTGCGCCGCGCGATCCGCGTCTCCTCGGTGATCCTTGCCAATCTCGTGATCGGCAAGGATGTCATTCCGGAGTACCTGCAGGAGGAGTGCACGCCGGAGAAACTGGCGCCGGCACTCGCCGAGGTGCTGACGGATTCGCCGCTGCGCAAGCAGCAGGTCGAGGCCTTTGCCCGGCTCGACCAGATCATGTCGACCGGCAACAAATCGCCAAGCGTGCTCGCCGCCGACATCGTGCTCGAGACGATGCGCAAAGGACGGCGGTAACGGAGGTCTCGTAGGGTGGGCAAAGGCGCGTCGCGCCGTGCCCACGATTCGTCGCGATGAGAAGAATTCGTGGGCACGCTTCGCTTTGCCCACCCTACGAGACCGTGAACGTTGCGCCATTATGGCCGGATCAAGTTCTACGCAAGTCCTGCATCCACCCGAAAACACTGGCTGGTGATGCGCTGGCTTTCGTCGGAGGCGAGGAACAGCGCCATGTTGGCAATGTCCGCCGGCGTCACCGCGTCGGGCACGGCCTGACGCGAGCGCATTTCGGTGATGACCTGCTCGTCCGGATACCACAGCCGACGCTGGCGCTCGGTGATGACCATGCCTGGCGCAATCGCGTTGACGCGGATGCGGTCGGGGCCGACCAGCCGGGCCAGCGAGTTGGTGAAACCGACGATCGCCGCCTTTGCCCCGGCGTAGACCGGCAGCGCCGGTGCACCGCGCATCCAGGCGATCGACGACATGTTGATGATCGAGCCGCCGCCGCGCGCCTGCATCTGCGGCACCACCGCTTGCGCCGCAAAGAAGACGTGCTTGAGATTGAGGCCGATCATCCAATCGAACTCTGCCGGCGTCACCTCGGCCAGCACCTGGCGTTGATCATTGGCGGCATTGTTGACGAGGACCGCGGCATCGCCGAGCGATCGCTGCACCTGCGCCATTGCGGCCCGCAAGGCCTCGATGTCCAGGAGGTCGCATGGCACGAACAAGGGCGCGGCTTCGGACGCAGCGCTCACCTCCGCGACCAGCGCCCCGCCGGCTTCTTCATCCACATCGAGGAACGCGACGCGCGCTCCCTGGGCCGCGAAGGCGCGCACGAAGGCGGCCCCGATGCCGCTGGCGCCGCCGGTGATCAGTACGACGCGGTCCGCAAGTCCGGCATAGCTCGTCTTTGTCATGCGATCAGTCGCTCCGTCTCGGGGTCGAACAGGCAAATGCGGCGCGTGTCGAGCGCGAAGGGGGCTGCCGTCCCCGGCGGGGGGCGGATGTCCGGCGTGATGCGCGCCAGCGCGGACTCGCCGCCGAGCCGCAGCAGCACGATGGTTTCGGCGCCGGTGGGCTCGACCATCTCCACCGGCGCGTGGACGACGATGGGTGCACCGCCGGAGAACACGCGGTTGCCCTCCGCGATGCATTCCGGCCTGATCCCGAACACCACCTCGCGGCCAAGATAGGGTGCCGCCGAATCGTATCCCTGCAGGCGGAGGCGAACTTCGTCCGGCCGCCCCGCGCCGATCACGACCACGGGGCCGCCGGCGTCGGCCTCGAGCCGCGCCGGCATGGTGTTCATCGGCGGGGAGCCCATGAAGCGTGCGACGAACAGATTGGCGGGATAGCGGTACACGGTATCGGGATCGGCAAACTGCTGCACCACGCCGCGATGCATCACGGCGATCCGCGTCGCCATCGTCATCGCTTCGATCTGGTCGTGGGTGACATAGATGATGGTCGCGCCGATGCGCTGGTGCAGCCGCTTGATCTCCATCCGCATCTCGACGCGCAGTTTTGCGTCGAGATTGGACAGCGGCTCGTCGAACAGGAAGAGCAGGGGATCGCGTACCAACGCACGGCCCATCGCCACGCGCTGGCGCTGGCCGCCGGAGAGCTGCGACGGCTTGCGGCCCAGCAGCGCCTCGATCTGGAGCAGTTTGGCGACATTCGCGACCGCAGAGTCTTGCTCCGCTTTGGGTACGTGACGGCATTCCATGCCGAAGGTGATGTTCTGGCGTACGGTCATGGATGGGTAGAGCGCGTAGGACTGGAACACCATGGCGATGTCGCGATCCTTGGGCGGGACGTCATTGACCACGCGTCCGCCGATCTCGACGGTCCCGGCGCTCGGATGATCGAGCCCGGCGACGATGTTGAGCAGCGTGGACTTGCCGCAGCCGGATGGCCCGACCAGCACCGTGAACTCGCCGCTTTCGATGTCGAGATCGACGCCCTTCAGCACCTCCAGATTGGCGTAGCGCTTCGACAGGGTTCGAATGCTCAGTGCTGCCATGACAACTCCATCATTTCACGGCCCCGGCAGTCAGGCCGCGGACGAAGTATTTGCCGCCGAGGAGATAGATCAACAGCGTCGGTAGCGCCGCGATGATCACCGCGGCGCTCTGCACGCCGTGCTGCGGGATGTCTGCGACTGCAGCGGACAGCGCGATGAGAGCGGCGGTGACGGGTTGCTGCTGGCCGCTCGTGAATGTCACGCCATAGAGGAATTCGTTCCAGATATGCGTGAACTGCCAGATCATCGCGGCGGTCATGCCGTTTTCCTGCGCCATGTTGTGCGCGAGGCTCAGGACCGCCTGGTTGCTGGCGATTGCGTCCTTCAGAGCTGCCGCGGTGCGCCGCTGACCGTCCGACCAGCCTTCGCCGGACAGATCGACGTCGGTACGCACGGGGATCGATCCCGTGATCTGCGAATACATGGTCTGGATCGCCGGATCCATGACGAGCTGGGCCATCAGCGTCTGGCCGGCCTGCAGGTCAGGCTCCTTGCGCTGCCAGAAGATGAAGGCATCGGCGTTCAACAGGAACACCGGCTTGCTATTGTCGCTCGGACCTGGCGCGATCATGAAGTCCTCGAACTTGAAACCGGCATTGCGCAACACGCCCTGCGCCCAGCCGCCCATGATCATCATGCCCATGTCGCCGTCGATGAAGCGCTTCAAATTGGTCGAGAAGTGCTGGGCGCCGACGTTGGGGTCCATCCAGTCGGCGATCTTGCGCACCTGTGCGAACGCAGCCTTGATCTCGGAGCCCTCCAGGGCCTTCTTCTCGAGATTCATGATGGCGGCGCGGTATGCGAGGGGACTGATGCCGGCCAGAGCGGCTTCGAATTTTTGCCCGTCGTCGGGGCGGGTGCCGCCGTTGGCGACGGGATAGGGGACGCCGCCCGATTTCATCTTGTCGGCGAGCTCGTTGAAGTCTGCCCAGGTGACGGGGATCTTGTCGGCCTTGGCCTTGTCCATCGCGCGTTTGGAGAGAAACAGCATGTTGGTGCTGTAGATCTGCAACGGCAGTGCGATCCATTTGCCGCCCGGCTTGTGCAATTTCGCAAGGTCCGGCGCGACCACCTTCTCATAGCCGGCGGCAGCGACGACGGCGTCGAGATCGACGGTCGGGGCAATCTTCGACCAGGCTGCGATCTCGGGACCCTTGAGCTGCGAGCAGGCCGGCGGATCGCCGGCCATGATCTGGGCGCGCAGCTTGTTCATCATCTCGGTGGTGAACCCGGGGACGGGCGAGTGCTGCCAGACGCCGCCCTTCTCCTCGAACTTCTTGCCGAGCGCGGTGATGGCTGCCCCATCGCTGCCCGCGGACCATTGCGAGATTGCGGTCAGGCGCGGCTTGACCGCGCCTTGCGCGCGGGCAAACGCCGGCAGTGCGAGCGCGGCAGCGGATCCAGCGAGCAGACGGCGCCTTGTTGTCGTGATCGGCATGGCAGTTCCTCCCGGTGTGAACTCTCTTGCGCGCGAGCCGCGCAGCTTCAGGCCGTCTCAGGCGGCCTCCGTCGACGCGGCCGGCATGCCGCCGCGGCAGGCGAGGCAGAACGCGGCGAAGGCCAGCGCGGCCCTGGGATCATTGCCGTTCGACGGCGGCACGAAAGCCAGCGACACCTGCGCATGCTTGCGGCCGCCGAGCAGGCAGGCATCGACGCCGTCGACCAGCGCTTTCCGATCGCCTTCCGCAAGGAGCGAAGGCCAGCCGGAGATGGCGACGCCGTGACAGGGCTTGACGTTCAGCGTGTTGCCGATCGCGAGCCCAAGGCGATACAGGCGATGCCGCAGCTCCTGACGCACGCGCGAGGAGATCGGGATCGCGCTGACCCAATCGCTGCCGAGCTGGAGCAACTCCGGCTCGGGCACGCCGAGAAGCTCGGCCAGCGCCGGAAGCGAAGTATAGGCCTCGACACAGCCGAGGTGGCCGCAGCGACAGCGCGGCCCGCCTTCGCCAAACACCATGTGACCGAGCTCGATTGGCTGGAGCGCGTCGGTCTCGACGGGATCATCCATCCAGGCGCCCGCAACGCCATGGCTGACAAAGACGAACAGGTGCGTGTCATTGAATGGATAGTTTTCGGTGCGACAGCGATGGAATGTGGCGTGCGCCACGACCGAATTGGTAAATTCGACGGGCACGTCGGCGAACATCTCGCCGAACATGTCGCTGATGCGCCCGACGTCACAGGGAATGATGGGGTTGCCCGCGGCGCTGAGCCGGCCGAGGCCCGGAATGGAGACGCCGACCTGAGAGAGGACGACGCCGCGGCGCCGCGTCCAGTCGCGCAGCAATGTCATCGCTTCGCGAAACGCCCGGTCGACGGTCTCGACGGTCGGCGACTTCGGCAGGGGGCACGCGCTCGGTGTAGTGCAGCTCGCCCGACAGGCCGCCGACGCCGAGGCTGAGGTGCTGAGCGGTCAGTTCGAAGGCTGCGAGGGCAACCGAGCCGTCGAGCGACACGAGTCCGGTCGGGCCGCCGACGTAGGGGGCAGGGCGCCGCACTTCCTCGATCAGGCCTTCGGTCTTCAGGTCAAGCAGGATGCGCGACAGGCTCGCTTCGGACAGGCGCACGGCCTTGGCCAGCGGCGGGCGAAACGAGCCACCCGACTGAAGCAGGTGAGTCAAAATGGCAGCGCGCGTCTGCCGCCGACTTCTCGGCTGCTCCGGCATTTCCATCCCTGTCGTCATTCTTACTTAGTGTAAGAATTTGCGCGCGGAGCGCTCTGACTGTCAAGGCGTTTGCGGCCGCAGGTGTGGACTTTGTTGTTGTGCGCGGCAGCAAGCGTGTCACGGCCCGATTGGTCTCGTAGGGTGGGCAAAGCGAAGCGTGCCCACGACTTCGTATCTGTTGCGGAGAGGTGGTGGGCACGCTGCGCTTGCGCACCCTACGGCACCTCCATAAACAAAAACGGCGCCATCTTGCGATGGCGCCGCTTCGAAAGCCGTATCGGCTTGGAGTTTACTTGCGATCCCTGATCGCGACGTAGTCGCGGCGGGTGACGCCGGTGTAGAGCTGGCGCGGACGGCCGATCTTCTGCTGCGGGTCCTCGATCATCTCGCTCCACTGGCTGATCCAGCCGACGGTGCGGGCGACCGCGAACAGCACGGTGAACATCGAGACCGGGAAGCCCATCGCCTTCAGCGTGATGCCCGAATAGAAGTCGACGTTCGGGTAGAGCTTGCGGTCGATGAAGTACTGGTCGCTGAGCGCGATCTTCTCGAGTTCGAGCGCCACCTTCAGCATCGGATCGTCGCCATGGCCGGTCTCCTTGAGCACGGCGTGACACATCTTCTGCATGATCTTGGCGCGCGGATCGTAGTTCTTGTAGACGCGATGACCAAAGCCCATCAGGCGGACTTCGGAGTTCTTGTCCTTCACCTTGGCGATGAATTCGGGAATCTTGTCCACGGAGCCGATCTCGGCGAGCATCGCGAGGGCTGCTTCGTTGGCGCCGCCATGCGCCGGACCCCACAGGCAGGCGATGCCGGCGGCGATGCAGGCGAACGGGTTGGCGCCGGACGAGCCGGCGATGCGCACCGTCGAGGTCGAGGCGTTCTGCTCGTGGTCGGCATGCAGGATGAAGATCTTGTCCAGCGCGTCAGCGAGCACCGGGTTGATCTTGTAGTCCTCGCACGGCACGGCGAAGCACATGTGCAGGAAGTTCTCGGCGAACTTGAGCGAGTTCTTCGGGTACACGAAGGGCTGGCCGACCGTGTACTTGTAGGCCATCGCCGCCAGCGTCGGGATCTTGGCGATCATGCGCATGGAAGCGATCATGCGCTGCTTCGGATCGTTGATGTCGGTGGAGTCGTGATAAAACGCGGCGAGCGCGCCGACCGCAGCCACCATGATCGCCATCGGATGCGCGTCGCGGCGGAAGCCCTGGAAGAAGCGGGCCATCTGCTCGTGCACCATCGTGTGATGGGTCACGCGGTCGTCGAAATCCTTCTTCTGCGCGGCGGTCGGCAGATCCCCGAACAGCAGGAGATAGCAGGTCTCGAGGAAGTCGCCGTTCTCGGCGAGCTGCTCGATCGGGTAGCCGCGGTATTCCAGCACGCCCGCGTCGCCGTCGATATAGGTGATCTTCGACTGGCAGCTCGCGGTGGAGGTGAAGCCGGGATCGTAGGTGAACAGGCCGGACTGGCCGTAGAGCTTGCCGATATCGACGACATCAGGCCCGACGCTGCCGCTGTGGATCGGGAGATCGTAGTTCTTGTTTCCGACCGTCAGCGTAGCGGTCTTATTGCTCGGTTTTGCGTCCATCGTAGGTCCCCGATGAAATGTGAAGCGGGCCGGAGCCGGAGGCCCCCTTTGCGAGATGATGGGGCAGGCCGGATGTTCCAGAAGGTACGGGGGAGATGGGTATATTATTGCTGTGTGCGCTGCAAGATCACCGCACGCATGCTCGACTTACGTCTTAGTCTGGTCCTTGGACTGATCCTCAAGCCGGCCGAGGCTTTCCTGGCGTCCCAGGACGTCCAAAACCTCAAATATACCAGGCGACGTCGTCCGCCCGGTCAGCGCGGCCCGCAAGGGTTGGGCGACCGCGCCGAGCTTGAGACTATTTTCCTCGGCAAAAGCGCGTAGCGCGGCTTCGGTGGTGGCGCCGCTCCATATCTCGACTTTCTCCAGCGCGGAATGAAGCTGGCCGATCAGCTTGCGGTTCTCTGGCGTCAGCAGCGCTTGTGCCTTGGGATCGAGCTCCAGCGGCCGGTCGGCGAAGATGAAATAGGCGCTGTCGATCAGCTCGATCAGCGTCTTGGCGCGCTCCTTCAGGGCCGGCATGGCCTTGAGAAGCTGGGCGCGCGTAGTGTCGTTTAATTTGGCCTTAATCTCGTCGCGTGCGGGCACGAGATGGTCGAGCACGTCCTCGAACATCTTCACGAGTGATTGATCGTCGGCGTGGCGGATGTAGTGGCCGTTGAGGTTTTCCAGCTTGGCGAAATCGAAGCGGGCAGCGGCGCGGCCGACGCTGGCGAGGTCAAACGCCGCGATCATCTCCTCGGTCGAGAAGATCTCCTGGTCGCCATGGCTCCAGCCGAGCCGGACGAGGTAATTGCGTAGCGCGGCCGGCAAATATCCCATGGCGCGGTAGGCATCGACGCCGAGCGCGCCGTGACGCTTGGAGAGCTTCGAGCCGTCCGGGCCGTGGATCAGCGGAATGTGGGACATGCTCGGCAGAGCCCATCCCATCGCATCGTAGATCTGCTTCTGGCGCGCGGCGTTGATCAGATGGTCGTCGCCGCGGATCACATGGGTCACGCCCATGTCGTGATCGTCGACCACCACGGCGAGCATGTAGGTCGGGTTGCCATCGCCGCGCAAAAGCACGAGGTCGTCGAGGTTCTCGTTCTGCCAGACCACGCGGCCCTGGACCTGGTCCTCGATCACGGTCTCGCCGGTCTGCGGCGCGCGCAGGCGGATCGTCGGCTTGACGTTGGACGGGGCTGTCGCGGGATCGCGGTCGCGCCACATCCCGTCATAGAGGCGGGTGCGCCCTTCCGCGCGCGCCTTCTCGCGCATGGCGGCGAGTTCCTCGGCGGTGGCGTAGCAGCGATAGGCCTTGCCGTCGGCGAGCAACTGCTCGGCGACCTCGCGGTGGCGCGCGGCACGGCTGAACTGGTAGATGACCTCGCCGTCCCAGCCGAGCTCCAGCCATTTCAGACCATCGAGAATGGCGCCGATCGCCGCCTCGGTGGAGCGCTCCCGGTCGGTGTCCTCGATCCGCAGCAGCATCTTGCCGCCGTGCTTCTTCGCGTACAGCCAATTGAATAGCGCTGTGCGGGCGCCCCCGATATGGAGGAAGCCGGTCGGCGAGGGAGCGAAGCGCGTGACGACGGAATTGGTCATTCTTGGCAGGGCCTATGCTTTGGAGGCGGTGGTGTATAGCAGGAACGGGACATAAACAAAGCCCGTCGGCGGACCTGCCAGGCCCCGCTTGAGGCCTGCTTAAGCTCTTGGCTCAGCCTCCCGAATTTGGCAGAAGAACCGCTGATTTCCCGACAGGATTTTCGTAATGACAGAACCGGTGGCAGCTGAGGTTGGGCGCGATTTCATTCGTGACATCGTCCAGGCCGACCTCGACCAGGGCAAATACAGGGAGATCGTGACCCGGTTCCCGCCGGAGCCGAACGGCTATCTGCATATCGGCCATGCCAAGTCGATCGCGCTGAATTTCGGCATCGCCCAGGAGTTTCCGGGCCGCTGCCATCTGCGTTTCGACGACACCAACCCGGTCAAGGAAGAGCAGGAATATATCGATTCCATCCAGGCCGACGTGCGCTGGCTCGGCTTCGACTGGGGCAAGAACCTGTTCTTTGCCTCCGACTATTTTGACCGCCTGTACGAATGGGCGGAGCAGCTGATCCGCGACGGCCTCGCTTATGTCGACGACCAGACCCAGGAGGAGATCCGCCTCTCGCGCGGCACGCTGACCGAGCCCGGCAAGAACTCGCCGTTCCGCGACCGCAGTGTGGACGAAAACCTCGGCCTGTTCCGCCGCATGAAGGCCGGTGAATTCCCGAACGGCACGCGGGTGCTGCGGGCCAAGATCGATATGGCAGCCGGCAACATCAATCTGCGCGATCCCGTGCTGTACCGCATCCTGCATGCGCATCATCCGCGCACCGGCACCAAGTGGCACATCTATCCGAGCTACGATTACGCCCACGGCCAGTCGGACGCCATTGAAGGCATCACGCATTCGATCTGCACGCTGGAGTTCGAGGACCACCGGCCGCTCTACGACTGGTTCATCGAGAAGCTGCCGGTGCCGTCGCAGCCGCACCAGTATGAATTCGCGCGGCTCAACCTGACCTATACGCTGCTGTCCAAGCGCGTGCTGACCCAACTCGTCCGCGACGGCCACGTCGCGGGCTGGGACGATCCGCGCATGCCGACGATGGCGGGGATGCGCCGCCGCGGCGTGCCGCCGGCCGCGCTGCGTGAATTCGTCAAGCGCATCGGCGTTGCCAAGGCCAACAGCGTGGTCGACGTCGGCATGCTCGAGTTCTGCATCCGCGAGGAGCTGAACCGCACGTCGCAGCGACGCATGGGCGTGCTGCGCCCGCTCAAGGTGGTGATCGAGAACTATCCGGAAGGGCAGACCGAGGAGCTCGAGGCGATCAACCATCCGGACGATCCCTCGGCGGGCACGCGGAAAATCACGTTCGGCCGCGAGCTCTATATCGAGCAGGACGACTTCATGGAGAATCCGCCGAAGAAGTTCTTCCGCCTGTCGCCGGGCAACGAGGTGCGACTGCGCTACGCCTATTTCGTCAAGTGCACCGGCGTGATCAAGAACGACAAGGGCGAGGTGGTGGAGCTGCGCTGCACCTATGATCCCGCGACCAAGGGCGGCAACGCGCCCGACGGCCGCAAGGTCAAGGCGACGATGCATTGGCTGCCGGCGGCGGCGTCGGTGCCCGCGGAGATCCGCATCTACAACCAGCTGTTCGCCAATCCGAGCCCGGACGCCCAAAACTTCGCGGCCGATCTCAATCCGAACTCGCTGGAGATCCTCAGCGACGCTCGGATCGAGGCATCGGTCGCAGCGAGCAATTCGACCGAGCCGATGCAGTTCGAGCGGCAGGGCTATTTCGTCCGCGACAAGGACTCGACGCCGGGCAAGCCGGTGTTCTCCCGCACCATCGGCCTGCGCGACACCTTCGCGAAGGAAGTCGCAAAAGGGTGATGCGCATATGAGCAACGAAGCCAACGCCATCGTTTCCGCCATCATCGCGAAATGGTGCGCCGGCTTCGCGACGCTCGACGCCGCCGCGCTCTCGTCGCTCTATGCGAAAAACGCGTTCTTCTTCGGTTCGAACCCGAAACTCTATCGGGGCAGGGACGGTGTTGCCGATTACTTCAACGGCCTGCCGCGCTGGCGCAAGCCGAGCGCCGTATTCTCCGACGTGAACGCAGCGCAGGCCGGCCCCGATCTGATCAACATGGCCGCGACCATCTCGTTCGACCTCGCCGGCGAGCGCCCTGATCTCGTCGTCAAGATGAGCTGGGTCATCGTCCGCGAGGACGGCGACTGGAAGATCGTCAATCACCACGCTTCGGCGAAGGCGCCGCTGATCTGATTGGCGCTCTTCATCAGTTTGTCATTCCGGGATGGCCCGAAGGGCCAGGCCCGGAATCCATAACCCCAGCTTGTGGTTATGGATTCTCCGATGCGCAATTGCGCATCATAGCTCGCGCCAAGTGGCGCGCCCCGGAATGGCAGCAGAATACGAACCGAAGCTCTCTCCGCGCGTTGAGGTGGCTCCAACCAAGGATCCCACCATGCAGAACATTGCAGAGCATATGGAAGTCATCGGCGCCGACGGCGTTCATGTCGGCACGGTCGACAAGGTCGAAGGCAATCGCATCAAGCTGACCAAGAAGGACAGCGGCGAGGGCAGCCACAAGGGCCACCATCATTTCATCGACAAGGGCCTCGTCGCCGGTGTCGAGGGTAACAAGGTGCGGCTGTCGGCCAAGGCGGATGTCGCCGTGACGATGGAAGAGGAAAAGTAGGGGGGAGTCCCTTCGTTCTCGATTTGTACCGCTATTCGCGCGGCCGCACGTTCCGGTAGCCTTGGCGACAATCGCGTCGCGTAGGGTGCAGGGATATGGCGGAGCCGGGCCGGCCAGCACGGTCCCACGGTATAGCCGGGACGTGGCCGGTCGGTCGTGCTGCGCAGGCGGGCGGCTTGGTGCCGGCGGGCTTTGGCGCCTGGTCGGCAATCGTCGAGACGCTGCGTGAATGGGCCCGCGCGGAGGCCGGCGCCGGGCGACTGTTGCCGTGGGTGCCTGTCGCCTTTGGCGGTGGCATCGCACTCTATTTTGCCGCCGATCATGAGCCGGTGCTGTGGGTCGTTGCCGCGACGGCTATCGCGCTCACGTTTGGCGCGGTGCTGTTGCGGCGGAGCCGGCTGTTTGCGCCTGCGATCATGATTGCGGCGGTCGCTTCCGGCTTTGCCGTGGCAACCTGGAAGACGGCGCGCATCGCCCACCCCGTGCTGGCCAAGCCGCTCTATTCAGTGTCGCTGGCGGGTTTCGTCGAGGCCCGCGATATCCGCGAGCGAACCGATCGTTTCGTGCTGCGCGTCACGGCCATGGAGGCGCAGCGCAGCGAGGTCAAGCTGGAACGCGTCCGCCTGTCGGTGCGCAAGGGCACTGCGCCCGAGGTCGGCAGCTTCGTGCAGCTCAAGGCGCGGCTGATGCCGCCGCTCTCGCCGGTGCGCCCCGGCAGCTACGATTTTTCGCGCGACATGTTCTTTCAGGGCATCGGCGCCTCCGGCTTCGTGATGGGCGCGATCACGGCTTCAGTCCCGCCCGATGCCGGCGGCCTGCGGCTGCGTTATGCCGCCTTCATGCAGGGCCTGCGCGATGCGATCGACGCCCGCATCCGCGCCACGCTCGAGGGCGACAACCGCGCGATCGCGACAGCGCTGCTCACCGGGCGGCGCGATGCGATTTCCACGCCCGTCAATGACGCGATGTTCATCTCGGGGCTCGGCCATGTGCTCTCGATCTCCGGCTATCACATGGCGGTCGTCGCCGGCGTCGTCTTCTTCGCGGTGCGCGCACTGCTGGCCTTGATCCCGGGACTGGCGGCCGGCTTTGCCATCAAGAAATGGTCGGCGGCCGCAGCGCTGGTGGCGGCTGCGTTCTATCTGCTCTTGTCTGGCGCGGAGGTCGCGACGCAACGTTCGTTCTTCATGACGGCGGTGGTGCTGATCGCCGTGATGGTCGATCGCCGCGCCATCACCTTCCGTACGCTCGCGGTGGCGGCGCTGATCGTGCTCGCGGTCGCGCCGGAAGCGCTTGTGCATCCGAGTTTCCAGATGTCCTTTGCCGCGACGCTCGGTCTCGTCGCGCTGGTACAGATCGGCATGCCGAACCTGTTTGCCTCACCCGATCATTCGGCGACCGCGCGCGTCGCGATGTGGGGCGGCCGCGAGATCGCGATGCTATTCCTGGCCTCGCTGATCGCCGGGCTTGCGACCACGCCCTACGCCGCCTTCCACTTCCACCGCGTCACGCCCTACGGCGTGCTCGCCAATCTCGGTGCGATGCCGGTGGTCTCGGCGCTGGTGATGCCGGCGGGGCTGCTGGGATTGCTCGCAGCGCCGTTCGGGCTCGACGGCGTGTTCTGGTGGCTGATGGGGATCGGCATCGACTGGATGGTCGCGGTCTCGCGCTGGGTGGCGGCATTGCCGGGCGCGGTCGGCCGCATCCCGGCGTTCGGCATCGCGCCGCTGATCGCAGCGAGCCTGGGGGTCATCGTGATGGGCCTGTTGCGTACGCCGTTGCGCTGGGGCGGTGCCGTCGTGCTGCTGGTTTCCATCGGCTGGGGGCTGTCGGTGCGCCAGCCCGATATCCTGATTGCCGGGGACGGCGCGAGCGTCGCGGTGCGGGGCGGGGACGGGCGTTTGCATCTGATCAGGGCAGGCAAGGACAATTTCGTGCTGAGGGAGTGGTTGGCTGCCGACGCCGATCCGCGCGATGCCGGCAGTAGCGCGCTGGCGAGCGGCATATCGTGCGACGAGTCGGGCTGCGTAACGCCGCTCGCAGACGGACGGCTGGTCGCGCTGGCCTCGCGCATCGACGCGTTGGCGGACGATTGCAACCGGGCTGCACTGGTGGTGACGTCAAGGCCCGCGCCGCCCGTTGTGCGGCGATGGTGGTGGATCGGCAGCGGCTCGCTCGCCAGGGCGCGCTGGCATTGACCCGGCGTGGCGACGGCTTTTCGGTTCAGGCGGTGAGGGCAAGAGGCACGAACCGCCCGTGGTTACCGGCCGGTGCGGGCGAAGGTGACTTCGACGGCAGCCTTGCGCAGAAGGCGGCTCCCCGCAGCCGCGACGCAACGCCATCGGAGACCGACTTGCAGGCCGACGATTGACGCCATCGATTACAGATACCAGGCCAGCACGGCTTCGAGCTTTGCCTTGCCGATGACCGGCAGGGCCACCATTCGGCTCAGCCCGGCTGCGCAGGCCTCAGAGCCCGCGATCGAGCCGTCATGAGTGAGATCGTCGTTGAGCGCGGGCATGCCGGCGGCCCAGGCGCCGCCGATGCTGCCTTCGCCCCTGGCAATGGAATTGGCGGCATAGCGGGCGGCAAGGTCGGTCTGCGCGCTGCAATCGCCGGCGCGAAAGACCAGCGCCGAACGGGCCTCGTTCGGGACCCAGATCTCGAAGCGTCGCGCAATCGGCGTTGCCTGAGCGGAGAGGAAAGTCAGGACCCAGGTTTGGTCGGTGCCGGTTCGGTAGGGCACGCCGACACCCAGATTGATCCCGACCTTGGCTGCGTCCTCCCAGCGCAGGAAGCTCTTGGCGTCGTGCAGGTCCTTGATGATCAGCGGCAGGCCCGCCTTCCAGGTGCGTCCGGGAAGTCCGAAGCCGCGAGGAAATTTAGTGTGGCGCGAGTTGAATTCGAACATGTCCGCCGCGCCGTAATAGCCGTCGACGAGGCCCATCTCGTGGGAGAGATCAGGATCGTTGTGCCAGAGTTCGATCGCGCCGACATGCGCCTCGTCGTCGCCGCAGAACAGCACCATCACGGCTTGCAGAAATTCGCCTGCAAACACCGGCACCGCCACGCCGCAGGTGAGGCCGGCGGCGACGGCCTGATCGGTCCGCTTGAAATAGGAGTTGGCGAATTTCGTGAGGATGACGGGATGGCCGCAGGCCCAGGCCTTGCCCGGAAGCCCCTCGTCATATCCGAAGTGCAGCTCTTCGCTGACGGCCTTGAACGCGGACAGCCCTTCATCGTAAAGGCCACCGCCGAATTCCAGCCGCATGCGCGTCCGGTCAGGCACCCAGAGTTCAACGACGCGAATAAAGGTTTTCATCGAGCGTGTCCGCCGCCTCAGACCACGACAGCATCGGTCATTTGGCTGCGGAGCGGAGGTTCAAAATTCAGGCAGGACGGCCCAAACTTCATGCGGCGACGAGGTGCGGCGGCGCTCGCCGATCGAATTTCGTGAAACAAAAACCCACCGGGCTCGCCGGCATCGGCCGGCGACGGCATTTCAATCCTGGCCCCGGACCCGCCGGGCCGGAGGGCGTCAGCCGATCGGCAGTCGCGTGACCGTCGGGCGACTGTCGGCGATGATCTGCGGCTTGTGCTCGCGCTCGCCGATCGGCTGGGTCACCGGCAGTTGCAGCACGGTTGCGCGCTGGCCCTCGACGAGCTGCGTCACCAGCACGGATTTGCCGTCCGGGAATTCGATCGCATCATGATGGCGATCGGGAATGTGCGGATCGATCTTGCCGAACTTGCCGACGCGGGAGTTGACGGTGCGCGTCCAGATCCAGCGGTTGTCGTAACGGACGTTATCGGCGAAGGCGAGCTCCGTTCCCGGCAGCAGGCAGACCGCGACGGAGAGATCGGCTTCGGAGGCGAAGCCGCGCGTCGAGGTGCCGCGGAATGTTGTCGTGACGATCGTCTCGCCGACTTCTGCGGGGCGCGTCGCGACGGCATGCAGGCTGTAGTCACACATCGGGTGCTCCTCTATGCAGAGATAGCGACCCGCACCCCTTTTGGAGGCGCAGGCCCCTACCAGAGTGGAAGCACGTGACGGTCTGCTTGGTTGTAGGCAAATCTGCGGCTGGGATCCGCGAGCCCCGATCACATTATCTTTTCCATCTTTTCCGAATTCGATAGGAACAAAGTCGGCTTCCGTGCATTTGGCAGGCGCGCGTCAACGACCGGCGAAACCAGCCAGCCCGAGTATCGTCAGCTCGGCTGCGTGCGCGCTGCATTGCGGTTGTTGCGGATTTTCTGGATCACGGCCGTGTCCTAGCCGACATGATGATGCGACCAGCGTTGCTGCGGCTGCGCTCAAACGATCCGGCGCATTTGGGCTGTCCCCCTCGAACTCGCAAGGCCGCGAAGCGATGTTGCTTCCCGCGGCCTGCCGAGGATGTCGCGAAAGGGGGAGGGGCCGGACAATCTGTGCAGAACCAGAAAGACTATCCAGCCGGAGCGGACCATCATCCGCTCCAATCTCTGATCGGCGATGCCGACCGAAGGCGCGCGCGAGGCGCTGAAGACTCCGGTATCAGTACTTGCGGTAAAGCCCGATCAGCTTGCCCTGAATCTTCACGCGGTTCGGCGGCAGGATGCGCACCTCGTAAGCGGCATTGGCGGGCTCCAGCGCGATCGAGGCGCCGCGGCGGCGGAAGCGCTTGAGCGTGGCTTCCTCGTCGTCGATCAGCGCCACCACGATGTCGCCGGTATCGGCGCTCTCGTTGCGCTGGATCAGCGCCATGTCGCCGTCGAGGATGCCGGCCTCGACCATGGAATCGCCGCGCACTTCGAGCGCGTAATGCTCGCCGGAGCCGAGCATGTCTGGAGGCACGCTGATGGTGTGGCTGCGGGTCTGCAACGCCTCGATGGGGGTGCCGGCCGCGATGCGGCCCATCACGGGCACCGCAACGGGCCGCTCGCCCTCGTCCGCGGACGGGCTGGAGCTCGCGCGCAGCTTGCCGAGATTGCCCTCGATGACGCTTGGCGTGAAGCCGCGTCGGTTGCCGGCGGCAGCTTGGAGCTCCGGCAGCTTGATCACTTCGATGGCCCGGGCGCGGTTGGGCAGCCGGCGGATGAAGCCGCGCTCCTCGAGTGCGGTGATCAGGCGGTGGATGCCTGACTTCGAGCGCAGGTCGAGCGCATCCTTCATCTCGTCGAAGGACGGCGGCACGCCGCTTTCCTTCAAGCGTTCGCTGATGAACCGCAGAAGCTCGTATTGTTTGCGCGTTAACATCTCGACCAAAGTCCCCCGGTTGATGTCGTTCGATTCCGAGACGATGAGTTCAGCGATAAGCCGCTACATCCTCGAAACAAATCATGAACGGACACTATATGTTCGATACATGTTCCGCAACTGCTTAATTTACCGTGAACAGAGCGAAACTCGCCGAATGCGTGTGGCCGCGCAGTTCAGACGGGGAGCCGCAGCACTTCGCAGGGGCTGCCGGCCTCGGCCTTTGGCGCAAGCGGTGCGCGCACGAGAAGTACCTGTGCTGCAGCAAGATTCGCAAGCAGAGAGGAGTCTTGATGGCTGACGGGAAGGGCGACGAGCGTGCCGTCGTCGCGCGGCTCCAGGCGCGCGCGCAGATAATCCTCGCGCTGGTCATTGGCGCCGAGATCGCGGCCCAGCACGGCGCGCTCGCGATGGTGATGAATCACCGAACGGCCCGACAGCGCGCGAATCAGCGGCACCATGAACAGGAAGGCGCACACGTAGGACGACACGGGATTGCCGGGCAGGCCAATGACTCCCATCGTCCCTAAGCGTCCGTGCATCATCGGTTTGCCGGGCCGCATCGCGATCTTCCAGAACGCCAACGCGATGCCTTCGTCCTTCAGCGCCTGCTGGACCAGATCGTGGTCGCCGACCGATGCGCCCCCGGTCGTGACCAGGACGTCGGCGCCGCTTTCGCGCGCGCGGCGGATGCCGGCGGTGGTGGCCTCCAGCGTATCGGCGGCAACACCGAGGTCGATGGTCTCGGCGCCCTCGCTGCGGGCGAGCGCGTGCAGGGCATAGCCGTTGGAATAGACGATCTGGCCGTGCCCGGGCGTTGAGCCCGGCATCACCAGTTCATCGCCGGTGGCGAGGATCGCGACCTTCGGACGACGGCAGACGGCGAGTTGCGGGTGATTCATTCCAGCGGCGAGGGCGAGATCGCGCTCTGTCAGACGGGTTCCCTTGCGCAGGAGGACGTCACCCTCGCGGAAATCAACGCCGGCGGGGCGGATGTGCCGACCCACGATCGCGGCTTCCTTGATCGTTATGTGCTTGCCCTCGGCGATCGTGTCCTCCTGGATCACGACTGCGTCGGCGCCGTCGGGAACGACGCCGCCGGTGAAGATCCGCACGGCTTCGCCGGCGCCGACCCTTTCCGTGAACGGACGGCCCGCTGCGACCTCACCGATCATCGTCAGCCTGGAATCGATCGTTGCCGCATCGGCCGCGCGCACGGCGTAGCCGTCCATCGCCGACATCGCCTGGGGCGGTTGGGTGCGCCGCGCAGCGACGTCCTGCGCGAGCACGCGATGGTAGGCTTCGTCGAGTGAAACCATCTCTGCAGGCAGCGGCTCTGCACCCGCCAGCACCGCAGCAAGGGCGTCGGAAACCGGCATCAAGGCCACGGCGAAACTCCTGCTCGGCACGTTCGGACGAAATGTTCCGACAGTCTTCTAGCCGAGCGCGGGGGCAGAGGCAAAAATGCGGAGCGGGCACGATTTATCTTGCCGCTTTCCGGCCCTGGATCGAAGGCAGGCTCAGGCTCAGGCTTGGCGTGGCATGATCCAGAGAACGAGGCCGATCGGCAGGAGGGTGGCGATGGATGACGAGTGCCACGGCCGGCATCGCTCAACTCCCGCTCGGCCGGTCCGGCCCGTCGTCCAGCGCGACGTCGGGAGCCTTCGGCCCTTGATCCTTGTCGGGCAGCGGATCGGCCTGGGATTTCAGGTCGGCGGCCTTGCTGATCAGCTTGGCGGAAAGGTCAGAATCCGAGGTGGTTCTTGCGAATTCAAGCAGGAGAGAGGCTTGCTTGGTGAGATAGGTTTTGCCCAGCACGTCCATAAGTCCGGTGTAGAAGTCCCAACGGACTCAAGAGTCCGGAAGGGGCCATTCCGTTCCCGGAACTCCGTACAAAAATGCACAAAGCGCTCTGGTTCCTCATTTTGGGCAAAATTGGCTCCGGGAGGGCTGCCCCGACGTTGGCGCCTCCCGATGAGCGGAGATCGTCAGATGCCCAATGCCTTCAAGGCGTTCTCGACGTCGCGCGGCGACGTCACATGCACCGCCGTCAGCCCGCGCGACCGCGCGCCTTCGATGTTCTCGGCGAGGTCGTCGAAGAACACGATACGTGCTGCGGGCACGCCGATCGCGGCGACGACATGGTCGAAGGCTTCCGCGTCGGGTTTGCGCAGGCCGATGCTGGACGACAGATACAGCGCGCGGAAATGGCCGAGCAGTTCGCCATATTCCTTCGAGAAATAGTCAACATGCGGCCGGTTGGTGTTGGAGAAGGCATAGAGCGGCATCTGTTTCGCCGCGCGCGGCAGCAGCTCGGCGATATCAGGCATCTCGCCGGCGAAGATCGCGTTCCAGCCTTCCAGGAACTGGGCGTCCGAAATGCCGATGCCGAGCGAAGCACGCAGCGAAGCGAAATAGTCCTCGTCGCTGATCTTGCCGACCTCGTGCAGCCGGTAAGCCTCGTCACGCACATAGCGCGCGACGATGGCCTCGGGCTGGCAGCCGGCATGTCCCGCCCAGCAGGCGATCGCCTTGGAGAAGTCGATGTCGAGCACCACGCGCCCGAGATCGAACAGCAGCGCATCCGCGCTGCCGGGAGAGAGCGATGTCATTACGTCCTTTTCACTCAGTATCGATACGGATCGTGGTCGAACAGCGGGAATGCGCTGAACACGCTCGGCGCGTTGGTGGCGGTCGCCGGATGCAGGCAGGATTTGTCGACCTCGGCAAATGACGTGGCGCCCAAAAGGCCGAGGCAGCGCAGCACCTCGTCCTCCAGCAGCTCCAGCATCCGCGCGACGCCGGCCTCGCCAGCCGCCGCCAGCGCCCAGCATTGCAGCCGGCCGATCCCGACCAGGTCCGCGCCCGCCGCGATCGCCTTGACGATGTCGGTGCCGCGACAGATGCCGCCATCGACCATGATCTTGGCGCGGCCCTTCACGGCCTCGACGATCTCGGGCAGCACATGCATGGCGCCGCGGCCATGGTCGAGCTGGCGGCCGCCATGGTTGGAGACGTAGATCCATTCGACGCCGTGATCGACCGCGATCTGGGCGTCCTCGGCGGTGGCGATGCCCTTCAGGATCAGCGGAATCCTGAACTTGTCCTTGATCATCTTCACGGTCCGCCACTCCAGGCCCTTCTGGAAATCGCCGCCGGTGGCACGCAGGCGGCTCTCGCGAACGTAGCGCTTGGCGATGTCACGCTCACGACGGCTGTAATGGGCGGTGTCGACGGTCAGGCAGAAGCCGGCATAGGCGTTCTTCTCGGCCCGGCTGACGACATCCGCGACAAAGGCATCGTCGCCGCGGACATAGAGCTGATAGAGCCGCAGCGCATCGGGTGCGGCTTCGGCGGTCTGCTCCAGGCCTGGCTCGGACACCGAGCTCAGCATGTGCGCCGCGCCGAAGGTGCCGGCAGCGCGCGCGACGCTCGCCGCGCCATCCGGGTCGAAGATCTCGAGCGCGCCGACGGGGGCGAGCACCACCGGCAGGCGCATTTTGCGGCCGAACTGCTGAACCGAGCCGTCGACCTTTCGGACGTCGCGCAGCACCCGCGGCCGGAAGGCGATCTCGTCCAGCGCCATGCGGTTGCGGCGCATCGTGGTTTCGGTCTCGGCGGCTCCGACGATGTAGTCCCAGGCGTTCTGGTTGAGGTTGGCCCGCGCTTTCCGAATGAATTCGTGCAGGTTTTGGAACGGCTCGTTGCTGGCGCCGAGCTCGACGTTCCGTTCCGGCCGGATCCGGGGTGCTTCGTTCATTGTTATCCTCCCGAGAATTTGAAGCCTTGTGTCATCGCCTAACCCGTCCAGCGCTCCAAAACCATCCTAAAATGGCATGGCTGCGCGGCGTGGACGGACGCACCGATTCCCCCTTTAGGTCCCTTTGGGGGCGGGCCAGTCCTGCAACGTTGCCAAAAGTTTAGGCCCGAACGAAGCGATTTTTGCGGTGTACCGGTCGGCGGTGCATCCCGGCCTTGAAGAAACCAGAATGGTATTGTGAGAAGTGGACTGGATCGCCAATTGCATGGCGCCTCCCAAGTGTGCTTCCCAAGTCTCGAGAGACGAGCCCAAGCAAGCTCAAGCGAACCGCCAAGCAAAAAGGCAAGCCCATCCATGCGGAAAACCCTGCTGTTCCCTCTGGGCGCGCTCACCGGAGCGTGTCTCACCCTTCTGGTCGCCAGCCCGCACGGTGGTGTATGGGCGGCACGGGCGGCAGCGAGCGCGGACGATGCCTATTCCCAGCTCAACCTGTTCGGCACGGTGTTCGAGCGCGTCAAGGCGAGCTATGTCGAGAAGCCCGACAACGCCAAGATGATCGAAGGCGCGATCACGGGCATGGTGACCTCGCTCGACCCGCATTCGCGCTACATGAACGCGAAGGCCTGGACCGAGATGCAGGAGACCACCTCCGGCGAGTTCGGCGGCCTCGGCATCGAGGTCACGATGGAAGACGGCCTCGTCAAGGTCGTTTCCCCGATCGACGATACGCCCGCCTCGAAGGCAGGCCTGATGTCCGGCGACCTCATCAGCAAGATCGACGGCGAGGCCGTGCAGGGCATGACGCTCGAGCAGGCCGTCAACAAGATGAAGGGCCCGGTCGATACCAAGACCAAGCTCACCATCGTGCGCAAGGGCGCTGACGCGCCGCTCGATGTCGCGATCACGCGCGAGATCATCCATGTGCGCCCGGTGCGCTTCCACGTCGAGAACGGCGACATCGGTTATATCCGCGTCACCTCGTTCAACGAGCAGACCACCGACGGCCTGAAGAAGGCGATCGCCGCGATCGCCAAGCAGGTGCCGCAGGAGAAGCTCACCGGCTATGTGATGGACCTGCGCAACAATCCGGGCGGTCTGCTCGACCAGGCCGTGTCGGTGTCGAGCGCCTTCCTCCAGCGCGGCGAGGTCGTTTCGACCCGCGGCCGCAGTCCGGAAGAGACCCAGCGCTTCACCGCGCATGGCGGCGACCTCACCAAGGGCAAGCCGCTGGTGGTCCTGGTCAATGGCGGCTCGGCCTCGGCTTCCGAGATCGTGGCCGGCGCACTGCACGATCACAAGCGTGCGACCATCATCGGCACGCGCTCGTTCGGCAAGGGTTCGGTGCAGACGGTCATTCCGCTCGGTGCCGGCAATGGCGCGCTGGCGCTGACCACGGCGCGCTACTACACGCCGTCCGGCCGCTCGATCCAGGCCCAGGGCATCGCCCCCGACATCGAGATCCTGCAGGACGTGCCGCCGGAGCTGAAGGGCCGCATGGACACCATGGCGGAGTCCCAGATGCGCGGGCATCTCTCAGCCGGCGAGGGCGGCGAGCAGACCGGATCGCAGTCCTATGTTCCGCCGAAGGAGGAGGACGACAAGGCCCTGCATGCCGCGTACGACTTCCTGCACGGCGTCACCGCCAACGCGGTGGCCGCCAAGCCCGCGTCGAAGGCCGCGGTGCCGAACTAAGGTCTTCGACTTTCAGAGATCGATATCGCCCGGGAGTGGATGTTCGCTCCCGGGCGAATTCGTTTTGGGCGTTCGCGAGCGGCGGAATCACTGCGCGATCGTCATTGCTGCTTCTTCGGACCCGTGTGATGCGGGACTTCGGTCTTCGGTCCGCGGCCGTAATGGTGGCTGCCGCCAGATCCGCTGGTCGTCCCGCCGTCGCTCTCTTTCTTGCCCATATGGTGAGGGACCTCGGTCTTCGGTCCGCCCGAGTAGTGATGGCCGTTCTTCTCATCGGCCGTGCTCGTCTGTGCCATGGCGGGCAACGCAACGAACGACATGATCGCGGCGGCGACGATCAGCTTGCGGTGACTCATTCTGGTTTCTCCTGTTGATCTCGTCGAGTTGGTGTCAATCAAGTCCCGGTGGCTCGATCGAGCAGCAACCAAACCCGGAGCTTGATTGTGTAGGTTGAGCAAGATCAAATGTCGACGCGCGCACTCGCGAGCGTCGTTGCGCGGATCGCCGTGTTGCCGCAGGCGACGAGAAACGTCGATCTTCTTACAGAGAAAAATTCTCGCCGCTGCGAGAAATCGCAGGTCGCGCGCAAAGCCCGCGAGCATGCCGAGAGATATCGTGGCCGATGACTCTTCCGGTGGAGGACGACGGGCGCCTCGATTCATTACGCGCTTGAATCACAAAAAGATTTGGCTGGTGCGCCGATCGGGTTTGATGTCCGTCAAACCTGCGTCGATGACGCAACCTAGCGTGCCGCGCGAATGAGCGGCGACACGGTTGCGATCCGACAAAAATTGACCGCAGAGATGGAGAACGCACCGTTGACTGACGAGACCATTCACGCCCCCGGTCGGCCCTTGCAAGTTGCGTTTCTCCGGTTGTGGGAAGCGATCACGATCAGGTCGGTGCTGGTCAAGCAACGGCGCGATGTGCGACTGGATCTGTTTCGCGGTCTGGCGAACTGGTTGATCTTTCTCGGGCACATTCCAGATTCTGCGCTCGCCTGGTTCACGACGCGAAACTACGGCTTCAGCGATGGCGCCGATCTGTTCGTGCTGATCTCCGGCTACACCGCGACGTTCGTATTCGGCTCGATGATGATGGAGCGTGGCTTCGTCATCGGCGCAACCCGGCTGCTGCGGCGGGTGTGGCAGCTCTATGTCGCTCACCTGCTGTTGTTCCTGGTCTATCTCACGGCCGTGCACTACATCGCGCACAGCTTTGACGATCTTCATCTGATGGATCAGTTCAACGTCGCGCCGCTCATGAACTTTCCCGTCGAGACGCTCTCGCAGGGCCTGATACTCAAGTTCAAGCCGCTCAATCTCGACGTTCTGCCACTCTACATCGTGCTGATGGCCGCGTTTCCCGTCGTGCTCTGGTTCATGCTGCGATGGCGCAATGCAGTGATGATCGGCTCGCTCGGTCTCTATCTGGCCGCCCGACATTACGAATTGAATCTGCCGTCCTATCCGGCCGGAGTCTGGTATTTCAATCCGTTCGCCTGGCAATTGCTTTTCGTATTCGGAGCCTGGCTGGCGTTGGGAGGGGCGGCGGCAAGCCGCTGGCTGCTGTCGTCCCGCACGCTGCTCGTCCTCAGTAGCGGCTTCCTGATCCTTGCGCTCGCGATGACGCTGGCGGAACGAGTTCCGGGACTGCGGGACTACATTCCCGAGGGGCTCGCCGCCGTCTTCATTCCAAACGACAAGACCAATCTGGGGCCTTATCGCGTCATCCATCTGGCGAGCCTGGTGTTCATCGTCGTCTCGCTCATTCCGATCGACTGGCCCGGTCTGAGGTCACCGGTGCTCCAACCCTTGATCAGATGCGGTCAGCAGTCGCTGTCCGTGTTCTGTGTCGGCCTCTTTCTGTCGTTCGTCGCGCATTTCGTGCTCGAGTCCGGATCCGAGGGGTTGTGGGCCCAGCTGCTGGTCGGTGCCGCCGGCCTGTGGATCATGACGATCGTCGCTTACTACCGGACGTGGTCGAAGGGCGTGGACAGAAGCCGATCGTCCGAGCAGCGCGGGGAGGCTGGCGAATGACGACCTCCGAGTTGGTCGCAGCGGCCTTTGACACCTCCGTGCGTAAGAGTTGCCGGCGCTTCGCGTCTATATGGCCTGACCCGCCCCACGCTGTCCTCATCGCAGATCTCGATGAGCAGAGAACCATCCGAATCAAACCCCTGGAGAAAGACCATGGACCTTTCGAGAAAATTCGCCATGAGCGCAGCCGCCTTTGCCGTCCTTGCCCTGGGGCTGGTTGGGCCGTCGTCCGCGATCGCCGCTGGCCATACGCAGTCCGCGATGATGGATGACGACAAGATGTCGAAGATGCCGGCCCCGTCGGATTCCAGCGACAAGATGAACATGGGTCAGCCAGCGGGGCAGCCGCAGAACATGAGCGGCGGTCGGATGAACGACGACAACAAGATGAAGATGCCGCCGCAAGGCCAGGACAATTCCGGCATGATGCAGATGATGCAAATGATGGAGAAGATGATGCGCGGCCAGATGGGTTCGTCCGGCAGCAGCGGTGCGATGAGCGGCCCCGTGGATGTGACAGAGCGGATCGAGGGGCGGATCGCCTTCCTGAAGGCCGAGCTGCAGATCAGCGATAAGCAGGCGGCCGACTGGAACGGTGTCGCCGACGCCTTGCGTTCGAGCCGGCAGCACCTGCTGGAAGCGCGCAAGATGCTCGCGATGGATGACAGGTCGGGAAGCGCCGATCGTCTGGAGCATTACGAGCGGCATTTGTCCGAGCGTCTGGAGGCCATCAAGTCGGCCCGCCAGGCCTTCACGCGGCTCTACGCGTCATTGAACGAGAGCCAGAGGCAGACGGCCGACACGATCCTGCTGCCCTTGATTGCGTCGTTCTGATCGTCGAGGTGAGCGCGAGATATGTTCGGTCTGCCCCTTCGTTGTCGAGTCGGCCTGTCTGCGCTCGTCGTCCTGACGAGCCAGCTTGTGGCGAACGCCGCGCCCGAATCGGACTTCGGCCTCGGCCGCGCGCATCCGACGGGGCAGGTCGCTCAGCGTTGGGAGCTGGCGCAGGCAGAGGACGACCACGCCGCACATCATCCCGCGGCGTCCGGCTCCGCAGGCGGTGCGGCCGATGTGCCGCCCAGCGGCACCGCGCCGGGGATGATGGGTGGAATGGACGGCATGATGGGCCGGCCGCGCAAGGAGTTCTACCCGGCATTGATGGACATGCCGGCGCTGTCCGCCGAGCAGCGGAGCAGGCTCGAGGTTCAGGCGCGCGAGCGGATCAGCGCAGAGGCCGATCGCCTGGCGGCTGCCGAGATGGAACTGCGGCACGCTATCGCCGGAGGCGATAGCGTCGCGGCGGATCAGGCGTCGCGGCGGCTTCGCGAGTCCCTGAACGCGGTTCAGAGCGGCGTGGTCGCGCTGCGTTCGTTGCACGAGGGCAAGCCGCCGCAGCAGATCGCGCAGGCGTGGTTCAAGTCGCAGATGAACCTGCTGCCCCAACGCGGTGCCATGGCTGCGGATGACGGCACGCACGGAATCTCCTGGTTTCACGTCACGACCATGGCGCTGCTGGTGCTGTTCTCGCTCACGCTGATTGCCGTCTATGTCGCGCGCATGCGCCGGGCGAACGCGCTGGTCGATCGGCTGACGCGTGCTGCGGCCGTTCCGGCTGTTGCCGCGGCCGTCCCATCCGCGACGGCCGTCAGCTCGCCGGACGAGAAGGCCGTGGTGACACCTGCGCAACAGACAAATCGCGACACTGCACGAGTCGAACCGGGCCGCTCCTGGAAGGGCAGACTGAAGATCTGCGCGATCTATCAGGAGACGCCGAACGTGAAGACCTTTCGTCTGCAAGCACCGGACGGCGGCGCGATTCCTTTTGCGTTCCTGCCGGGACAGTTCCTGACCTACGCCATCGAGATCGACGGACAGATCGTCAGGCGCTCCTACACGATCGCGTCGTCCGCGGCCCAGACCGCTTATGTCGAGACCACGATCAAGCGCGAAGACGGCGGGCTTCTGTCGGACTACATGCATGACCAGCTGAAGGCGGGAGACCTCATCGAGGTTGCAGGCCCCTCCGGCGCCTTCACGTTCACCGGCGCGGAAGCCGACAGCGTCGTCCTGATCGGCGGCGGGGTCGGCATCACGCCACTGATGGCGGCGATCCGGTATCTCTCGGCCATCGCGTGGCCCGGCCAGATCTACCTTGTCTATGGCGCTCAGACGACCGAGCAATTCATCTTCCGGGACGAGCTGGAATATCTCCAGCGCAGGATGAACAATCTGCACGTCGCGGCCACGATGGTGCGGGCCGCGGGCACGTCGTGGATGGGAAGCGAGGGGCAAATCACGGCCGAGTTCCTGACGCAGGCTGTGCCCGATCTCACCAGACGACGCGTTCATTTGTGCGGTCCGCCCTGCATGATGGACGCGCTCAGGAAAACCTTGATCGGGCTCGGCGTGCCGCGCGTGCAGATCAAGACGGAGGCCTTTGGGCCGGCCCGCGGCGCCGTTCCACCTCCCGGCAAAGTCGCGGCCGAAGCGCAAATGCCGGCGACTGAGGCGAGCAATCAAGGGGCTGCAACAGTCGGTCCTGCAACGGCGACCATTCGCTTTGCGACATCCGACAGGGTTGTGGCGCTGCCTCCGGACAAAAGCGTCCTGGAGGTGGCCGAAGGTGCGGGCGTTTCGATCGATTATTCCTGTCGGGTCGGGGTCTGCGGCGTCTGCAAGACACATCTGTTGCAAGGAAACGTCACGATGGAAGTCCAGGACGCCCTGACCGCGGACGACAAGGGGAACGGTCTGATCCTGGCCTGCCAGGCGAGATCGGTCGGCGATCTGGTCGTCGAGGCCTGACATGATGGATCGGAGAGGGCGCCTGATCGCCGACGTCACTCTGGCGGCCCTGTTGTTGCTGGTGCCGGCGTTCCTGCTGCACTCCGATATCAGGTTCGCAGGAAGCCTCGCCGGCTTTGTCCTCGGGGCCGGTGCGGCCGTGCTGATCATTCTTCTTCTCGTCTATCCCATGACGAAATACAGCGTGGGTTTGAAGGCCCTGGTCACGCGATGCGTGTCGATGCCGACGCTCCTGGCATTTCACGCCTATGCAGGAATCGTCGCGGCATTTTTCGCGCTTCTGCACACGGGCCACAAATTTCAAAGTCCGCTCGGGATCGCGCTGGTGGCCAGCATGCTGGTCGTAGTCGTCACCGGATTTGTCGGGCGCTACTACCTGCCGCAGACCGCGATGGAACTCCGTCAGCAGCAGTCGCATCTGGCGACCTTGAGGTCGGCCTATGAGCACATGGCGTCGGCTATGTCGTTGCCCGATCGGGGGGTGCGTGACGGGGCCGCCGTGCCTGCATCGGCGTTGCAGAATGTGCCCGTGCTGCAGCTCGTCGATGGCATTTCCGACCTCGAATCGGCGATCGGATCGAGCGAAGCAATCAAGAGAATCTTCCTGCAGTGGATCGGGCTGCATGTCATGGCGGCGATCGTCATGTATGCGTTGCTCGTGGTGCATGTGGCGGCCGAGGTCTACTACGGGCTGCGGTGGCTCGCGTGACGATCAGGGGCGTGCTCTACGCCGTGGTCGCGACACTGGTCGTCGCGAGCGCGGCGGTTGTGTTGATCGCTCTCTATCGGGGCAGCTCCGAGGTCGTTCCGGGGTGGACGAGGCTTGTGACGCCAGGGCCGCTTTCCGAGAAGCATGCATTTCTGTCCGACAAATGCGAGAGCTGCCACACGCCGGTCAGAGGCGTCGATCCGGTGGCCTGTATCTCCTGTCATGCGCCTTCCGCCGGGGATCTCGCCAAGCAATCGACGGCGTTTCACGCCGCGGCGGGCGGTCAATGTTCCGGCTGCCATCTTGAGCACATCGGCGAGCGGCGGCCGATCAGGATGGATCACGCCTCACTTTTGCAAATCGCAAGGCCTCCACCCGGCGGGGCATGGTTCGACCGGGCCGCTTCCGACCAACTGACGGCGGACCTGAAGACATTTCTGGGCCTGCCAAAGTCCGACCGGCGGGAAAGGGCGGAGCTCGATTGCGTCGGCTGCCACAGCAACCGGGAGCCGCACCGCGAATTGTTTGGACGGGACTGCGCGGAATGCCATGGGCTCGCGTCCTGGAAAATCGCAGGCTTCCTGCACCCCTCGCCAACGTCGAGGGACTGCGCCCAATGCCATCAGGCGCCGCCGAGCCACTATATGGGCCACTTCGTCATGATGGACCGGATGATCACGGGGCAGGAGCACGCATCGGTCAATCAATGCTTTCTGTGCCACAGGACCGACTCGTTCAATGACATCAAGGGCGTCGGCTGGATGAAGCATCATTGACCGGTTCGAGCGTGCGACGGAGATGGGTGCTGCACATTACAGAATTCGGCAAAAAAAATATGAGGCTCATTTCGCGATGAATCGCGCGGCCGGATAGAGGCGCCGAACCTTGAAATCCTGCGCAGAGCACGACGCTCATCGTCGCTCTTGCATTGACGATGCCGCGCGTGTCGTTTTCTGTTGGCCGTCCCTTCAACCAGAGCTATATGTTCCGGGTCGAGGCAGTAGGTGCACAGATGATTGGCTTGAGAAAGCCAAGGCGAAGGTGGTGGGGATGGCTTGTCGCCATCGCATATCTGCTTGCCTCGATGACACCGTCGCTTGCGATCTCGACCGCTCTGGATGCATCGATTCAATGCGAGCATCCGGCCGATCAGCCTGCGCATGAGCACGCGCACGATGAAGGTGCCACTGTGCATTCGCATGACGTTGCGATGGCCGGGGATTGCGACGACGATCAGGGCCGGCCTGGCGACCGGCATGCCACCTGCTGCGGCTCGGTGCTGTGCTTCAGCGCCGTGTCGCCTCAAGCTCCCGCGATTGCGGAGTTCGTCGTGCCCCATGCGCGCTGTGAAGCGCAGCCTGATGTGATCGGCGACGCGGGTGCGTTCCGCCGTCACTACCGGCCCCCCATCGCCTGAGATAGCTCCCGAAGATCGAACTGCGTCGCTCCAGGTTTGAGCGCGGATCGGCACGTCTGCGAGGGGCGCCATGCCCCGGCGGATGACGGCGATGCGCACCCAGACTTCGCACACCGCGATGCGACAGGACCGGTCTCGGTCGTTGATCGCGTGCGCTGCGTGTTGAGCGGAAGAACGCCGACGTCGCGATCATCGGCTTGCGGAAGGCGAGGTGACCGCGTGAGCGACGTTCGAGCGGTGATCTTCGCGACTCTTGTTCGGGGGCTGCCGCATCCGCGGATCGCCGCCGTGACCGATTTGACGCGTTCCCGCTCCAACGAAGCAATCTACCGAATGTCACGCAAGGACGATGCGTCATGAAATCGCCGAACGAGAGTCTGCCAGTGCGGACAGTCGGCTCCCCGGATGCGCAGGACGCCGTCGTTCGTGCCGCCCTCGTCGGCAGTTACGATCGCCTCCGCAGCTATCTGCAGCGACGCTTTGGCGGGAAGGCGGAAGCGGAGGAGGTGCTCCAGGCGTTCATGCTGCGCGCGCTGGAGCGGTCCGGCGACATTCGCGACGCGGATTCGGTCCGAGGCTGGTTGAGCAGGGTCCTGGCGACCACCATCGCCGATTTTCACCGTCAGATATCAAAGAGCAGAACGCGGGAGATGCCGTTCCCGCATGAGCTCAACGAGCGTCTCGCAGCCGATCCGGAGGCCGCGGCGAATGCCGCGGTCTGCGAGTGCCTTCATACCCATCTATCCCTGCTGAAGCCGGAGCATGCCGAAGTGATCAGAAGGGTGGACCTCGGTGGTGAGTCGCGGGAGCTCGTCGCGGCCGATCTGGGCGTGACCGTCAACAACCTGACCGTTCGCCTTCATCGCGCGCGACACGCCCTGAAAGAGCGTCTCGAGCAGACATGCGTTGTATGTCTCGAGGAAAGCTTCTGGGAATGCCGCTGTGCCGACAACCGAGGTCCGACCTAGCTCGCCTCGCGGCGACGGGCTTTCGCGCCGCCGCGCTGGGCGAGCCGGCTGCGATGCAGCGCGAACAGCTCCAGCACCTTGTCGGCGGGCTTCGCGGCGCTGAACAGATAGCCCTGCATCTCGGAGCAGCCGAGCGCGCGGAGCAGACGCTGTTGCTCCTCGGTCTCGACGCCCTCGGCCGTGGTGGTCATGCGGCGCGCGGCCGCCAGGTTGACGACGGCCTGGACGATGCTGGCCGAGCCGTCGGGGCCGCCGATGTCGTCGACGAAGCAGCGGTCGATCTTGATCTTGTCGAACGGGAAGCGGTGCAAATAGCTCAGCGACGAGTAGCCGGTGCCGAAATCGTCGAGCGCGATGCGCACGCCGATGGCGCGGAGCTGGTGCAGGATCGCCAGCGCCGTGTCGTCGTCGCGGATCAGCACCGCCTCTGTAATCTCGAGCTCGAGCCGGCTCGCCGGCAGGTTGGAAGCAGCGAGCGCCGCCATGATCTTCAGCGCCAGCGTGCCGCTCTTGAACTGCACCGGCGAGACGTTGACGGCGAGGCGGATGTCGTCGGGCCAGTTCGCAGCGTCCCGGCAGGCGGTCGCCAGCACCCATTCGCCGATCTCGTTGATCAGGCCGGTATCTTCGGCGATCGGGATGAACTCCGCCGGCGAGACCATGCCGCGCGCGGGATGACGCCAGCGCACCAATGCCTCGCAGCCCGTGATGCGATCATCCTTCAGGCTGAGGCAGGGCTGGTAATAGACCTCGAGGCCGCCATCGCGCCGCCCTTGGGCGATGGCGTGGCGCAGGTCGCTCTCGAGCTGCCGGCGCTCGCGGATCTTGGCGTCCATCTCCGGCTCGAAGAAGCGATAGGTGCGGCGTCCGGCGGACTTGGCGGCGTACATCGCCATGTCCGCGTTCTTGAGGACCTGGTCGAGCGCCGTGCCGTGTTCCGGCGCAAGCGCAATGCCGATGCTCGCGTCGGTGGTGAGATGATGGCCCATGCAGTCGAACGGCGCGCGGATGGCCGCGAAGACCCGCGCGACGAGCTCGTTGACCTGGTCGAGCGACGTCACCGCGCTCTGGACGATGGCGAACTCGTCGCCGCCGAGCCGCGCCACGAAATCCGCCGGGCCGGCACAACGGCGCAGGCTTGCGGCAATCGATTTCAACAGCTCGTCGCCGACGAGATGGCCGAGCGCATCGTTGACGCCCTTGAACTCGTCGATGTCGATGTAATGCACCGCGATCTGTTCGTCGTTGCCGACTGCGGCCAGCTCTTCGCGCAGATGCTCGTGGAACATGGTGCGGTTCGGCAGGTCGGTCAGCGCGTCGTAATGGGCGAGGTGGGTGATGCGCTCCTCGATCCGGCGGCGCTCGGTGATATCCTCGTGGGTCGCCACCCAGCCGCCGTCCGTGAGCGGCTCGTTGAGGATGTGGATCGAGCGGCCGTCGGAGGTGTCGACCACCATGGAATTGCGCGTATGGACGCCCTTCAGCACGCGCACGACATAGTCGTCGATGTCGCCCGTGAACGAGCCGGTCGCCTTGCGATGGGCGATGATGTCGTGGAAGCTCGAGCCGGGCTTCACGATCTCGGCCGACAATCCGTACATTTCGAGATAGCGCTGATTGCAGACTACCAGCCGCTGCTCGGCGTCGAACAGCAAGAGGCCCTGCGTCATGTTGTTGACGGCGCGATCGAGCCGCTGCTTTTCCAGCGTCAGCCGTTCCCGCGAGAGGCGGTGCTGCTCCAGAAGCTTGCGCACGACCGCGATGAGCACGCCTGCGATGGCGAGTGCGGAAGAGGCGGCCACCGAGATCAGGATGCCGATCTGCTCGCGCCAGTCCGTCAATGCGGAGGCGCGCGTCGTGGTGGCCATCATCAGGATCGGGAAGTGGGGCAGGGCGCGCGAGGAGATCAGCCTGTCTTCGCCGTCGACGGGGCTCATGAATCGTCCGGCGAAGTGATCGAGGCCGAAGACTCTCTGCTGCGCGGGCGTCCCGTTCTTGAAATTCCGCCCCATCAATTCGCTGGAATGGGGATAGCGGGCGAGCAGCGTGCCGTCCCGATGCAGCATCGAGATCGTCGCGCCTTCGCCGAGCACGACGGAGGCGAAGAACTTCTCGAAATTGGCGGGCTCGATGCCGCGCCCGACGACACCCAGGAACTCGCCGTTCGGCCCGACGATCCTGCGCACGATCAGGACGGTCCAGGCGCCGGAGATGCGACTGTGCAACGGCTCGATCAGGACATCCGGCGAATAGGGATCGTATTTGAAGGTGCGAAAATAGGCGCGGTCGGCAACGTTCACTTTCGGAGCCGGCCATGCCGTCGATGAATTGATCAGATTGCCTTCGGCATCGATGATGTTGACGCCGCCGATGTAGGGCAGGGCCTCGATCTTCGAGCGCAACATCCGGTGGACGTCCTCGCCGGCGAGGCGCTTGCGATAGTCCTCCACGGTCCTGATTCCGGTCGTGCGGACGTGATCGACGAAGTCCTTCTGGATGACCGCGAAATCCTGCAATTGCTGATCGAAATGATGGGCGAGCAGCAGCACGGTGTTTTCCAGCTCGCGGCTGGAGTTGCGCAGCGCCCGCTCGCGGAAATTCTGCGCCATCAGGACCGAGCCAATGGCGATGGCCGCGATCAGCAGGGCGCCGCCCACCACCAGCCAGCGGATCGGTCCGCTGCGCACGAAGGCGTGGTCAAAGAGGCGACTGCCGAATCTCGTCATCATGCTGGATCATTGCCGTGCACACGTCAGGATCAATTCTTGGCCCCGAAGACACCCGTTGGTTTACGGGAACGGTGTGGAGGCGAAGTTAGGAAGCGCGGTTAACGCTGTGTGAACGGCCGCGCGCAAATGCAACCGAGGTCCGCGATACAGCGGGCAGGAATTGCCGAAGGCGTTCGAGGGTGCCGGTCAGTTCCTGCCGGCTATCCCACAATCAACCAAGGCCTAACCATCTAACGTGTTGAGGATCCTCGCCTCGGCATTGGCACGTGATTTGCGAGATGCCCGCTGACGACACAGAGAGGACGCAACGATGAAGAACACCCTGAAGAACTTCCTTGCCGACGAGCGTGGGGCAACCGCGATCGAGTACGGCCTGATCGCGGCCGGCATCGCGCTGGCCATCATCACCGTCGTGAACGGCATGGGCGCCAAGCTCAACAGCAAATTCACCGCGATCAGCGCGTCGCTGCGCTGATCGCGCGGGTGCCGCTGCGCGCCAGTATCGCCACCACGATCAGCGCCGCGACGATGTTCGCGGCGGCACTGATCAGGATCGGCATCGTGTAGCTGTGGTTGTCGTCGTAGGCGAAGCCGGCCGCGCTCGGGCCAATCAGCGTGCCGAACGCCACGCTGGTATAGAGAATGCCGATGATTCCGCCGACATTGCGTCCGCCAAAATAGTCCATGACCACAGAGGGCAGCACCGCGACCCAGCCGCCGTAGAACACGCCGTAGATGAAGGCAAAAGCGGCGAGGGTCCAGACATCAGCGGCAATGGCCCAGATCGTCATCGCGAGCGCCATTCCGGTCAGGACCATGATCAGCGCGCGGTCGCGGCCCATCCGGTCGGCGAGTGCGCCGAGAAAGAAGCGGCCTGCGGTGCTGCCGGCCCCGATCACGCCGAGCAGCAGCACAGCGGAGGATGCCGCGACCCCGTGGTCGCGGGCATAGGGCGCGAGGTGGACGAACGGGACGAAGGCTCCGAACGAGCAGACCAGGCACGATAGGTAGAGAGCGACAAACCGCGTCGACCGGATGGCCTCGCGCACGGATGCGCCGCCGGCGTTGTTGGCGCCCGCGGCATCGCGAGGCGGATCACCGTCGGGTCCGAGCCCGCGGTGCTTCGGATCGTTCTCGATGAGCAAGGACATCCCGCCGCCCAGCACCAGCGCAATCGCGCCCAGCACCAGATAAGCGCCGCGCCAGCCCACCGAGGCGATCAGCAATGAGGCGAGCGGCGGCATCGCCAGCGTACCGAGCCCGATGCCGCTCACCGCGAGCCCGGAGGCAAAGCCGCGGCGTCTGACGAACCAGCGTTGCACCGCGCCGATGGCTGGGACATAGGCGCAGCCGACGCCGAGACCGACGCCGAGCCCGTAGGCGAGATAGACCTCGACGACGGACCGGGCAGCGCTCGCGGCGGCAAGTCCGACCGCGACCAGGATCATGCCGGCGACGGCCAGCGGACGCGAGCCAAACCGGTCGGCGAGTGGACCGCTGACGAGGCCGAGCGCGAAGTACAGAAAGCCCGCGATCGAGAACACCAGCGAGATCGAACCGCGCGAGGCGCCGAAATCGCGCTGGAGCGGCTCGAGGAATGCGCTGAACGTGTAGGCGGAGCCGAAGCCGACGAACATGACGGCAAATGCCGCCGCGACGACGAACCAGCCATGGAAAATGTTTCGCTGAGCGAGCGTGGATCGAGTGGTCAATGCTGCCTCCGCGAGGTGAGGGAAGGATGGCGGCGATGCCAGGACGTGACCCGCTGGAAGGCCGCGCCGGCGCGCACGAGCGTGGCCTCGCCCAGATGGGCGGCGACGAGTTGGAACGCGATCGGCAGTCCGTCCGCGGACGCACCACCTGGCAGCGTGATGGTGGGATGACCGGTCATGTCGAACGGGCATGTGTAGCGCTGCAGCTTCGCGATCAGATCCGGCTGTTCGCCGAGCGTCTGGATCATGGCAAGCGTCACTGGCGGGAACGGGTGCACCGGGATCAGCAGCAGGTCGATGGTCTCGAACAGCGCAGTCACCCGGCCGCGTAGCGCCAGCCGTCGCAGCAGGATCTTCTGATAGTCGAGAGCAGAGAGAGCGCGGCCGGTCTCGAGCACGGAGGCGAGGATCGGACCATACTCATCCTTGCGGGCGGGATAGGTCGCCTCGTGAGCGACCGCAGCTTCCACCGCACAGTTCGGCGTCCAGTCGGCGATCGCCTGCGTGACGTCGGGAAATCGGACATTGACGGTGTCGGCGCCAAGCGCGCTGAAAGCATCGATGGTATCCGCCAGCATGCGCTGGGTCGCAACGTCCACGTCGTCGCTGTTCCAGGCGGGATCGACGCCGATCCGCAAGCCCCGCACGTCCTGTGCGGCGGCGGCCAGATAGTCGGGGACCGGATCGACCAGCGACGTCGGGTCGTTCGGATCGTGTCCGGCGATGACGCCGAGCAGCGCGCCGGCGTCGGCGGCGCTACGGCCGATCGGTCCGACATGGTCGAGCGTCGCGGCAAGCTCGAAGGTGCCGTGGCGGCTGACGCGGCCCCAGCTCGGTTTCACTCCGGTCAGGCCGTTGGCGGCGCAGGGCCAGCGGATCGAACCGCCGGTGTCGGAGCCGAGCGAGCCGAAGCAAAGTCCGGCAGCCGTTGCGACCGCCGAGCCGCTGGACGAGATGCCCGGCCAGTAGCTTGCATTCCACGGATTCTTCGGCGGTTTCACCAGCGGATGGTGATCGGCATAGGCACCCTCGGTGAGTTGCGCCTTGCCGAGGATCACGGCGCCCGCGCTCTTGAGCCGGCGCACGACGGTTGCGTCTTCACTGGGACGAAAGTCGCGATGAAGCGTGGTGCCTGCCGCCGTCGGAACGCCCTCGGTCCAGAACAGGTCCTTGAGCGCAATCGGCACGCCATGCAGGGGCCCCCGATACCGGCCCTGCGCGATGTCGGCGTCCGCGGTTTCCGCCTCGGCCATGGCCGTTTCCGCCATCACGTGAACGTAGCTGTCGAGATCGCAGTCGATGGAATCGATCCGGTCAAGTTGCGCGCGCGTCACCTCCAGCGCCGAGATTTCGCGCGCCTTGAGGCGTGCCGCGAGCGCGGTGAGTTCGAGATAGTGCAGGGCGTCGGCCACGGCTCGATTCTCCATTCCGATGATTGGAGGCGCTCGACCCCGAAGGATCGTTCGACACCAGTATAGATAAGATACAGGTGTTGATTGCTGTCAACCGGTAAATCTGTTTTACTGGTGTTCAAAATCTTTGGAGTTCCGATGTCGAAAGAGTCGCGCAAATTCCAGGTTCCGGACGCGTTGGCGAACCTCTACGATTTCGCCAACACGCTCGATGTTCGCCACTTCACGCATTTCGGCGTGGAGCACCCGGAGAGCGATGCGCTTGGCGGCCCGAAGGACCTGGCGGACTGGATGCGGGAACGCGGCCTTGGCGCCAAGGGCAGCCATGTCACGCCCGCAATGTTCGAGACTGCGCTGAGGATGCGCGAGGCCTTGCGTGCCTATCTGCAGTGTGAGCCGAGCGAGCGGCTCCGGAACAAGAGCGTTCTCGGCACGCTCAATGACGCGCTGGCGCCGTTTCCGTTGCGGGTGGAGGCGCACGCAGGCCGTGGCGCGACGCTGTCAGCAGCGCGCGAGGATGCGCTCGCCGGCCTGTCGGCCATCGCGATCGAGCTTCATGACGCAACCCTCGTGGGAACGCTGGACCGGCTGAAGATGTGCGCGTCGGAGGAATGCCGCCGGTTGTTTTTCGACCGGTCGAAACCATCGACGCGGCGGTGGTGCATGTCGACGCTATGCGGCAACCGGATGAAGACGCGCGCTTATCGCGAGCGGCAGCGCGAGGCGAAATAGAGCGGATTGCGCAGTCAGGCGCGGTAGTGGCCGGACTTGCCGCCGAGCTTCTCGACCAGATGGATGCCCTCGATGCGCACGCCGCGCTCCACCGCCTTGATCATGTCGTAGATGGTGAGGCAGGCGACCGAGACGGCCGTGAGGGCCTCCATCTCGACGCCGGTCGGACCCGTTACCTTGACGCTGGCGCGGACGAGGCAGCCCGGCAGTTTTGCGTCGGGCTCGATGTCGAGCGTCACCTTCGACAGCGCCAGCGGATGGCAGAGCGGAATCAGCTCCGAGGTGCGCTTGGCGGCCATGATGCCGGCGATGCGGGCGGTGCCTAGCACGTCGCCTTTCTTGGCATTGCCGGATACGATCAGATCGAGCGTCGCCTTGGTCATGACGACCCGGCCTTCCGCGACCGCAAGCCGCTCGGTCGCCGGCTTGTCCGACACGTCGACCATGCGCGCCTCGCCGGAGGCGCCGATATGGGTGAGGGCCGGGACGGCCTTCTTGGCCGGATTACGCGCCATATCAGCGCGTGCCCGTCGCGCGCGCCGTCGTCTCGCGCGCGAGCAGCGTGCGCGTCGCGGCGGTGACGTCGGCCTGCCGCATCAGGCTCTCGCCGACCAGGAAGGTCGACATGCCGACGCGCTCGAGCCGGGCGAGATCGGCGGGCGTGAAGATGCCGCTTTCGCCGACCATCAGCCGATCCCCGGGGATCAGCGGCGCCAGGGTCTCGCTGGTCGCGAGCGTGGTCTCGAAGGTGCGCAGGTTGCGGTTATTGACGCCGATCATGGGCGAGCGGAGCTTGAGCGCGCGGTCGAGCTCGGCGCGGTCGTGGATCTCGATCAGCACATCCATGCCGTAGGCGAGCGCGGCGTCCTCGAGGTCTTTTGCCGTGGCATCATCGAGCGCGGCCATGATGATCAGGATGCAATCGGCGCCGTGCGCGCGCGCTTCGGTCACCTGGTAGGTGTCGAACATGAAATCCTTGCGCAGCACCGGAAGTGCCGTCGCTGCACGCGCCGCCACCATGAAGTCGAGATGGCCCTGGAACGAGGGCGTGTCGGTCAGCACCGACAGGCAGGCCGCGCCGCCGGCCTCATACGCCTTGGCGAGCTGGGGCGGATCGAAATCGGCGCGGATCAGCCCCTTCGACGGCGAGGCCTTTTTCACCTCCGCGATCAGCGCGTAGTCGCCATTGGCGTGCTTGGCCTTGATCGCGCGCACGAAGCCGCGCGGTGCGGCTTGCGCCTTGGCCTTCGCCTCGACCGCCGACAGCGGCTGCGCGCGCTTGGCGGCGGCGATCTCTTCGCGCTTGTAGGCTTCGATCTTGGTCAGGATGTCCGACATGTCAGGCTCAGCCGTTTGAGATCGCGATCAGGTGCTTCAGCTTCGCGTTGGCGGCACCGCTGTCGATCGATTTCATGCCGATCGCGACGCCCTCCTTGAGGTCCTTGGCGCGGCCGGCCACGACCAGCGCGGCGGCGGCGTTCATCAGCGCGACGTCGCGGTAGGCGCTCGGCTTGCCGTCGAGCACGCTCTGCAGGGCGATTGCATTGGCGTCGGCGTCACCGCCTTTGAGCGCACCGGCCTCGCAGCGCGGCAGGCCCGCGTCCTCCGGCGTCACCTCGAAATTGCGGATTTCGCCATTGTGGAGCGCGGAGACGAAGGTCGGGCCGGTGAGGGTGATCTCGTCGAGACCATCGGAGCCGTGCACCACCCAGGCGGATTCGGAGCCGAGGTTCTTCAGCACCTGCGCCAGCGGCTGCACCCATTGCCGCGAAAACACGCCGACCATCTGCCGCTTCACGCCGGCCGGGTTGGACAGGGGGCCGAGCAGATTGAAGATCGTGCGTGTCGCAAGCTCGACCCGGGTCGGGCCGACGTTCTTCATGGCCGGGTGATGGGCGGGAGCGAACATGAAGCCGATGCCGCATTCGCGCAGGCAGTGGCCGACCTGATCGGGCCTGAGGTCGATTTTCACCCCGAGCGAGGCCAGCACGTCGGCGGCGCCCGAGCGCGACGACAGCGCGCGGTTGCCGTGCTTGGCCACCGGCACGCCGGCGCCCGAGACGATGAAGGAGGCGCAGGTCGAGACATTGACCGAGCCGGAGCCGTCGCCGCCGGTGCCGACGATGTCGACGGCTTCAGGCGGTGCCGTCACGCTCAGCATCTTGGAACGCATCGCCGTAACGGCGCCGGTGATCTCGTCCACGGTTTCGCCGCGCACCCGCAGCGCCATCAACAGGCCACCCATCTGCGAGGGCGTGGCCTCGCCCGACATCATGGCGTCGAAGGCGGAAGCCGCTTCCTCGCGCGACAGGCTGGCGCCGGTCGCCACTTTTCCAATGATCGATTTCAGGTCGTCCATCGCGTGCTTTCAACTTACTGCTGGTTCGCGCCGGTCACCTGCGCGAAGGCGGCCTGATTAATGGTGGTCCCGATGTCGGTTTCAAGCTTGTTGACGTAGGAAGCGACCTGCTCCTCGGTCTGGGCACGGTCGAGGCTTTCCTTCAGCTTCTTGACCGCGTCGGAGGCGGCGTCGACCGCGGGTTCGACGATGTCGGTGACGCGGAAGACGATCACCTCGGTGCCCCCCGTCACCGGCGTCTGTCCGACGCCGTCCTTGGCGGTGCGGAAGGCAGCCGCCACGACGGCTGCGGGCACGCTGGCGGGCGTATCGTCGCGCTTGAAGCCGGTTGCTGTCTCGACCTTGGTGCCGATCGCTGCCGCTTCATCGGCAAGCTTGCCGCCTGCTTCGAGCTTCTGCACCATCTCGGTCGCCTTGGCCTTGAGCTTGGTGGCGATCTGGTCCTGGCGCCAGCGCGCCTCGACCTGGTCGCGGACCTCGTCCAGATTGCGGTCGCGCGACGGCGTGATGGCGAGCACGTCGTACCAGACATAGCCGCCCTTGAACGAAATCGAGTCGTTGTCGACGCCCACATCGGTGTTGAAGGCTTGCGACACCACGTCGAGGCCCTGCGGAATGTTGGCGACCGGCTGGCCATTGGGGGCGCGGCCGGAGCGGTCGACCGCGTCGATGGTCACGGCGGTGAGGCCGAGCTTCTGCGCCGCGTCGATCACGCTGGCGCCGCCGCCGCGCTCGTCTTCCATCTTGTCGCGGAGATCGGCGACCTTGACGCGCGCGCGCTCGGTGGCGATCTCGCGCTTGATGTCGCCGGCAAGGCTGGCGTAGTCCGCCTCTTTGCCCGGCTCGATCTTGTCGACCCTGACGATTGCGACGCCAAGCCCGCCCTGGATCGGCTGGCTGATCTCGCCGGCGGGAAGCGCGAAGGCGGCATCGCCGACGGCGGCAGCGAGCGAAGACTTGGTCACGAGGCCGAGGTCGACGTCGGAGGCGCTCAGCCCGCGCTCCTTGCCGAGATCCTCGAACGACATTCCGCCGACGAGGCGCTCGCGTGCGGCCTGCGCGTCGGTCACGTTGGGAAACACGATCTGCTGGATTTGGCGCTTCTCCGGCGTGCCGAGCCGGTCCTTGCGCTGCTCGAACACCTTCTTGGCGTCCTCGTCGGAGACCTCGCTCCACTTGCCGATGTCTTCCGGCGAGACCACGACGAAGGAGATCTTGCGGTATTCGGGCGCGCGGAACTGGACCTTATGATCCTCGAAATAGGCGGCGAGCGTCTCGGGCGAGGGCGCGTCGATCTGGCCGGCCTGGGCGGCGTCGAGCCTGACGAATTCGATGGCGCGCTGCTCGTTCTGGAAGCGCGTCAGCACGTCGATCATGGCCTTCGGCGGCTCGAGGCCGGCGCCGATCGTGCCGGTGATCTGCCGGCGCAGCGACACCTTGCGCTGCTCGGCGACGTAGCGCTGCTCGGTATAGCCGAAATTGCGGATCACGGCCTGGAACCGGTTCGCATCGAAGCTGCCGCCGACGCCCTTGAAGTTGGGGTCGTTCATGATGACCTGGCGGATCTGGTCGTCGGACTGGCCGAGCCCCAGCCGGCGCGCCTCTTCGTCGAGGGCGGCTTCGGCGATCGTCTGCTGCAGCACCTGGCGGTCGAGGCCGAAGGCACGCGCCTGGTCGGGCGTCAGCGGACGGCCGAACTGGCGGCTGATCTGTTGCAGGCGGTCCGTGTAGATCTGGCGGAACTCGTTCAACGAAATCTCGGTGCTGCCGATCTTGGCCACCGTGGACTGCCCGAAGCCCTTGAAGATGTCGGCGATGCCCCAAATGCCGAAACTGACGATCAACACGCCCATCACCACGGCCATAATGGTCTTGCCGAGCCAGTTTGATGAGGCCTTGCGCATTCCTCGAAGCATTTGGTCCAACTTGTTTGAGCAGGAGGGGAACGGGAGCGCGTCTTAATGCAGATTCAGCAAAAGCGCGTCACCAAATTGATCAATCATCATAAAGTGGTGGCTTTCCCCCCGCAACCTCGGGTCCGGCGACCGTTTGCGGCTGCGGTTAAAAGCCTCTGGTCTCTGGAACTGCAGCAGGTCCTCTGCTAGCGCATGCACAAACCTCATTTTGCTGGAAATTGACATGACCGACGCCATCCGCCCCCTGATCGCCGGCAATTGGAAAATGAACGGCCTGAAGGCCCAGGCTGCCGAGTTCGACGCCATGCTCAATGGTGCGGCCGGGGTGAGCGGCAAGGCCGATCTGCTGGTCTGCCCGCCTGCGACCCTGATTGCCACCTTCGCCGACAAGGCGCGCGGCAAGCAAGTCGGGGTCGGCGCCCAGGATTGCCACCCCAAGGCCTCCGGTGCCCATACCGGCGATATCGCCGCCGAAATGCTGGCTGATGCCGGGGCAACGGCCATCATCGTTGGCCATTCCGAGCGCCGCGCCGACCACGGCGAGGGCGATGCCCTGATCCGGCAGAAGGCCGAGGCCGTCTGGCGCGCCGGTGCGACGGCGATTGTTTGCATCGGCGAGACTCAGACCCAGCGCGACGCCGGCCAGACCCTGGACATCCTGCGCGGGCAGCTCGCCGGCTCGCTGCCTGAGGGCTCGACGGCCGCGAATCTCATCGTGGCCTATGAGCCGGTCTGGGCGATCGGCACCGGGCTCACCCCCACAGCCAAGGATGTCGAGCAGATTCATGGGTTTATCCGGGAGGTCCTGACCTCCCGGTTCAAGGCCGATGGGGCGAAGATGCGCATCCTCTATGGCGGCTCGGTCAAGCCCTCGAACGCGGCCGAGCTGATGGCGGTCAAGAACGTCAACGGCGCCCTGGTCGGCGGCGCCAGCCTGAAGGCGGCTGATTTCCTTGCGATCGCCAAGGGCTGCCCCTAGCTAACCTCAAAGCGGCTGATCCGGACCCGATCGGGGGTGGCAATGCCCCCTCTGATCGTGTAACACCGCGCAACTTCAGGAAAACCCGCGAAGCGCGATCGGCCGCCGTCAGGCGCCGCCCGCTTGTGACGGAAGGATACTATGCAGACCGTTGTCATCGTCATCCACCTCATGATCGTCGCCGTCATGATCGGCGCTGTCCTGCTGCAGAAGTCGGAAGGCGGCGGCCTCGGCATGGGCGGCGGCGCAGGCTTCATGTCGAGCCGCGGCACCGCGAACCTCTTGACGCGGACCACAGCGATCCTCGCCGCTGGCTTCTTCCTCACCAGCATGTTCCTCTCCTGGCATGCGGGCTACAGCCGCGCGCCGTCGTCGATCATCGGCACGCCGGCGTCGCAGGGCCAGCCGGCCGGCGGATCGCCGATCGCGCCGCCGACCTCGGGCGGCATCCTGGATTCGCTGAAGAAGGCCGACGAGCAGCAGCAGGCGCCGGCTCCGAGCGGCCCGCAGGTGCCTCGTTCGCAATAAAGCAGGGGGGCCATGCAGGGCGGTGGCTACCGTCCTGCATCAACAATCCCCATCAAGGCACTGTCACCACTCTTAGTTTTGGCTCACCCACAGGCCCGCAGAATCTTTGGGGCGGAATACGAATCGCTTTGGCGAATCGAATTCGAGGGATTAGAGGTTAAGTCCCATGGCGCGGTACATATTCATCACCGGCGGCGTGGTTTCTTCGCTCGGCAAGGGTCTGGCTTCAGCGGCACTCGGTGCGCTGTTGCAAGCCCGGGGCTACAAGGTCCGCCTCCGCAAGCTCGACCCCTATCTCAACCTCGATCCCGGAACGATGTCGCCGTATCAGCACGGCGAAGTGTTCGTGACCGATGACGGCGCGGAGACCGATCTCGATCTCGGTCACTACGAGCGCTTCACGGGCCGGCCTGCGACCAAGCAGGACAACATCACCACGGGACGCATCTACCAGGACATCATCTCCAAGGAGCGCCGCGGCGATTATCTCGGCGCGACCATCCAGGTGGTTCCGCACGTCACCAACGCCATCAAGGAATTCGTCCTCTCCGGCAACGACGATTACGACTTCGTGCTGGTCGAGATCGGCGGCACCGTCGGCGACATCGAGGGCCTGCCGTTCTTCGAGGCGATCCGCCAGCTCAAGAACGAATTGCCGCGCGATCACGCCATCTACATCCACCTCACGCTCCTGCCTTACATTCCGAGCGCCGGTGAGTTGAAGACCAAGCCGACGCAGCACTCCGTGAAGGAGCTGCGCTCGATCGGCATCCAGCCGGACATCCTGCTCTGCCGCACCGACCGCGAGATCCCGAAGGAAGAGCGGCGCAAGCTGGGGCTGTTCTGTAACGTGCGCGAAAGCGCCGTGATCGAGGCGCGCGACGCCGACAGCATCTACGCCGTGCCCGAAGCCTATCACGCGGCAGGCCTCGACGACGAAGTGCTTGCCGCCTTCGGTATCGAAGCGCGCATCCCGCCGGTGCTCAAGAGCTGGCACCAGATCAACGAACGCATCCGCAATCCCGAGGGCGACGTGACCATCGCCATCGTCGGCAAATATACCGGCATGAAGGATGCGTATAAGTCGCTGATCGAGGCGCTCTCGCATGGCGGCATCGCCAACAAGGTCAAGGTCAACCTCGACTGGATCGAGAGCGAGATCTTCGAGAAGGAAGATCCCGCGCCGTTCCTCGAGCATGTCAACGGCATCCTGGTGCCCGGCGGCTTCGGTCAGCGCGGTGCGGAAGGCAAGATCCGCGCGGCGCAGTTCGCGCGCGAACGCGACGTGCCTTATTTCGGCATCTGCTTCGGCATGCAGATGGCGGTGATCGAGGCCGCACGAAATCTCGTCGGCATCGAGGACGCCAATTCCACCGAGTTCGGCCCGACCAAGGAGCCGCTGGTCGGCCTGATGACGGAGTGGCTGCGCGGCAACGAGCTCGAGAAGCGCTCGCAGGCCGGCGATCTCGGCGGCACCATGCGGCTCGGCGCTTATCCCGCTGCGCTCAACCGCGGCAGCCGCGTCTCGCAGGTCTATGGCGGCGCGACCGAGATTTCCGAGCGCCACCGCCATCGCTACGAGGTCAACACCGCCTACAAGGCCCGCCTCGAGCAGCACGGTTTGAAATTCTCAGGCCTGTCGCCCGACGGCGTGCTGCCTGAGATCGTCGAGTACGAGGACCATCCCTGGTTCATCGGCGTCCAGTTCCACCCCGAGCTGAAGTCGCGGCCGTTCGAGCCGCATCCGCTGTTCGCCTCGTTCATTCAGGCGGCGATGGTGCAGAGCCGGCTGGTCTGACCGCTCAGCGCGCGGCGGAGTAGTCGCGCGTGCGCTGCATCGGCTCCGGCGCGGCCCGCGCGGATGATTCAGGCGCAACCGATCCCGCGACGATCTTCATCTGCGGCCGCCGCGTCAGCCTGTAGACGGCGGCAGGTGGCACGTTCAGCAAGGCGCGATCGACGAGCTTGGCGCGCAGGCCGAGCCGATCGAGCACGGGCCGCGGCACCGGGCAGCTCATGCCGTAGGTGAACTGGTAGAAGGCGCCGCCAGGGCGGACATAGCTGAAAGCGCCACCGATGATCGAGACGACCTTGCGCGTTGACATGTTGAGCAGCGGCAGGCCGCTCACGACGGCGCCGACGGGAGCGCCATCATAGAGGCGCTCGGTCGCAAGCCGGCCTGCGTCCATCCACAGCACGCGCGCCCCGGGAAAGCGCATCTGCAGGAGCTTCATGAAGTCGGAGCCGTATTCGATCAGCGTGAGGTCCTGCGGACGGACGCCGCGCTTGAGCAGCTTGTAGGTGAACGCGCCGGTGCCGGGACCGAGCTCGAGGATCGGACCCGTCGTTGCGCTGATCTCGCGCGTGATGAGATCGGCGAGCGCCGCACCCGACGGTGCGACCGCGCCAACCCGACGCGGGGACGACATCCAGGACAGGAAGAAGGAAAGAAAATCGTTGGGCATGCGCACTCCGGAATCTTGCTTTGCACCTCAATGAGGTGCGACGCATGCAGTGTCGCGGGAGCGCATTGCGACAGCATTGCGCTGACCTGTGCGAATGCGAATTGAATCAGCTCTGCCGCATTTCCGGCAGCGTCATCCGGAAACAGGCGCCGCCCTCCGGTCCGTCCGCGACCGAAACGTGGCCGCCATGCAGCTGGACGATCTCGCGCACCATGTTGAGGCCGAGGCCGGCACCGCGATCGAGCGGCGTCAGCCGGTAGAACGGCTCGAAGATCTGCTCGCGCTGACCGGCGGGAATGCCAGCGCCTTCGTCCGCGACCTCGATGCTCGCAGGCCTGCTGACGCGAATCCCGATCGTGCCGCGGCGCGGGCCGTGCTGGATTGCATTCTGCACGAGATTGGTCAGCGCGCGCTCCAGCGCCGCAGCATCGCCGATGGTCTCGATCGGTGTCGCCGGCGCGTCGAGGGCCAGCTCGTAGCCGGCGGCAATCGCCAGCGGCGCGAGATCGGCGGCGACGCTTTGCGCAACGGTGACGAGATTGACGCGCGTGAAGGGATGGCCGCAGCGGTCGATCCGCTGGATATCGAGCAATTGTTCGGCGAGCGTCGCCAGCCGCGCGGAATCCTCCAGCAGACGGGTCTTGTCCGGCCCAGGGGCCAGTGACTCCAGCCGCGTGTTCAGGATCGCGATCGGCGTACGAAGCTCGTGCGCGGCGTCGGCGACGAAGCGTTTGTGGCGGGCATAACCCTGGTCGAGCCGCGCCAGCGCGTCGTTGATCGCGCTCACGAGCGGCATGACCTCCAGCGGGATGCGCTCCACCGGCAGCCGCGCGCCGCGCTGATGGATGTCGATGCGCCGCGCCTCGTCCGCCGCGCTATCGAGCCCCCTGAACGCGCGCCGCACGATCATCGGCGTGGCGATGAACGTCGCCGTTCCCATCAGCAGCAGGCCGGGCAGGGCGATGCCGAGGAACGCAAGGGATGTCATGTACAGCGCCCTGGCGCCGGTCAGACGTCCTTGTGTCGCCGTGATGACCTGCACGTTGCCCGCATCGGTGTCGACCCGCTTCAGCCGTGCCGCCGGCTTGTGCGGATTGTCCTCGAACATCTGCCAGCCGAGCCGCGCCTGGCTGATCTGGTCGAGGCCGTTGCCGATCGCAGCGAATTCGGCCGGCACGGTGCCTTCGCTGAGCGAGTGGCCTTGCCGGTCGCGCACCAGAAACCAGAGGTCAGGTGTTTCACTGCGCAACTGCTTCAGCTCTGCGGTCGGCTGCAAGGCCAATCCGCCTTGCGCCTCGCGTGTGAGCGCGTGCTGGACGACGTCGATGACGCGGTCCTCGTCGCGCTCGGCCAGCACGAAGCCGGAGGCACAGAGCCCGGCGAGGACGACCGCAACCAGCGCGACCAGGATCGCGGCCTGAAGCGAGAGCAGGCGCCAGCTCAGCCGCGAGCGCAGGCAATAGGGATCGTCGTGCTTGCTCATATCAGCTTCTTCAGAAGATAGCCGACGCCACGGATTCCGTGGATCTCGATGCCCGCATCGGCTTCCGCGAGCTTTCGTCGGAGCCGCGACACGTGCGTGTCGAGCGCGTTCGACTGGATCTCGTCGTCGAAATTGTAGACCGCCTCTTCGAGCGCCGAGCGCAGCACGGTCCGGCCCATGCGGCGGACCAGGGCCTCGAGCACCAGCAGCTCCCGGCGCGGCAGCTCGAGTGGCACACCGTCGATGCTGGCCTCGCGGTGACTGAGGTCGAAGGCGAGGCGCCCGGCGCGGATCACATCAGGGGAGAGGCCGGCCGGCCGCCGCAGCACCGCGCGCAGCCGCGCCAGCAGCTCCTCGACGGCAAACGGTTTGGCCAGATAGTCGTCGGCGCCGCGATCGAGCCCGGCGACGCGGTCGGCGACCTCGCCGCGCGCCGTCAACACGATGATCGGCACCCCGTCGGCGCGGGCCCTCAGCTTCGGGATCAAGGCGAGACCGTCGCCATCGGGAAGCTGGCGATCGAGCAGGACGGCGGCGTGGACGTCGGCAGAAATGGCCTCCTCCGCCTCGGCGAGCGTAGGGGCATGGTCCACCACCATGTCGTAGCGCTTCAGCGCCGACGCCAGCGCGTCGGCCATTTCGGCCTCGTCCTCGACGAGCAAAATCCGCATGATCCGGCACCTCAACCTCACCCGTGCCATTCTAGCGGCCGTACCATTGCGGCAGCATTGCGGGAACCGGTCGCGACAGAGTGGCCTTGAGCGGGCCCCAGCCATGCGCGGAACGCGACAGGGGCGGTCGGGCGGGGCTCAAGACACCGTCAGGGCCAGTCGTTATAACCGCCGAACTTGGTCAGGGAGGAACAAGAATGATCTACGAAATGCGCATCTATCGTTGCGTGCCGGGCCGTCTGCCGGCGCTGCTCAAGCGATTCGAGACCGCGACGCTGAAGATCTGGGAGAAGCACGGCATCAAGCAGGCCGGATTCTTCACGACGCTGATCGGTGACTCCAATCAGGAGCTGACATATTTCCTGGCCTGGGACTCGCTCGCCGAGCGCGAGAAGAAGTGGGGCGCGTTCATGACCGATCCGGATTGGATGAAAGCACGCGCCGAGAGCGAAGCGGACGGCCAGATCGTCGGCAATATCGTCAGCCAGCTCCTGACGCCGACTGCCTTCTCGGCGGTGAAGTAGGAACCTGCCGATGCAAGGGCGGCGCCGGGGACCCCGGCGCAACCCTGATATTCGACCGGCCCTGGCCGAATAGGGTTGATCCGACCCTCATGGCGGCTATGGTCGCGCCGAAACGAGGGATTTGTCTTGAGCTCTTCGCATTCAGCGGCGCCGGTCGTCACCATTGGCACGGTCAAGTTCGGCAATGATCTGCCGATCTCGATCATTGCAGGACCCTGCCAGCTCGAAAGCCGCCAGCATGCGCTGGAGGTCGCCTCCGCGCTGAAGGAGATCGCGGCGCGGCTGAACATCGGCCTCGTCTACAAGACCTCGTTCGACAAGGCCAACCGCACCAGCGCGTCGGCGGCGCGCGGGCTGGGCCTCGCGCAGTCGCTGCCGATCTTCGCCGAAATCCGCTCCTCGCTCGGCCTGCCTGTCCTGACCGACGTGCACGATGCCGCGCAATGCGCCGAGGTGGCGCAGGCCGTGGACATCCTGCAGATCCCCGCCTTCCTGTGCCGGCAGACCGATCTGCTGCTGGCTGCCGCCGCAACCGGCAAGGTCGTCAACGTCAAGAAGGGGCAGTTCCTGGCGCCTTGGGACATGGCCAATGTCGTCACGAAGATTACCAGCGCTGATAATCCCAACGTGCTCGTCACCGAGCGCGGGGCGTCCTTCGGCTACAACACGCTGGTCTCCGACATGCGTGCTCTGCCGATCATGGCGCGGACCACCGGCGCGCCTGTCATCTTCGACGCCACTCATTCGGTGCAGCAGCCGGGCGGGAAGGGGACCTCGTCGGGCGGCGAGCGCGAATTCGTGCCGGTGCTCGCACGCGCCGCCGTGGCGGTCGGCGTCGCCGGTGTCTTCATCGAGACCCATCCCGATCCCGATCGCGCGCCGTCCGATGGGCCCAACATGGTGCCGCTGCGCGAGTTCGAGGGGCTGATCGCCAGGCTGAAGGCGTTCGACGCGCTGGCAAAGAACCCGCGCTGATGCAGCAAGGCGAGGCGCGGTCGCACGATCACGGCCTGCCGACAGCGCTCTACGTCATATCAGGAGCTAGCTTCGCCGCGGCGCTTTCGGCGCGCGCACTCGACCCGGTGTTGCCGCACGTCGCCGAGGATTTTGGCGTCAGCATTGCCACCGCCGCAGGCTTTGCCGCGGTGTTCGCCTTCACCTTCTCGATCATCCAACCCATTGTCGGTGCTGCCGCCGATCTGTTCGGCAAGACGCGGCTGATGATCGGCTGCCTCGCGCTGCTCGGCCTTGCCAACATCCTCGGCGCGCTCTCGTCCTCGTTCTCGGTTCTGTTTGCAACCCGCATCCTCGCCGGCATCGGCTCCGGCGGCGTGTTTCCGGTGGCGCTGAGCCTGACCAGCGATCTCGTCGGGCCCGAGAAACGCCAGGTCGCGATCAGCCGCACGCTTGCCGGCGCCATGACCGGCAATCTGCTCGGCGCCTCGGCTTCCGGCCTGATCGGCGATTTTCTCGGCTGGCGCGGCGTGCTCGCGGTGCTGGGCGGGCTCGTGATCGTGGCGTCGATCGCGGTCGCTGCCGGCTTTCGCGGCGCCAAGGTCAAGCATCCGCCGAAGACGAGCCTGTCGGCGTTGAAGGCCGGCTATCGCACCATCTTCACCAACCCCAATGCCTATGTCTGCTATTCGGCGGTGTTCGTCGAAGGCTGCTGCGTGCTCGGCCTGTTTCCCTATATCGCCTCGTTCCTGTTCGAGCTCGGGCAGACCTCGCTGTCGATCGCCGGCATGGTCATCGCGGGCTTTGCGGTCGGCGGCCTGTTCTACACGCTGACGGTGTCGCGTCTGCTACCGTGGCTCGGCGTCAAGGGCATGATGATCGCAGGCATGACGCTGGTCGCCTCGCAACTCGTCGCCGTCGCGTTCGGTCCACGCTGGGAAGTGCAGGCGCTGAATCTCATCGTGATGGGATGGGGCTTCTACATCGCCCATGGTTGTCTCCAGGTCTTCGCCAGCGAGCTCTCGGTCGAGGCTCGCGCCACCGCGCTGTCGCTGCATTCGTTCTTTTTCTTCATGGGGCAGACGGTGGGACCGCTCGCCTATGGCTTTGGGCTCCAGCATGCCGGCAAGATGCCGACCCTGTTCGCGAGCGCCGCGATCATGGTCGTGCTGGGCTGCGTCTGCGCCCGGCTGCTCAAGCAGCGGGCGCCGGCGGATGCGCGCGTTTAAGCGCTATGGTGTGGGACTAACCAGTCAGCCATCTGTCGCCCCTGCCGCGAGGGCTGTCGGGCGAGAGGCGCCTGGTCTATTGTCCAGATCATCGCCTGTGTGTCCTGCGCCATGTCAACGCAATTTGAGATCGAAGACCTTCACCGCGAGCCGAAAAGGGGCGCGCTGCTCCACCTGAACAATGCGAGCGCGCGCGAGACTTCGTTGCTCACGCCGGAGCGGTTCGACCGATTGATCGGATCGGCACGACTGGCGCTGTTCGTTCAACCCGGCGCAGCGCTTCTGCTGGCGTTCGAACAATCCGACGACTACGACGGCGGACACTTTCTTTGGTTTCGCGGTCGGTTCGACAGATTTCTCTATGTCGACCGGGTTATCGTTGCCGAGGCGTACCGGCGCCACGGTATCGGACGCTTGCTCTACGCCCATCTGCTGGAGCGCGCGGGGGAACTCGGCCATACCCGCGTCGTTTGCGAGGTGAACCTCGATCCGCCCAACCCTGTCTCCGACAGATTCCATGCAGCCCTGGGCTTTGTCGAGGTTGGAAGGGCAACCATCGAAAACGGCGCGAAGACCGTGCGCTATCTCGCCGCCAATTTGTAGGACGAGCATGGTCGCCAGCGCCAACTTTGTCGCGTTCCAAAGCCGCGGAAAAAACGACCGGTTGGCCGCTAACCCCGCCCGCGATACGGCGCGACGCCTTGCTCGGGCACCCACAGGCCCTTTGGCACGCGGCCGCTCTGCCAGAACACGTCGATCGGGATGCCGCCGCGCGGATACCAATAGCCGCCGATCCGCAGCCATTTCGGCTTGATCTCGCTCGCAATGCGCTTGCCGATCATCACGGTGCAGTCCTCGTGGAACGCGCCGTGATTGCGGAAGCTCGCGATGTAGAGTTTGAGCGATTTCGATTCCAGCAGCCACGCACCCGGCGCGTAGTCGATCATCAGATGCGCGAAATCCGGCTGGCCCGTGACCGGGCAGAGCGAGGTGAATTCCGGCACGGTGAAGCGCACCAGATAGTCGGTGCCCTTTTGCGGATTGGGCACGCGGTCGAGCTGGGCATCTTCCGGTGTGTGCGGCCATTCGACCGCGCGGCCGAGCTGGAGGGATTTCTTCGCCATCGTCGTCACATCCTTTGGAGCATGATCCGGACCCGAAGGGCCGCGTTAGCGCAAAGTGGGCACCGGTTTTCCGAAAGATCATGCTCAACAGAAATCGGAGCGCGACAAGATCGCGCTCCAGAGGATGCCGGGATGGACGCAAATGCCGCTGCCGTCAACCGGCGGCAATTGTCTGGATCAGCACGATGCGATCGTTGCCGGACTCGCAGCCCCAGAGTTCGCCCGGTCGGCCGTCGAGCTGGCGCACATTGGCGTTGGCCTTGTCGCTCGCGAACACGTTGAACCGCTCGGTGGCGGGATCGAAGCGGACAATCGCGTTGGCGGAGAAATCGGTCAGCCAGACCTTGTCCTTGTCGTCGACGAAGACGGCGTAGGCGCGGGGACGTTCGCCCGGCAGCTTCCAGCTCTTCCACGACCCATCGGCGGGATCGTGGACCGAGACATGGCCGCTGTTCCACTCGCTGACCCAGATCCGGCTCTTCGAATCCGACCAGACGCGCCGCGATCCCTGGCTTGGCGTTGGCGGCTCGACAACGCTGGCATGGCCGGTCGCCAGATCGATCCTGGCGATATAGCTGCCGGCAAGCGAGGCGTACCAGACCTCGCCCTTGGGCGTCACGGTGATGCCATAGGGGCCGACGCCCTTGGGCGCCCTGAACACATTCATGTCGCCGGACTTCGGCGCGAGCCGACCGTAATAGCCGGACTGGCCGGTGAACCAGTAAGTGCCTTCCTTGTCGAACACGCCAGTGTTGAGATTGGCCGAGGCGAACTTTTCCGGCAGGCGGAACAGCGTGACCTTGAGATCGCCGGGATCGACCCGTGCGATCGCGTTCTGGCCGCCCTCGGTGATCCAGGGCGCGCCATCGGGGCCGATGGTCACGCCATGCGGAGCGGCGCCCTGACCGAGGCCGACGGTCTTGAAACTGCCATCCCGGGGATCGAGCCTGCCGAGCAAGCCCTTGCCCTGCGCCGTGAACCAGACCGAACCGTCAGGGGCGGGCGTGAGATCGTGCAGGCCGATACCGGCACTGATCGGGAAGTATTTTGTCCGGAACGGGCCCTCTTGGGCAAAACTTGGGCGAACCACGAACAGGGCGGTGCTGGAAGCAAGAAACTGGCGGCGATTCATGGCGTTACCCCGACTGCTTGGGATTGAGGATGCACGCACAGACCCGATGCCCGCGACCTTAATCCTGGCGACTTCACGCGTCAGTCGAAGTGCCACCCTCAAGCGTTCACATTTGCTTGCGGCCCGTGTAAGACCCGCGGCGAACCGATCAGCTCCAACGAACGGAAGTGCACATCATGACCGCCATCATTGACATCATCGGCCGCGAAATCCTCGATAGCCGGGGCAATCCCACCGTCGAGGTCGATGTCGTTCTGGAGGATGGCGCGCTCGGCCGGGCCGCGGTGCCGTCGGGCGCCTCCACCGGTGCCCATGAGGCGGTGGAGCTGCGTGACGGCGACAAGGCTCGCTATCTCGGCAAGGGCGTCTCCAAGGCGGTCGGTGCCGTCAACGGCGAGATCTTCGAGGCCCTCAGTGGTCTCGATGCCGAGCAACAGGCCCAGATCGACCAGATCATGATCGACCTCGACGGCACGCCGAACAAGAGCCGGCTCGGGGCCAACGCCATCCTTGGCGTCTCGCTCGCCTGCGCCAAGGCGGCCGCGAATTCGCTCGACATGCCGCTCTATCGGTATGTCGGCGGCACCTCGGCGCGCTTGTTGCCGGTGCCGATGATGAACATCATCAATGGCGGCGTGCACGCCGACAACCCGATCGACTTCCAGGAGTTCATGATCCTGCCGGTCGGCGCATCCTCCTTCGCTGAAGGCCTGCGCTATGGCGCTGAAGTCTTCCACACCCTGAAGTCGGAGCTGAAGAAGGCCGGCCACAACACCAATGTCGGCGACGAGGGCGGCTTCGCCCCGAACCTGCCGTCGGCCGACGCCGCGCTGGAATTCGTGATGAACGCGATCGGTAAGGCCGGATTCAAGGCGGGCAGCGACATCGTGCTCGGGCTCGACTGCGCCTCGACCGAGTTCTTCAAGGGGGGCAAGTACGTCTATGAAGGCGAGGGCAAGACCCGCTCGATCTCGGAGCAGGCCAAGTATCTTGCAGACCTGGTCTCGCGCTATCCGATCGTGACCATCGAGGATGGCATGTCGGAAGACGACATGGACGGCTGGAAGGAGCTCACCGATCTCATCGGCAAGAAGTGCCAGCTCGTCGGCGACGACCTCTTCGTCACCAACGTCAAGCGCCTCGCCGACGGCATCAAGACCGGCCGCGCCAACTCGATCCTGATCAAGGTCAACCAGATCGGCACCCTGACCGAGACACTCGCCGCCGTCGAGATGGCCCACAAGGCCGGCTACACCTCGGTGATGTCGCACCGCTCCGGCGAAACCGAGGATTCCACCATCGCCGACCTCGCGGTCGCCACCAATTGCGGTCAGATCAAGACCGGCTCCCTTGCACGTTCCGACCGCACCGCCAAATACAATCAGCTCCTGCGCATCGAGCAGCAGCTCGGCAAGCAGGCGCTGTACGGCGGCAAGGCGGCACTGAAGGCGCTGGCATAAGCCAGCGCTTCGACTCGAGAAAAGACGGACAGGGGAGGATCGACATGAGCGACGGCAAGACCGGACTGCAACTGCGTTCGCTGCTGAAGAAGAGTGGCGAGCTGGAATTGTCGCTCGTGAATGTCCCGACGCCGGAGCCGGCCGACGATGAGGTCGTGGTTCGCGTCGAGGCCACGCCGATCAACCCGTCCGATCTCGGCCTCCTGATCGGGCCCGCCGACATGTCCGCCGCCAAGGCCTCCGGCACGAAGGAGATGCCGGTCATCACCGCGACAATGCCGGAGGCTGCGATGCGGATGATGGGAGCCCGGCTCGATCAGTCGCTGCCGGTCGGCAACGAGGGCGCCGGCACGGTGATCGCGGCCGGATCGTCGGACGCCGCGAAGGCGCTGATCGGCAAGACGGTGTCGATGATCGGCGGCGCGATGTACACGCAGTACCGCGTGCTGAAGGTCCGCGACGTCATGGAGCTGCCGGCGGGCACCACGGCCGCCGACGGCGCGTCCTGGTTCGTCAATCCGCTGACCGCGCTCGGCATGACCGAGACGATGCGGCGGGAGGGCCACAAGGCGCTCGTGCACACGGCGGCTGCGTCCAATCTCGGCCAGATGCTCAACAAGATCTGCATCAAGGACGGCATCGGCCTCGTCAACATCGTCCGGAGCAAGGAGCAGGCCGATATCCTGCACAAGATCGGCGCCAAGCACGTCGTGGATTCCAGCGCGCCGAGCTTCACAGACGATCTCACCAATGCGCTGGTCGAGACCGGCGCCACGATCGCCTTCGACGCCATCGGCGGCGGCAAGCTGGCCAGCCAGATTCTCACCGCCATGGAAGTTGCCGCCAACAAGACGGCGAAGGAATACAGCCGCTACGGCTCCAACGTGTACAAGCAGATCTACATTTACGGCAGCCTGGACAACCGTCCGACCGAATTGAGCCGGTCGTTCGGACTGACCTGGGGCGTCGGTGGCTGGCTGCTGACGCCGTTCCTCCAGAACATCGGCCCGGCCGAGATCGGACGGTTGCGCCAGCGCGTCGCGTCCGAGCTCAAGACCACCTTCGCCAGTCACTACACCAAGGTGGTGTCGCTGACCGAGGTGCTTGATCCCGCCAACATCGCCGTGTACGCCAAACGTGCCACTGGCGAAAAATTCCTCATCAACCCAAATAAATAATCGTGATCTGCGACGGCAGGTCATCGAAGGAAGGTCTTGCCTTCTGAGCGAAGCGGGGGATTATTCCGCCGCCATTGAATGCGGAAAACCGCAAGGCTCAGAAGGGGACTCCATGACCGATCTCAATCGTCGTCATTTGCTCGCTGGCGCCGCTGCCGTCGGCGCGGCCGCAGTAACCGGCCTCCGACCGGCCGCCGTCAATGCCGCGGTGCCGCAGGCCGGGACGCAGGCGCCGGGCTTCTATCGCTACAAGGTCGGCGCTTTCGAGTGCACGTCGATCAATGACGGTGCGCGCACCTTCCCGATGCCGGACAAGTTCGTCGCGAACCTGCAGAAGGACGAGGCGCTGGCCGCCGGCGAGGCGGCCTACATGCCGAAGGGCATGGTCACGGTGCCGTTCAACCCGCAGCTCATCAACACCGGCTCCAAGCTCGTCTTGATCGACACCGGCAACGGCATTGCGAATTTCGAAGCCAGCAAGGGCGCCGTCGGCCGCACTCTGCAAAATCTCCAGGCTGCCGGCGTCGAGGCGAAGAACATTGACGTGGTGCTGCTCTCACATCTGCACCCCGATCACACCAATGGCATTCGTCTCGCCGACGGCGCGCTCGCATTCCCCAATGCGGACATCATGGTGCCGGGCAAGGACTGGGAGTTCTGGACCAGCGAGGGCAACGCCGCCAAGGCCGAGTCCAATCCGATGATGAAGAACTACTTCGCCAACGTGAAGAAGACCTTCGCCGGCCTCGAATCCAAGGTGACCAAATACGAGTGGGGCAAGGAGGTCGCGCCGGGTATCACCTCGATCGCAACCCCGGGCCACACGCCGGGCCACACCTCGTTCGCTGTCGCGTCCGGCGATGCCAAGGTGCTGATCCAGTCCGACGTCACCAACATCCCGGAATTCTTCCTGCGCAATCCCGACTGGCACGTGATGTTCGACAACGATGCCGCGCTGGCGCAGGAGACCCGCCACAAATTCTACGACATGGCGGCGGCGGAGAAGGCGACCGTCATCGGCTTCCACTTCACGTTCCCGGCGGTCGGCCACGTCGAGAAGGACGGCGCCAAATATCGCCTGATCCCGTCGGCGTGGAATCCGACGATCTGATCGGGACCTGCAGCTTTGCGCGTACGTTCGGGCCGCCACTTGGCGGCCCGATTGTTTTGGATCGCATCCACGGGCACTGAATTGTAGCCCTGATGGAGCGCAGCATCATCCGGGACCGGCGTAGCTTGGGGCAGGGCCCTGGGTTACGCCGGCGCTCCATCCCGCCCAAACGTCTGCTTCCGCGAAACACAGCGTTTCCAAATCGGGCGGGTTCATGCACTTGCATCCACCGCACGAGATCGCTTAAGTGCCGTCGCGGTACTCCAGCTCAAGCCCTCAAGGACAATCCATGGCCTACAACATCGTCACGATCGCCGGCAGCCTGCGCAAGGACAGCTTTTCGCTGAAGATCGCCAATGCACTGGCCAAGCTTGCGCCTGATACGCTCAAGCTCGAGGTCGTCACGCCGGCGGGCATCTCGTTCTTCAACCAGGACCTCGAGGGCGCGCCGCCCGCGGACTGGCTGGCCTTCCGCGAGAAGCTTCAGAAGTCGGACGGCGTCATTTTCGTCACGCCGGAATACAACCGCGCGATCCCCGGCGTCCTGAAGAACGCCATCGACGTCGCCTCGCGGCCCTACGGCAAGAGCTCGTTCAACGGCAAGCCGGTCGGCATCGTCTCGAACTCGCCGGGTCCGCTCGGCGGCGTCAGCGCCGCAAAGACGCTTCAGAACATCCTGCCAGGCATTGCGGGCCCGATCATGCAGCAGCCGGAGATCTATCTGAATGCGGTCGGCGACGCCTTCGACGCCGAAGGCAACCTCACCAAGGACTCGCTGAAGCCCGTGCTCCAGGCCTATATCGACGCCTTCGCCGCGCACGTCGCCAAGCACCACGGCTGAGGCTTTTCCGCCGAAGCTTGCCCAACTCTCCGTCATGGCCGGGCAAAAGCGCGAAGCGCGTCTTCGCGCTGGATGTCCCGGCCATCCACGTCTTGGCCCCGAGCGACGAAGAACGTGGATGCCCGGGCCTTCGCCGCGCCGAAGCGGCTTCGGCCGCGCAGGCGGGACAAGCCCGGGCATGACGAGGAGGGATACGGGCAGGGGCTGATTAGCACTCCCTTAACCAACCTGTCCCATCTTCCCAAGATGGTCTCCCGCGCGCGCCTGAAATCGATCCTGACCGGTCTTGCCCTCTACGCGATGGCGGCCGCCATCGTCGGCTATTTCGGCGTCAACGCCTATACCGGCAAATATGGCCTCAACGCCCGCCAGGAGCTCGACCAGGAGATCATCGCGCTGACCAGCGAACTGGCCCAGCTCAAGCGTGAGCGCGCCAGGAGCGAGCAGCGGGTGTCGCTGCTGCGGTCCGAGCGGATCGACCCCGACATGCTGGACGAGCGGGCGCGCTTCCAGCTCGATTACGTCAATCCGCGTGATCTCGTTCGGATGATCCCGGCGAAGTAGCGTTTTCCGCAAGCTTTCGAAACCGACAGCGAAAGCCGCCGCCAAGATCCGACCACAGTGCCTTTCCTCCTGCGAAGGTCGTAAGTCCGGAACCGGGCGGCCGCCTTGACGGCAGTGCCGCGGCGGGGGCATGGCTTCTGTGGCTCGCCGAAGTTGACGCAGATCAAACGAGTGGCGCCGACACGATCTAGTCTGTGATCCGGAGGAAACAGTGATGAATGGGTCAATGCCCCGGCATCACGCGGCTCGCGTCGAGGCCGCCATCGCGTCAGGCCAGGCGGCACGATCCGCGCTCGTGGCCTCGTGGCGCCGTTCGTCCAGATTGCATCATCTCGATCCCGGCGGCCGCACCTCGCCGATGCGGCTGACCGAAGCCGAGCTGCACGAGGCGCGCGAGCGCATCGCGCCGCTGCTGGCCGCGGCGCAAGGCGCGATGGACCGGCTCTATCAGGCCGTCGGCGCGAGCGGGTGCTGCGTGCTGCTCGCCGACGGCGAGGGCGTGCCGGTCGATCGTCGCGGCACGGCGGCGGACGATGCGACGTTTCAATCCTGGGGTCTGTGGACCGGTGCGCTCTGGAGCGAGGAGCACGAAGGCACCAACGGCATCGGCACCTGCCTCGTCGAGCAGCGTCCGCTGACGATCGACCGCGACCAGCATTTCTTCACCCGCAACACGCTTCTGAGCTGCACCGCCGTTCCGATCTACGACCATGAGGCGGCGCTGGCGGGCGTGCTCGACGTCTCCTCCTGCCGCGCCGACCGCACCGACGCGTTTTCCAGTCTGATCGCGCTTGCGACGGGCGAGGCGGCCAAGCGTATCGAAGCCGATCTGTTCCGCAGGGCGTTCAGCCATGCCCGCATCGTCTTGACGCAAGCTGCGGACGGCCAATGCGGCGGCCTCATTGCGGTCGATGCGGACGATCTCGTGATCGGCGCGACCCGCTCCGCCCGGGCGGCGCTGGGAATCGCGCCCGGCCGGGCGTTGCAGCCGGTGCCCGCAGCCGATCTGCTCGGCGGCGAACCCGCGCGCGATCATCTTGCCGGCGGCCAGCGCGCGGTGGTGCAGCGGGCGCTGCTCCGCGCCGGCGGCAATGTCTCGGCGGCCGCCAAGGCCCTCGGCGTCAGCCGCGCCACGCTGCACAGGAAGCTCAAGCGGTTCGAGCTGAACCACTAGGCCGCGCTATTTCCCTGAAACCGTGCGCTCGAAATTCCGGTCTCGTGCCCCGGACGCAGCGCAGCGCGTCGCACTTGCGACGTGGTGCGCTGCAGAGTCGGGGCCCATGTCTCAGCATTCTCCCGTGCCGCCTGGGTCCCGGCTCTGCGCAGCAACGCGAAGAGCGTTGCAGCGCGTCCGGGACACGAGAATGAGCCGGGACACGAGTGTGTGTCGCAGAACTGCGACAGGTCGGCCCCGCCATCGCTCCCATCGGGGCTGACAGAAAACATCTCCCGCGACATCGTCGGTGCAAGTCGCGACCACGCGACGAATTGCGCAAACAGCAAACATCGGGAGTGATCAATGAACAAGGTGGAATTCCTCAATGTGACCAAAGTTCCCTTTGCCGAACGCTATGACAACTTCATCGGCGGCAAGTTCGTCGCGCCGATCTCCGGCAAATATTTCGACAATGCCTCGCCGGTGAACGGCCAGATCGTCTGCAAGATCGCGCGCTCGGACGCGCAGGACGTCGAGGCGGCCCTCGACGCGGCGCATGCCGCCAAGGGCGCCTGGGGCCGTACCAGCGTCGCCGAGCGCGCCGCGGTCCTGAACCGGATCGCCGACCGCATGGAAGAAAATCTCGAGCGTCTCGCCATTGCCGAGACCTGGGACAACGGCAAGCCGATCCGCGAGACCCGCGCCGCCGACATCCCGCTCGCCATCGATCACTTCCGCTACTTCGCCGGCGTCGTGCGCGCCCAGGAAGGCTCGATCGGCGAGATCGACCACGACACCATCGCCTATCATTTCCACGAGCCGCTCGGCGTGGTCGGCCAGATCATCCCCTGGAACTTCCCGCTGCTGATGGCCTGCTGGAAGCTCGCCCCCGCGCTCGCCGCCGGAAATTGCGTCGTGCTGAAGCCTGCCGAGCAGACCCCGGCCTCGATCATGGTCTGGGCCGAGATCATCGGCGACCTGCTGCCGCCCGGCGTCCTCAACATCGTCAACGGCTTTGGTCTGGAAGCCGGCAAGCCGCTGGCCTCGAGCCCGCGCATCGCCAAGATCGCGTTCACCGGCGAGACCTCGACGGGCCGGCTGATCATGCAATATGCCAGCCAGAACCTCATTCCGGTCACGCTGGAGCTCGGTGGCAAGTCGCCGAACATCTTCTTCAACGACGTCACCGCCGAGGACGACGATTACTTCGACAAGGCGATCGAAGGCTTCGTCATGTTCGCGCTGAACCAGGGCGAGGTCTGCACCTGTCCGAGCCGCGCGCTGGTTCATGCGGACATCTATGACCGCTTCATGGAGCGGGCGCTGAAGCGCGTCGCGGCGATCAAGCAGGGCGACCCGCGCGATGCCGCCACCATGATCGGCGCCCAGGCATCCGGCGAGCAGCTCGCAAAAATCCTGTCCTACATCGACATCGGCAAGCAGGAGGGGGCCAAGGTGCTCGCCGGCGGCGGACGTGCCGAGCTCGGCGGCGATCTCGCCGGCGGCTTCTACGTCAAGCCGACCGTGTTCGAGGGCCACAACAAGATGCGAATCTTCCAGGAGGAGATCTTCGGCCCCGTGGTCTCGGTCACGACCTTCAAGAACGACGACGAGGCGCTCGAGATCGCCAACGACACGCTCTACGGCCTCGGGGCCGGCGTCTGGAGCCGCGATGCCAACCGCTGCTACCGCTTCGGCCGGGCGATCCAGGCCGGCCGGGTCTGGACCAACTGCTACCACGCCTATCCTGCCCATGCGGCGTTCGGCGGCTACAAGCAGTCGGGCGTCGGTCGCGAGACCCACAAGATGATGCTCGATCATTATCAGCAGACCAAGAATCTCCTGGTCAGCTACAGCCCGAAGAAGCTCGGCTTCTTCTGATCGAGGTGCGGAGAGGGCGGCGCCATCCTGGCGACGTCCGCTCCGAAGGCCCGGATCGGCATGGTCCATAATTCTTGATCCGGTCACGAATCCGCAGGCGCACATGGCGCGCATAGATTTGTTGCCCGATCAGCGCCAAAGATTTTCCAATATTTCGACCACGTTGCACTGCGGCATAATGAAAGTCGTGTCATGCCGCTGCGGTGCTTTCCAAGGGCGTTTGAGTTGGGTTAGAGAGGACGAAAGTTTTCTCTGACCCGGAATTCCCATGGCCGCACCCAAGAAAGCCGCCGCAAGCACTCCACAGGACAAGACCGACGGCGGTTCGCCCCCGGAATTCACGAGGGAGCAGGAGCTCAAGGCGCTCCGCGACATGCTCCTGATCCGGCGGTTCGAAGAAAAGGCCGGCCAGCTCTATGGCATGGGCGCGATCGGCGGCTTCTGTCACCTCTATATCGGCCAGGAGGCCGTGGTGGTCGGCATGCAGATGGCCCTGAAGCAGGGCGATCAGGTCATTACCGGCTACCGCGATCACGGCCACATGCTTGCCACCGGGATGGATGCCAACGGCGTCATGGCCGAGCTCACGGGCCGCCGCGGCGGCTATTCCAAGGGCAAGGGCGGCTCCATGCACATGTTCAGCAAGGAGAAGCACTTTTACGGCGGCCACGGCATCGTCGGCGCCCAGGTATCGCTCGGCACGGGTCTGGCATTCGCCAATAACTACCGCGGCAACGACAATGTCAGCGTCACCTATTTCGGCGACGGTGCGGCCAACCAGGGCCAGGTCTATGAGAGCTTCAACATGGCGGAGCTCTGGAAGCTGCCGGTGATCTACGTCATCGAGAACAACCGCTATGCCATGGGCACCTCGGTCTCGCGCGCCTCGGCGCAGCAGGATTTCTCCAAGCGCGGTGCGTCCTTCAACATCCCCGGCAAGCAGGTCGACGGCATGGACGTCCGCGCCGTCAAGGCCGCCGGCGACGAAGCCGCCGCCTGGTGCCGCGCCGGCAAGGGTCCCTTCATCCTGGAGATGCAGACCTACCGCTATCGCGGCCACTCGATGTCCGACCCTGCAAAATATCGCACGCGCGAGGAGGTCGAGAAGGTCCGCCACGACCAGGACCCGATCGAGCAGGTGCGTAACCGCCTCTTGGCTGCCAAGGTCAGCGAGGCCGATCTCAAGGCGATCGACGCCGAGGTGCGCGACATCGTCAACGCGTCCGCCGATTTCGCCCAGCATGATCCCGAGCCGGATGCCGCCGAGCTCTGGACCGACGTTTACCGCTGAACGCGCGCAAGCTTTCTTTTGGAGTCGATATGCCAATTCAAGTGCTGATGCCCGCGTTGTCGCCCACGATGGAGAAGGGCAACCTCGCCAAATGGCTGAAGAAAGAGGGCGAGACGATCAAGTCGGGTGACGTGATCGCCGAGATCGAGACCGATAAGGCGACCATGGAGGTCGAGGCGACCGACGAAGGGACGCTCGGCAAGATCCTGATCCCCGAGGGGACCGCCGACGTCGCGGTGAATACGCCGATCGCGACCATCCTCGCCGACGGCGAAAGCGCGGCCGATCTTGCCAAAGCGCCTGCACCGGCCGCGCAGAAGGCTGCCGAGTCCGCTCCGCCTGCCGCCGCAAAGGCCGAGGTGCCCGCGCCCAAGGTTGCGCCGGCCCCGCAGGCTGTCGCCGAGCCGGATCCGGAGGTGCCTGCCGGTACCGAGATGATCACGCAGACCATCCGCGAAGCCTTGCGCGATGCCATGGCCGAAGAGATGCGCCGCGACGCCGACGTCTTCGTGATGGGCGAAGAGGTCGCCGAATATCAGGGCGCCTACAAGGTCACCCAGGGCCTGCTCCAGGAGTTCGGCGCCAAGCGCGTCATCGACACCCCGATCACCGAGCACGGCTTTGCCGGCGTCGGCGTCGGCGCCGCGATGACGGGCCTCAAGCCCATCGTCGAGTTCATGACCTTCAACTTCGCCATGCAGGCGATCGACCAGATCATCAACTCCGCGGCCAAGACGCTCTATATGTCCGGCGGCCAGATGGGCTGCTCGATCGTGTTCCGCGGGCCCAACGGCGCCGCTGCGCGCGTCGCCGCCCAGCACAGCCAGGATTATTCGGCCTGGTACTCGAACGTCCCGGGCCTGAAGGTCGTCGCGCCATTCTCGGCCGCCGATTACAAGGGTCTTCTGAAGGCTGCGATCCGCGATCCCAATCCGGTGATCTTCCTCGAGAACGAGGTGCTCTACGGCCACACCGGTGAGGTGCCGAAGCTCGACGATTTCGTGATCCCGATCGGCAAGGCCCGCATCGTGCGCTCAGGCAGCCATGTCTCGATCATCTCCTGGTCGAACGGCATGACCTATGCGCTGAAGGCGGCCGATGAACTTGCCAAAGAGGGCATCGAGGCCGAGGTGATCGACCTGCGCACGCTGCGTCCGATGGACACCGAGACCATCATCAACTCGGTGAAGAAGACTGGCCGTGCCGTCACGGTGGAAGAGGGTTGGGCCCAGAGCGGCGTCGGCGCCGAGATCGCCGCGCGCATCATGGAGAACGCCTTCGACTATCTGGACGCACCTGTGACGCGCGTCTCCGGCAAGGACGTGCCGATGCCCTATGCCGCGAACCTGGAGAAGCTCGCGCTGCCGTCGGCGGCAGAAGTCGTCGAGGCCGCCAAAGCCGTCTGCTACAGGTAGACCATGGCGGGCCCGAAGGAGCAGCCACTTCCGCCCGACGTCATGACCCGCGACGACGCGGTCGAGATCCTGCGCGTGTTCGTGCTGGACGGCGGGCTGTCGATGGCGTTCCAGCGTGCCTTCGAGGAGCCTGACATGTGGGGCCTGCTGCTCGTCGATCTCGCCCGCCACGCCGCGCGCGCCTATGCGCGCGAGAGCGAATATACCGAAGAGGACGCGCTGAACCGGATCCTGGAGATGTTCCAGGCCGAGATCGAGCGTCCCACCGACACCGGCACCACGACGCCGCGCGGCAAGGGACACTGACCGTGGCGATCGAAGCTCATCATTTCGATTTCATGCTGGAGGCGATCCGCGAGGCGGAGGCCTCGATCGCGCAGGGCGGCCTGCCGATCGGCGCCGTGCTGACGCGCGACAACAAAATCATCGCCCGCGGCCACAACAACCGCGTGCAGGAAAACAATCCGATCCTGCACGGCGAGATGAGCTGCCTGCGCGAGGCCGGCGCGATCTCGTTCCACGACACCGTCATGTACACCACGCTGTCGCCATGCTCGATGTGCGCCGGCGCGCTGGGGCTGTTCAAGGTCAAGCTCGTGGTGATCGGGGAATCCGTCACCTTCGAGGGATCCAAGGACATCCTCGACAAGTTCGGCATCCCCTGGATCGATCTTGCCGACGACCGCTCGATCACCATGATGAAGAATTGGCGTTCCATCCCTGCCAATGAGCGCCTGTGGCAGGGCGACATCGGCAACTAAACCTGGTCTGTTCGTCTCCGCTGTCGGAGGCGACGTTTTGCAAAGTTCTTCTTGAGGTCAGCATGCCCATCAACATCCTGATGCCCGCTCTCTCGCCGACGATGGAGAAGGGCAACCTCGCCAAGTGGCTGAAGAAGGAAGGCGACAAGGTCAAATCCGGCGACGTCATCGCCGAGATCGAGACCGACAAGGCGACCATGGAGGTCGAGGCCATCGACGAGGGCACGATCGCCAGGATCCTGGTGCCCGAGGGCACGCAGGACGTCCCGGTCAACGACGTGATCGCGGTGCTCGCCGGCGAAGGCGAGGACGTGAAGGCGGCGGGTGCCGCCAAGCCCAGCGCTTCGGCCGCACCTCCGAAGGCGGCCGAGGCTCCTGCTGCGGCGCCGGCTCCCGCAGCTGCGCCTGCCGCGCCCAAAGCCGCGCCGTCGCCGGCTGCTGCACCTGCGCCGCAGGCCGCTACTCCGGCCGCGCAGAGCAACGGCCAAGGTGGTCGCGTGTTCTCCTCGCCGCTGGCGCGGCGTCTCGCCAAGGACGCCGGCATCGACGTGTCGATGGTAACAGGCACCGGCCCGCACGGCCGCGTGGTCGCCCGCGACGTCGAGCAGGCCAAGTCGGGCAAGGGCCTCAAGGCGCCCGCCGCGGCACCATCAGGTGCGCCCTCGATCGCGCCCACCATGTCGGACAAGCAAATCCTGTCGCTGTTCGAGCCCGGCTCCTACGACATCATTCCGCATGACGGCATGCGCCGTACCATTGCGCAGCGCCTGACTGCATCGATCCAGAACGTCCCGCACTTCTACCTGACCATCGACTGCGACATCGGCAAGCTCCTCGCTGCCCGCGAGGAAATCAACGCTGCCGCGCCGAAGGACAAGGAGAAGAAGCCGCTCTACAAGATCTCGGTCAACGACTTCGTCATCAAGGCGATGGCAGTGGCGCTGCAGAAGATCCCGAACTGCAACGTCAGTTGGACCGAAAGCGGCATGGTCAAGCACCATCATTCCGACGTCGGCGTTGCGGTCGCAATGCCGGGTGGCCTGATCACCCCGATCATCCGCAAGGCCGAGACCAAGACGCTTTCGACCATCTCCAACGAGATGAAGGATTTCGCCGCGCGCGCCCGCTCGCGCAAGCTCAAGCCCGAGGAATACCAGGGCGGCACCACCGCAGTTTCCAACCTCGGCATGTACGGCATCAGCCACTTCACCGCCGTGATCAACCCGCCGCATGCGACCATCCTCGCGGTCGGCACCAGCGAGGAACGCCCTGTGGTACGCGGCGGCAAGATCGAGATCGCGCACATGATGAGCGTGACCTTGTCCTGCGATCACCGCGCCATCGACGGTGCGCTCGGCGCCGAGCTGATCGGCGCCTTCAAGCAGCTGATCGAAAACCCCGTCATGATGATGGTCTGACGCGGCGGCAGAGGGCGCAATTTTGCATGTCCGTACCCGCTGGCCATGGATATCGCTGCTGCTCGGAGCCGCGGTTGCGCTTAACCCGATCGGGCTCGATTTTCTGCACTCTGCGTTCTTTGCCGGTGAGCAACTGGCACGGAACATCGCCCAGCCCGTCGTGCTCATCGCTCTGGCCGTCATGGTCCTGGCGGTGATGCTCGAATGGCTGGTGAGGTCTTTTCTGGTCAAGCGCCGCGCCCGCGGCGCCTCTTGAGTTGAACGGGAGCCGCCATGGCCGACACATCCTTCGACGTCATCATCATCGGCTCCGGTCCCGGCGGCTATGTCACCGCGATCCGCGCCGCTCAGCTCGGCTTCAAGGTCGCGATCGTCGAGAAGTCGTATCTCGGCGGCATCTGCCTGAACTGGGGGTGCATCCCGACCAAGGCGCTGCTGCGCTCGGCCGAGATCTATCATTACATGCAGCATGCCGGGGATTACGGCCTGTCGGCGGAGAAGGTCTCGTTCGATCCGAAGGCGGTGGTGCAGCGCTCACGCGGCGTCTCCAAGCGGCTCAACGACGGGGTCGGCTTCCTGATGAAGAAGAACAAGGTCAGCGTGATCTGGGGCGCGGCCACGATCGACGCGCCCGGCAAGGTCACGGTGAAGAAGTCCGACGTCGAGGGCCCGAAGGGTGCGCTGGGCGAGGGGACCTATCAGGCCAAGCACATCATCGTCGCGACCGGCGCGCGGCCGCGCGTGCTGCCGGGGCTCGAGCCCGACAAGAAGCTGGTCTGGACCTATTTCGAGGCGATGGTGCCGGAGCGGATGCCGAAGTCGCTGCTGGTCGTCGGCTCCGGCGCGATCGGCATCGAGTTCGCCTCGTTCTTCCACACCATGGGTTCCGAAGTCACCGTCGTCGAGGTGCTGCCGCAGATCCTGCCCGTCGAGGACGCCGAGATCGCGGGGCTCGCCCGCAAGCGCCTGGAGAAGCAGGGCATCAAGATCATGTCCTCGACCAAGGTCACGAAGCTGGAGAAGAAGTCCGACAGCGTCGTCGCCACCATCGACGACGGCAAGGGCAAGCCCGTCACATCAGAGTTCGAGCGCGTGATCTCCGCAGTCGGCGTCGTCGGCAATATCGAGAATCTCGGCCTGGAAAAGCTCGGCGTGAAGACCGACCGCGGCTGCATCGTGATCGACGGCTACGGCAAGACCAACGTCCCCGGCATCTATGCCATCGGCGACGTCGCGGGGCCCCCGATGCTCGCACACAAGGCCGAGCATGAGGGCGTGATCTGCGTCGAGGCGATCAAGGGACTGCATCCGCATCCCATGGACAAGAACATGATCCCGGGCTGCACCTATTGCCAGCCGCAGGTCGCCTCCGTTGGCCTCACCGAAGCCAAGGCGAAAGAGAACGGCCGCGAGATCCGCGTCGGCCGTTTCCCCTTCGTCGGCAACGGCAAGGCGATCGCGCTCGGCGAGGACCAGGGCCTCGTCAAGGTGATCTTCGACAAGAAGACCGGCCAGCTGCTCGGCGCCCACATGGTCGGCGCTGAAGTCACCGAGCTGATCCAGGGCTACGTCGTCGCCATGAATCTGGAGACGACGGAAGAAGAGCTGATGCACACGGTCTTCCCGCATCCCACGCTGTCGGAGATGATGAAGGAAGCCGTGCTGGATGCGTATGGAAAGGTGTTGAATATTTGATGGAACGAGGGCTGCGGCGCAGCGTGCTGCCATCAGTCCCGTCATCCTAAGGTGCGAGTTCGGCGGCGCACCGCGCCGCCGAGTGACCCTCGAAGGATGAACGGCCGAGCTGCAGCAGCCGGGCTCGTTGCCCTTCGAGGCCTCCGCTTCGCTCCGGCGCCTCGGGGTGGCGGGTTTGATAGAGAAATACGAAAACAACAAAAGGGAATGAACCCATGCACGACAACGACAACCTCATCGTCGAACGCCCGACCTTCGTCACCCATCTCGAATGCGCAATGGAGGGCGATCATTACGCCGCCGACCAGGTCCACAATCTCTCCAAGGCCGGCAAACCGCTGCTGGTACGCTACGACCTCGCAGGCGTGAAGAAGGCGCTGACCAAGGACGCGCTCGCGCAACGCCCCGGCGACATGTGGCGCTACCGCGAGCTGCTGCCGGTGCGCAAATGCAAGGACATCGTCTCGCTCGGCGAGGTCACCACGCCCCTGATCCGGCTGCCGAAGCTCGGCAAGAAACTCGGCGGCGGCGAGATCATCGTCAAGGACGAGGGACGGCTGCCGACCGGCTCGTTCAAGGCGCGTGGCCTCGTGATGGCGGTGTCGATGGGCAAGGCGCTCGGCATCAAGCACATGGCGATGCCGACCAACGGCAACGCGGGGGCTGCGCTGGCGGCCTACGCCACCTCCTGCGGCATCAAGACCACAATCTTCTGCCCGGCCGATACGCCGGAGGTGAACGTCAGCGAGATCGAGCTGCAGGGCGCGACCGTCTACCGCGTCAACGGCTATATCGACGATTGCGGCAAGATCGTCGGCGAGGGCAAGGCCAAGGTCGGCTGGTTCGACACCTCGACGCTAAAGGAGCCGTACCGCATTGAAGGCAAGAAGACGATGGGCCTCGAGCTTGCCGAGCAGCTCGGTTGGGACGTGCCCGATGTGATCTTCTATCCGACCGGCGGCGGCACCGGCCTGATCGGCATGTGGAAGGCCTTCGACGAGCTCGAGAAGATCGGCTTCATCGGTTCGAAGCGCCCGCGCATGGTCGCGGTGCAGGCCTCGGGCTGCGCGCCGATGGTGCGGGCCTATGACGCCGGCACCGAGCACGCCACGCGCTGGGAGGACGCCCACACGATCGCCTCGGGCATCCGCGTGCCGCAGGCAATCGGCGACTTTCTCATCTTGCGCGCGGTCCGCGAGAGCAAGGGCTTTGCCATCGCGGTCGACGACGACAAGATCTCGTCGGCGCTGAACGAGGTTGCGCGCGAGGAGGGGCTGCTGCTCTGCCCCGAGGGCGCCGCGACCTATGCCGCCTACAAGGACAGCCTCGCCGATGGCCGCGTCTCGAAGGGTGACCGCGTCATGCTGTTCAATTGCGCGACCGGCCTGAAATATCCGCTGCCGCCGGTGACCCGCACGCTCGATCGCCACGAGCCGATCGATTACACACAGTTCTAGCTTGCTTCTCCTTCGCCCCGCTTGCGGGGAGAGGGTTGGGGTGAGGGGGAGTCTCCGCGGGGGCGGTGACAGCTGAACCTGCGGAGACCCCCCTCACCCGAATTGCTTCGCAATTCGACCTCTCCCCGCAAGCGGGGCGAGGTGAAGAAAAACAAGAACGACATCGCTGGGGAGAAGACAATGACGAAGGCCGTCTGGGCTGCGCTGTTTGCTATTCTCGCTGTGACCGGCGCCGCGCGCGCCGATGACTATCCCTCCCGTCCCATCACCATCATCGTGCCGTTCGCAGCCGGCGGCCCGTCGGATGCGATGGCGCGCGTGCTCGCCGAGCGGATGCGCACTCCGCTCGGCCAGCCCCTCGTGGTCGAGAACGTCACCGGTGCGGGCGGGTCGATCGGCGTCGGCCGCGCCGTGCAATCGCCGCCGGACGGCTACACCATCTCCTTCGGCCATCTCGGCACCCACGTCGCCAACGGCGCCGTCTACAAGCTCAAATACGACCTCGTTGCCGACCTCGAGCCGGTGGTGCTGCTGCCGAGCAATCCGATGATCGTCGTCAGCAAGAACGCGGTGCCGGCGACGTCGCTGAAAGAGCTGATCGAATGGCTGAAGTCACGGCCGTCGCCGCCGACAGCGGGCACCGCCGGCGCCGGCTCCGGCAGCCACATCGCCGGCGTCTATTTCGAGAGCGTCTCCGGCATCAAGCTGCAATACGTGCCGTATCGCGGCACGGCACCCGCGTTGAACGATCTCATCGCCGGCCAGATCGACGTCATCATCGACCAGACCTCCAACTCCATCGCGCAGGTCCGCGCCGGCACCATCCGCGCCTACGCCATCACCGACAGCAAGCGCCTTTCCTCGGCCCCCGAGATTCCGACCGCGGAGGAGGCAGGGCTCAAAGGCTTCAACATGACGCTGTGGTCGGGCATGTGGGTGCCGAAGGGCACGCCAAAGGAGATCGTTGCCAAACTCAATGCTGCGGCCGTGGAGGCGCTGAACGATCCTGCCGTGAGGAAGCAGCTCGAAAGCCAGGGGCTGGAGATGACGCCGAAGGACCAGCTCACGCCCGAAGCGCTCGGCACCCGTCAGAAGGCCGAGATCGCCAAATGGTGGCCGATGATCAAGGCGGCCAACATCAAGGTGGATTGAGCATGCCGCATGGCCGCAGACATGTCGTGGCCGTGGGGACGCGGGGCCGCCGCATCACATCGTGGCGTCACCGGGGTCCGACAATGCGGTCTCCAGGCACTGGATCAGGGCTGGGGTTGAAAACGGCTTGGCGAGAAAGCAGATCGCGCCGGCCCTGAGTGCGCGGTCGCGTACGGCCTCATCCGGAAAAGCCGTCATGAAAATGAAGGGCGTGACGCGCCCGAGGCCGCGCATGTGCGTCAGCAGCTCGACGCCGCTCATGACCGACATCTGCACGTCCGTGATCACGCAGCCGGTCGTCTCCAGTTGGGCGGATTGGAGAAATTCGTGAGCCGAGCCAAAGGTGTGGACCGTATACCCGCGCGACGTCAGGAGGTTGTTCGTCGCAAGACGAACGGAGGGATCATCATCAATGACGGAAATGATCGAAGACACTGGCAATATAATGCTCCTGCACGGGGAGCCGCCGGCTGCGATTCAGCCGCTTGAGGGAAGGTGGGCCACCGGAGCGAGATTGGAAAGCATACTTAGGTTTGCAAATGACCCCTGTTGCGCGGGATTCCGAGCGCGTCGGTCATTCTGACGAGGTCGGCCAACGACTTCGCCGCCATTTTCCGCATGATCTGGCCGCGATAGATCTTCACGGTGATTTCGGCCAATCCAAGCTCGGCAGCGACCTGCTTGTTCATCAGGCCGGATGCAACCAGGGCGAGGACGTCGCGTTCGCGCGCCGTCAGTCCCTCGAAACGGGATCGCACCCCCGAGATCGACTGCTCGGCATCGCGTCGCTTGCGATCGCGTTCGATCGCCGCCTGCACGGCATCCAGCATGTCCTGGTCGCGCACCGGCTTGGTCAGAAAATCGACGGCACCGCTTTTCATGGCTCTTACGGTCATGGGAATATCGCCGTGACCGGTGATGAAGATAATGGGCGTGTGAATATTGGCTTTGGCGAGGTCCGCCTGGAGGTCGAGGCCACTCAAGCCCGGCAGGCGGATGTCGAGCACGAGGCAACTGGGGACCGCCGGCGGTTTGGCTTCCATGATCTCCGCCGCCGAGCTGAAGGCTTCGACCTTGAGGCCGACCGATTGAAAGAGATTGGTGAGCGCACGGCGCATCGACGGATCATCATCGACGATCAGGACGATCGGATCACCGGCGCTCGCCTGGGCCTGCTTGGCATGATCAGTCACGACGTGTCCTTGTGTGGCAAGGGCAGGGCGATCTGGAATGTTGCTCCGCTCCCTTCATTTTGAATGGCCGAAAGCCGGCCCGCATGAGCCTCGATGATCGATCGGCAGATCGAGAGTCCCATTCCCAGACCGCCCGATTTCGTCGTGAAGAAGGGGGTGAAGATGCGTTCCTTGACGTCTTTGCCAAGGCCGACACCGCGGTCCGTCACGGTGAGGAGCAGGCGGTCGTCGTCCGTCCGGCTCGAGCGGATCGCCAGCTCGCGCGGGCGGTCGACATTGGCATGCATGGCTTCGATGCCGTTCACCACCAGGTTGATCAGCACCTGCTGAAGCTGGATCCGGTCGCCGCAAATCCTCGGCAGATCGGACGCCAACTCCATTCGCACCGACACCGCATGGATCGCCAGCTCGCGCCGAACCAGCGCCACTGCCTCCCTGACGACCTGGTTGATGTCGAGTGGAGCCATTTCGATCTCGGTCTTCTTCGCAAGCGCTCTGATCCGGCGGATCACCTCGCTTGCCCGATTGGCATCCTCGACAATCCACTCTGCGGAACGGCGCGCGGCCTTCAGGTCGGCGGGGTCGCGGTCAAGCCAAGCGATGCACGCGTCCGCGTTGGAGATCACCGCGGCGATGGGCTGGGTGATTTCGTGGGCAATCGAGGTGGTCAGTTCCCCGAGCGTCGTGACGCGGGTGACGTGGGCGAGCTCGCCTTGCGCCTTGCGCAGCGCCTCTTCCGCCTGCTCGACGCGGATCGCCGCCGTGACGTCGCTGCTGACGCCGCGATAGCCGAGAAAATTGCCTGTCGCATCATGGAACGGCTTGCCGCTGGTCCGCACGTAGATTGGAGATCCGTTACCATCCCTGCTGCGGTAGATCAGATCGCGGAACGCAACGTGGGCATCGAGCGCCGCGCGATGCTGCTCCCATTTCTCCGGCTCGAACTCGGCGTCGGGCGGAATGTCCCAGCGGGCCAGGCCGATCAGGCCCTTCGGCGCAGCGCTGGAGGTTTCGGCGTGCTCCGATATCCTGGTAATGCGGTGGTCCGGCCCGGTCTCCCAGAACCAGTCCGATGCGGTTTCGGCATAGTCGCGGAAGCGCTGTTCGGATGTCTTGAGCTCATCGAACGCCTGATGCAGGGCATCTTTCGCCGCGAACTGCTCGGTGACGTCCACGTGCGTGCCGATGATTTCCATCACCTCGCCGTCGCGGCCGATCACAGGATGTCCCTCGCTGTGGACGTGTCTGATCGAACCGTCGGGGCGCACAATCCGGAAGTCGATCTGGAAGGGCTGCTTTTGCCTGACAGCTTCACGTTCCACCTCGACAATCCGCCGAAAGTCCTCCGGCAGGATACGTTGCTGAAAAGCCCGGGCCGGGACATCGGTCTGGTCCAGCTCAAATCCGAACAGGCGGTACAGTTCAGCCGACCGGTAGGCGAACTCCTGACGATGAACGTCCCAGGCCCAGCTGCTCGTATGGCTGAGGCGTTGGGCTTCGGCCAAATAGGCTTCGCTGCGACGCAGCCTCTGTTCCGCTTCCTTCGCAATCGTGACATCGGTCACCGCTCCGACGAACTCGATGCGCCCGGACGGGTGCCGCACGGCGCGCGCCACGGAATGGAGATATTTGATCGATCCGTCGGGCATCAGCAGGCGGTATTCGTGGTCGAAATCCTCCGCCAGCCGGTAGGCCCGATCAAGGGTGCCGCGTACTATGTCGCGATCTTCCGGATGGATGCGCTGAAAGGCGAAGTTCAGGGTCGGCTTCGTCGCAGGGTCGCATTGGAAGATGCGGAAGGTCTCCCTCGACCAGACCGCCTCGCCGGTGGCGAGGTTCAAGCCGAAGCTGCCGGTGTGGCTCAATTCCTGGGCCTGGGCGAGGTAGGCCTCGCTCTGTCGCAGCGCATCCTCGGCTTCCTTGCGCTGGGTGATGTTCTCGCAGGCGACCAGCAGGATCGGCGTGCCGTCGCCGCGCAGCATCGCCTTGGCGTTTTCGCGGACCCAGAGCACCGACCCGTCCTTCCGGAACTTGCGAATCTCCCAGGTATGCGACTGGTCCACGGTCGTCAGGCACAAAGCGACGCATTGACGAACGAAGTCGTGGTCTTCCTCGAAGAAGACGTTCAGCACGGATTGGCCGATCAGCTCGGCCGTCGAGTAGCCCAATTGTGCGGCGCCAAACGTATTCACGTTGAGCACCGTTCCGGACGGATCGACCATGAAGTACATGACCGGATTGTGCTCGAACACCTCGCGCCATTGCTTCATGGCGTCACGCAGATCGGTGTTCTGCCGCGAGGCGTCAGCGACCGCGGACCGGTCCTTCTCGCCGTTGCCGAATGATCGAAGCGCCGCAAGGCCGCCGAGCAGGAATTGTGCGGCCGAAGTCCCGATTTTCGTGATCTGGCCAGGCATCATCGCAAGCGTCCCGGCGCGCTAGCGTCACGGCAAGTAGAGCACTTTGCCAGAACAGGGGCAATTGCCCCCGACCAAAGTCGGATTCCCGGCAAAGCTCCCGGTTGCCGTGCAGCTTGCGCGCGTTGCGCCGTCTCGTTGCGCGGGTGGGCCAGGACCGCAAAACTACGGCACAAACCTACGTATAGCTCGCACAACCCTAGTTCTAGCGCGCATTTACCTCCGTACAATTGAGCGATGCGGTGCAGGCGGCCTAGTTTTGCGGTCAATCGAGAGGAGACGATTGCGGAGCACATTCGCTGAAAGGCTCGGGGTGTTGCCCCCAAAGAGCCAGGCTCCGCATCCGCCCCCTGACTTGCCGGATGAGTTGGCGGTCACGATTGAGAGGCCGCATTTTCCGTGACGACCGTGGCGACCCGAGCTTGCGCACAAGGAAGCCGGGACCCCTGAGAGGTCAAGAGGAGAGGATGATGTGCGATAGCCCAGAGCATTCCGAGCGCCGTCCCGAGACCAAAGGCTGTGCCGTCTGCACGGCGAAGTTTGGCCTGATCCGATACTATTCCTGGAGGACGCCGCTCTGCTCGAGGAAATGTCTCGACCGGTTCAGGGCGCGCCGCGAGCGCGACCGCCGCTGGTTGTTCCGATATCAGGCGGCCTGAGGACCAGCCGCCGCGCCTGCCACCTCAGGCAATTTCTTCGTCGGGAGGCTGCGTTGAACCGTACCTGCAAGCTCCTGTTGGCGATCGCGCTGCCGCTTCCGCTGGTGACGGGCGTGGAGGCCGACGAAGCCGGAGGGAATGGGCCACATCGTCACCATCCGCCCCAGGATCAACTGCTGCACGAGAAGTTCTATTCGAGCTGGCACATGCCGGACAATCCGGTTCTGAGCTGCTGCAACAATGCCGATTGCTACCCGACCGAGATTCGCTACGTCGACGGCAGGATCTACGCGCGGCGCCGGGAAGACGGCAAATACATCCTGATCCCGTCCCAGAAGGTCGAGCGCAACAGGGACAATCCCGATGGCCGCAACCATATCTGCGCGCCACCGCCGTCCGCCTCTCTGGTCGACTTGGTCTACTGTTTCGCGTTGGGAGGTGCCACGTGAGATTCATATTGGTGAACGGCAGAACCCCGTTCCGCAAGACGTCGTGCCTTTGGTGCTGCGAGGAGATCGATGGTGGCTATCTGCGGGACGCCAGGACGCTGCTGCGCTACTGCGGCTACGAGTGCTTCGCACTTCATCACGAGGCCGCGCCGTTGATCGAGGGACGTACGCGCGCGGCATCTTGAGCCGTCAGGCTGGCAGGACGCATTCGGCAGGAGAGGACACGGCATTGAGATTCATGCTCGTCAATCAGGAACATCCTTGCCACGGCGTCTGCGGCGCATGCGCGCGGCCGCTGGGTGCGAGTTACGTCCGGCATGTGTCCAAGCAAGAGCGGTATTGCGACTACGGTTGCTACCGTCAGCAGACGGCCATGGACATGCTGTGGCCCCGCAGCCCGTTCGAGGCGTTCGCGGTGCTGACGGCGATCTCGAGCTGGGGCTGGATGATTCAGATGGGCGCGCTGTCGCGCTCATTGGCCGAGGCATATCTGCGCGAGTACGACCTTCTGACCATGGAAGGAGGTGACGGCTAGCTCGATGACGGCCGCGCAGAACAGTCGGCCGCAGTCACCGCGTCCAGCCCGCGCCGCGTCCAGCCCCGGCGGTGGCGAGGCTAGGGCGAGGGGGCTGCGGCCGATCCCGTTGGTGCTGCGCTCACTTCCTGCGTCGTGACGCGCTGGTCGGACTTGCCGGCGATCATGCTGCTGCCCTCGAACCTGGCGCGGTACACCAGCACGTTCTCCATCACGCGCTGGACGTAGTTGCGCGTCTCCGACAGCGGGATGCGCTCGACCCAGTCGACCGGATCGACCTTGGGATCCCTGGGGTCGCCGCGCGCCTGCACCCATTCGCGCACGCGGCCGCGGCCGGCATTGTAGCCGGCAAAGGTCATGATCTGGTTGCCGCGATATTCCGACAGCAGCGCGCTGAGCTCGGCCGCGCCCATTTGCGTGTTGTAGACGGGATCGGAGACCATCTTGTCCCAGTCGTAAGTCAGGCCAAAGCGCTTGGCGGTGTCGCGGCCGGCTTCAGGCGTCACCTGCATCAGCCCGACCGCATTGGCCGGCGACTTGTCGCGCTGGTCGAACGAGCTTTCGGTGCGCGCCACCGAATAGATCACGCTGGTCTCGATCGCGGGCGCGACCTGCTGGTGCTCGGGGATGCCGATGGTCGGAAAAGCGTAATGGTCGAGGGCGAGCCCGCGCGCCAGCGCCGACTTGCCGACCTCCAGCATCACGCGCGCATCGCGGCGCTGTCCGGCGAGTTCGCCGAGGCCCTCGAGGGCCGCCACGTCGGTGCTCTCTCTGGCGAAATCCTCGGCGTAATAGAACACCGTGTCGCGCTCGCCGATGCCGTAGAGCATGTCGGCGGCGCGCACGCGCTCGTCTGCGGGCGGGGTGTCGAGCGCGGCCAGCACGGGCGAGGGCGGTCGCAGCTCGATGCGATCGAGGCCGAGCTTTGCGCGCGCAAGCTGGCCGTAATAGGCGGTCGGATAGCGCGCGGCCGCCCGGTAGCTCATGCGCGCATCGGCCGTCGCCCCCATCGCCTCGGCGGCACGGCCGCGCCAGTAATGGGCGCGCGACAGCGCGATCGGATTGGCCGAGCCTTCGTCGATGGCGGCGAAGTGCACCATCGCCGCCTGGGGATCGCCGAGGAAGCGCAGCGCGATCCAGCCGCACATGAAATGATAATCGACGCGGTAGACTTCCTTCTCGGGCACCGCGGCGGTGCGCACCACGTCATACGCCGTCTTGAACTTGCCCTGGTCGAGCAGCTTGCGCGCGAGCAGGCGACGCTCGCGCCACCAGGCGTCGGTGTCCTGGGCGGCCATGGTGTCGGGCGCGGCGGCCAGGATCACCTCGGCGGCGTCGTCGATGCGGTCCTTCTGGAGGTGCCATTGGGCGCGGCACAGCACATAGCCGAGATCGCGGCGCGCTTCAGTCGGTACGTCCTCGAGATCATCCTTGGCCTTGCTGGCCTTGCCGGTGACGGCGGCGCAAGCCTTGACGATCGCCAGCGCATCCTCGCCGAGCCGTTTTGCCGCGCGCCGCGCACCGGCATAGTCCTTGGCGCCGAGCCGCTTGTCCATGCGGGCGCGATGATCCTCGGAGTTGAGCAGATCGCGGAACGCTTCGTAGGAATCCTCCTCGCTCCGCTCGGACAATTCGTCAGTGCGCCAGGCCTCGCGCACGAGCCGGGTAGCCCTGTCGACGTCGCCTTCAGCGAGCAGCACGCGGGCGAGGGCGAACTTGCCCTTGGCGCTGGTCGGGCGGTCCATGGTGAATTTGTGCACGGTGGCCGCGTCGGCCTTCTCCTGCCACAGCCGCGCCTCGGCGCGGCGGCGGAGCAGGGCGCTGCTCGGCCAACCCGGATTGGCGGCAAGGAAGGCGGCATAACGCTTGAAATTCGCCGTGCTCTCGGAATGGCGCAGCATGAACCAGTCGGCGAGCTTCTGACCGGCGGGATCAGTGATGCGGTCGCGCGCCGCGCTCGCGTCATCCGTCTTGCCCTTGCGCGCGAGGTCGATCGCATCCTTCAGCGCGGCGAGGTCGCCGGTGAGGGGCGGGGCGGCCGGTTTCTCTGATGGCTCGTCGCCGGTCTTCTTCGACTTGCGCTTGGCCTCGGCATGCTTGCCGTGACGGGACTTGGCCACGGTATGTCGCTGCTTGCCGGCTTTCGCCTCATGCGACTTTTTCGGCGCGGACGATTTGTGGCTGCTCTTCGCCGCCAGCTCGGTGGGGAGGAGGGCCATTGCGGCCACGGCAACGAGACACGCGAGCGAGCGTAGGCACTGGTTCATCCCATGGTCCCCCTGCGAAACCACTACAAACCAAGGTCCGCGACGACATGCGGCTTGAGAATCAACGACATCGAGAACGATGCCACGGCATCGTTTCGCATTCCTCACGCTGTCGCAACAATGCGGCAAAATACGGATGTGACGAGGGAACTTCCGCTGGGGGGCAGTTCCTTTAATCTTTGTTAACGATCCGGGCCCGCGCGACGGCCTGGCCTGGTTCTGGGCGCCAGGAGGAACCAGATTGCGCGTGTTCCCGCAGCAAGATCCGGTGTATGGAGTTCCCTTGCTCCGTCCCTTTGGCCTTTGTCCCTGCTAGCTATGCCGATTTTCAACCAGTCGATCAGGCGCAAGATCGTCGGTATCGCCCTCGGATTGATCGTCCTGATGCTGGTCACCTCGATCCTGTCGATGGTGATGTCGAGCCAGGTCGGCGTCCTGCTCGACGAGCTGACCAACCGCTACATCCCGGCCTATGGCGATCTCGCGCGCGTCAACATCCGCTCGCTGGAGCGATCGGTGGCGCTGCGGCGGATGATCATGACGAAGATGCAGGCGTCCTCGGACGAGGAGGCCTATGCGGCGCGCCTTCGCGAGTTCGAGGACGCCGACCGCAAGATCGAGGAGGAGGCCGAGCGCGCGCGCAAGCTGATCAACGCGATCATAGACGACCCTCGCACGCCGTCCGACAACGCCGCGCTGGCACGGATCGAGACCCGCATCGAGACCGCCGTCGGCGAGCTGCGCCGCGATCAGAAGGAGAGCCACGCGAAACTCCTCAACCAGATCGACGCACAGCAGATGGCGGAAGCGCGCATCACGCTCGAGCATATCGACGCGCTGCGCGACCAGTTCAACCAGAAGATCGATGCGATCCGGGCCGACATGCTCAAGCAGGTCTTCGCCAGCACGTCGCAGGTGATCGGCCATCAGCACCAAGCGATCATCGTCTCTGGCATCGTGACGTTGCTCGCGGCGATCGTCGGCTTTGCCTTTGCGCTCCTGGTGTCCAGCGGCATCACGCGCCCGGTGCGGCTGCTGCTCGCCGGCACCCGCGAGGTCGAGGCCGGCCGCTTCGACAAGACCATCACCGTCTCCACGCAGGACGAGATCGGCGAGCTCGCCGCGGCTTTCAACCGCATGACCGAGCAGCTCAGGCACAATGAGCGCATCCGCGAGACCTTTGGCCGCTACATCGATCCCAAGGTGGTGCAGGGGCTGATCGACCGGCCCGAGGTCGCGATCGACGGCGAGCGCCGGGTCATGACCATCATGTTCTGCGACATGAGCGGCTTCACCTCGATGAGCGAGGGCATGACCCCGCGCGGCCTCGTCAGGGTGATGAACCACTATTTCACGGTGATGTCCGGACCGATCAGGGGTAATCGCGGCATCATCGACAAATATATCGGCGACGCCATCATGTCCTATTGGGGCCCGCCCTTCATCGAGGAAGACGAGCAGGCGCTCCTGGCCGGCATCGCCGCAACCGAGATGGTCGACCAGGTGCCCGCGCTGCAGAAGCAGCTGCCCGACCTGCTCGGCATCCGCGCCATGCCGGCGCCGTGTGACCTGCGGATCGGCATCGCCACCGGCGAGGTCCTGACCGGCAGCATCGGCTCCGAGCTGATGATGAGCTTCACCGTGATGGGCGACGCCGTGAACCTGGCCTCGCGGCTGGAGGCCGTCAACAAGGTCTACGGAACCCGCATCCTGATCTCGCAGGCAACTGCTGACGCGATCGGAGCGCGGCTCGAATTGCGCGAGATCGATCGTCTGGCGGTCGCGGGCCAGAGCGCGCCGCAGCCGATCTTCGAGGTGATGGCGCGGGCGGGCGCACTCACCGGCGCGCAGGACAGCCTGCGCACGCATTATGCCGAAGCGCTCGCCGCCTATCGGGCCCGCCGCTTCGACGAGGCCCGCGCCGCCTTCAACGCCGCGCTCGAAGCCGTCCCCGGCGACGGCCCCTCGCGCACGATGCTCGGCCGCATCGCGCAGCTCGAGGCCAAGCCGCCGGAAGAGGGGTGGGACGGCGCCTGGCGGCTGGAGCAGAAATAGCCGTTTTTGTTGCGCCAGCTCGCCCTGTCCGGAAAAAACGTTTCTACTCGATAACGATGTTCGCCATGACCTATTTCCCGGGCTTAGGTTGGATGTCCTTGAGGCGTTTGACGGGGACACGCCGATGACGGAACTTCAGGACAGGCTGGAACGGTTCGAGACGCTCACCGCCGAATGCGAGCTGATCGCCAAGCTCGCCACCGACAGCACCAAGCGCGAGTTCTATCTGAAACTCTCGGAGCAATACCGTCAGCTGGCGGTGGACATGCGGCAGGCGATCGCGACCAAGGCTGCTGCCTGACGCAGGCTGCAATCCGTTCTTAAGGTTTGGCGCGCATCCTTGACCTCGCGAGCGATCGCTCGTGGTGGAAAGGCCGGGGTTCGCTGCAATGCAGCGCACCTCGCGAGTGTCATTTGCCATGCTTGACAGGGCAATCACATGCGCCTCGTTGCCGTGATCATATTCGCGCTCATGACGGCGGCCTGCGACCAGGAGCAGGACATCACCGGCTCGACGCCGACCTGCCCGATGCGGAACTACAGCCATAACCCCCGCGACATGAACCAGTGCGTCAATGCCTGCAAATCGTGCGATCGCGGCACCACGGTCACCTGCACGACCTCCTGCACCCTCAAGGGTGCGCGCTGAGCGCACCGCCTTCTGCCTTTGTAGGGATGAAACCCGTGGAATGGGCGGTGCCTGGGCACCGGAACGATTCACATGGGTCAATCATTGAGGCAAGTGGGCAGGACGCGGAGTCCGATGGAAATGGGTATGCTCGATCCCGGCCGGTTTCTGGTGTCGTGCTCGCATTGCGATGCCTGGCCGATGGCAGCCAACGTGAAGCGGTCGAGTTGGACGGCGTCTCCACACGAGGTGCGCTTTGTCTGCACGCGCTGCCGGCGCGAGGAGACCGCGATCGTCTCGGCCTCCGGCGAATTGACCCCGATCAAGCGCGTCGATGTTCCGCCGCGCGACGTCGCTGCCGCCTGGGCCCAGGCGCAACGGGTGCGAGGGCGGACCTGAGCGGCCGGCACCTAACGGTCGATTGACTCCCGGGGCGAACGGCTCGTAAATGATCGGCGACGGTTCTCCTCATGGAGATCAAAAGGGAATGTGGTGCGGGATTGTCCCAACGCAGGGATTTGTCTCAACGCCACGGCTGCCCCCGCAACTGTAAGCGGTGAATCTTTCGTCTCATGCCACTGGGAATCTCGGTCCTGGGAAGGCGACGCAAGGTCACGACCCGCGAGCCAGGAGACCTGCCGTCAGCCGTGGTCACACGCGAAGATGTCGGTCGGGGAGTACAGACATTAGCTTCACCGGAGCAATCCATCGCTCTGCCGTGAAACCTCGTTCGCTGTGACGTGCCACTGACGTCATACCGAGGTTACCATTGTGTCCCGTCTCGTCTCTGCCGCCAGGCGCTTTGCCGCCGGCCTGCTCGCATCCGTTTCCCTGCATTCGCTCGATCCGTCCTCCGCCTTCGCCCAGCAGGCGCTTGCCGAGCAATTGCCGCCGATCGAGGTGACCAGGTCCGACGATCAGAACCGAACGCGCGCCAGGGCGATCGGCGATGGCGAGGCGGGGGTGAGGACGAATGTCGCGCCGGCAGGCAATGGCGCCGGCTCATCCGGCTCCGGCGGTGAGGCTGCCGCCGGCAGCGGCGGCATCGTCGGGGCCGCGACGACCGTCATCACGGCAGCCGATATCGCGCATTCGCCATCGCAGACGCTCGCCGAGATCATTGCGACGCAAACGCCGGGGGCCCAGATCACGACGTTCTATGGCGGCCAGATCGGCGCCAAGACCAGCGTGGACCTGCGTGGCTTCGGCGCCTTTGCCACTGCCAACACGCTGGTGCTGGTCAACGGCCGGCGGCTGAACGACGTCGACATGGCGCAGGTGGACCTCTCCACCATCCCGCTCAATTCCATCGAGCGCATCGAGGTGACGCGCGGCAATTCCGGCGCGGTGCTCTACGGCGACAACGCGGTCGGCGGTGTGATCAACATCGTCACCAGGAACGGCGTCGGCGGACCGCCCGTGACCGCGCGCATCGAGGCCGGCTTCGGCTCGTTCAACACCAGACTCGGCAACGTTTCGACCTCGCTCAATTCCGGTCCGTGGTCGACCTCGTTCTATGGCAACACGGTCAGGACCGATGGCTATCGCGACAACAATCGTTATTCGCAGCAGAACGGCGTCGGCAATCTCAACTACACCACGCCAGGCCTGACGGCCTTTCTCACCGTCACCGGCGACAATCAGGAGTTGCGACTGCCGGGCGGCCGCACCGTCGATCCCTCGATCGGCCTCAATGAGGTCGCGACCAACCGAAGGGGGACCAGCACGCCGTTCAACTATGCCAACCAGCAGGGTATTGGCGCGACCGCCGGGTTCACCAAGACCCTGGTCAACGGCGTCGATCTCATCGTCGACGGCGGCGTGCGCGACAAGAAGCAGCAGAGTGCGTTCTTTTCCAGCCCGACGCCGGTTCCGGCTTTCTTCTCGTCGACCTATGTCGGTTCCCATCTGACGACATGGTCGATCACGCCGCGGCTCAGCGTGAAGAGCCTGCTGCTCGGCATGCCGTCGCAGCTTCTGACCGGCATCGACTATTACGATGCGAGCTTTGAGCAGAACCGCGGCGCCGGGCAGGGGCTCGCCCCCTGGCACAATTACGACCTCAGGCAGCAGACAGTTGCGGGTTATTTCCAGCACACATTGGGAATCGCCCCCACGACAGACATCTCCTACGGCGCGCGGTTGCAGAACGTCAGTCTTGCGGCACGCGACAATTTCGACCCGGCAGCTCCGTTCAACGCCGACATCGGCGCGTTGCCGCTGACGAGCAACGAGACCCAATATGCGCTGCATCTCGGCGCCGAGCATCGCCTGAACGACCAGGTCTCGCTGTTCGGCCGCGTAGCGCGCGCGTTCCGCACGCCTGATGTCGACGAGCGCCTGTCCTCAGGGCCTTCGTTCGATCCCTTGACCTTCGCTGCGATCCCGCAAACGTTCCAGCTCAAGACCCAGACCTCGCAGGACATCGAGGGCGGTGTTCGCATCAAGGGCGGCGGGTTGCAGCTGCAGAGCAGTCTCTATCTGATGGATCTCACCAACGAGGTCCATTTCAATCCGGTCCTGTTCTACAACACAAATCTTGATCCGACCCGCCGCTACGGCTCTGAGACCAGTCTGTCCTATCGCGTCAACGACGCCCTGCTGCTGCGCTCCGGCGTGGCCTATACAAGTGCGGTCTTCCGCGAAGGTATCTGGGCCGGCAACGACGTGCCGCTGGTCTCGCGCTACACGGCGAGTGCGGGTGTCACCTGGAACATCTGGCAGAATTACGTGGTGCTCGATGCCACCGCGCGCTTCTGGAGCGAGCGTCGCATGGACAACGACCAGGCGGGCACCCAGAAGCCGATCCCCGCCAACGGCACGATCGATCTCAAGCTCAGCGGCCAGGTTGAGCGCTACTTCTGGTCCCTCAGCGTCAACAATGTGCTGAACGCGCTCTACTACGACTACGCCATCGCGAGCACCTTCACGGACGGCCGCTTCAGCGCCTATCCGCTGCCCGGCCGCACCTATCTGCTCAAGGCCGGCGCAACGTTCTGATTTTCGCCAGGGCCGTCACACGCCCTCAAACGGACTAGAATTCGAAGAGAAGGAGATTCAACCATGGCTCTCGGCATCCTGCCGTCTGGTGACGATCGCTCCCGGCTTCACCCGGTCGCGCCGCGCCTTGCGCCGATGTTCTGCTTTGCGCTGCTGACGGCGTCATGCGCGCTCGCAAGCTTTGCGTTCGCGTGCGCCACGCCGTTCGCGGCCTTCGCCGTCATTGCCGCGGCGATGCTGCCGCAGCGTCCGGCGCTGCTCGTCGTCACCGGCGCCTGGCTCGTCAACCAGATCATCGGTTTCGGCGTGCTGCATTATCCCGTTGATGCCAGCACGATTGCCTGGGGCTTCGTCATCGGCGCGGCTGCGCTTCTGGCGACCGCGGCAGCTTCGGCGGTGCTCGGCCTGCTGCCGCAGGGCCGCACGCCGTTGGCGCTGCCGATCACGCTCATCGCCGCCTACGGGATTTACGAGATCGCGCTGCTCGCCGCGACGCCGTTCCTCGGCGGCGAGGGCGCCTTCACCGCCGCCATCGTGACGCGCATCGCTCTGACCTGCGCCGTCTGGCTCGCCGGCCTCGTCGCGATCTGCGAGATCGTCCGTCTGGTCGACCCGGCCGGACGCAAGCGTGCGATGTCGGCCTGAGCGGCCGCTCGTGGCCGTAGCCTGTGTCGCCCTCTGTCAATCCGCGTCGCTGAAAATATTCCACTTTACCGAAATTCGGTTTCGGCGTATGTGTGGT
>NZ_LBJV01000051.1:0-98068 GCF_028128855.1 Bradyrhizobium sp. CCBAU 11430
TTCCTCACGGAACCAGGCCATTCTAATCCGGCGCGCTAATACAAGGGTGGGCAAAGGCGCACTTGCGCCGTGCCCACGATCTCTCTCGATTGCGAAAAATGCGTGGGCACGCTCCGCTTTGCCCACCCTACGAGTTCTGCGCTCGTATCGACCAGCTACACTTTCCCCGCAAACTCAGTCGGCGTGCGCCCCGTCACCTGGCGGAACGCGGCCGAGAACGCGGGCACGCTGGCATAGCCGAGCTGCGTCGCGAGCTGTTTCACCGAGACATTCGCATCCATGGAGAGCCGCTGGATCGCCGCCGCAATCCGCGCGCGCTGGCACCAGCTCTTGAAGCTCAGCTGCGTTTCCGTCGAGAACAGCCGCGACAGCGTCCGCGCGGAAGTTCCAACCTCGCGCGCCAGCGCGTCGATGTCGTGCAGGCCGGTGGGATCGTCGAGCACGATCATGGCGGCGCGGCGGCAGCGCACTTCGCGCGGCAGCGGCACGAAGGTCGCGGAATCCTCGGCCTGGTGCAATTCCAGCATGACGAGGCGCACCAGCAGCTCGGTCCGCTCCTCCGTGTTGCGCGCGTCGAACAGCGCCAGGATCGCCTGATTGAGCAGCGGCGACACCCGCACCACGAATTCCCGGGTCAGGCCGTCATAGCGCTGCTCGCGCTTCAGCCAGGACAGGTCGAAATACAGCGTGCGCATCTCGATGTCGGCGAGCAGATCGATGGCATGCTCGAGCCCGGCCGGGACCCAGACCGCGCGGTCCGGCGGCACCAGCCATCGCCCCCCGGGCGTCGTCACCTGCATGGTGCCGCGTGCCGCATAGATCAGCTGCGCCTCGCGGTGCAAATGCGGATCGATCCGCATGCCCTTGGGATAGTCGCGCGCGACCAGGTGCACGCCCGCGGGCGAGCGGTGGTTGCTCCGGACCTCCCTAAGGATTGGCGTTTCCAAGACAGTCATTGGCAGCATCCCGTCATGGGGAGGACATATAACTCATTTCGGAGCAGGAGAGGATTCGTATGAACAGCCCCAGCCGGGTCATCAGTTTCGTCAATGCAGGCCATTTCATCGACCATTATTCGATGCTGATCTTCGCCGCCGCCGTCATCATCATGGGGCCCGCGCTCGGCATGGCCTATTCGGAACTTTTGCCCTACGCGACACCCGGCTTTGTGGCTTTCGGCGCCGGCTCGCTGCTCACCGGCTGGCTCGGCGACCGCTGGAGCCGCCGCCACATGATGCTGATCTTCTTCGTCGGCATCGGAGCGTCCATGATCTCGGTCGGCTTCGTGCAGACCCCGGCGCAACTCGGCGCGGCACTGCTGGCGATCGGCATCTTTGCCTCGATCTATCATCCCGTCGGCACCGCGATGATCGTGTCCTATGCCGACCGGCTCGGCCGCGAGATGGGGATCAACGGCGTCTGGGGCAATCTCGGCGTCGCTTCGTCGGCGCTGGTGACCGGCGTGATCGGCCAGTATCTCGGCTGGCGCTTTGCCTTCATCGTTCCCGGCGTGGTCACGATCCTGATCGGCATCGCCTTTGCGATGCTGGTCGTGCACGAGGACCGCAAGGGTTCGAAGCAGGCGGCGGCGCAGGCGCGGGTGGCAAAACAGGACATGTGGCGCGTGGTGCTGTCGCTGCTGATCGTGGTGATCGCGATCTCCACCACGTTCAACGCCGTCACCGTGGCGCTGCCAAAACTGTTCGCGGAGCGTCTCGCCGATTTGACCAAGAGCCCGGCGTTGCTCGGCGTCATCGCGGCCTGCGTCTACGTGTTCGGCGCGATGACGCAGTACACGATCGGCCGGCTGCTCGACCGTTACTCGCTGAAGACGGTGGCGTTGCCGCTGTCCTTCATGCTGGCGCCGTTCCTCTATCTCGCCGCCAGCCTGAACAATCTGCCGCTGATCCTGGTCTCGATCGGCATCGTCATGGGCGCGTTCGGGCAGGTCACGGTGAACGATGCCATGGTCGGCAAGTACACCAGCGAGGAATGGCGCTCGCGCGCCTACGCCGTGCGCTATTTCATCGGCTTCACCGCGGCCGGCGCCTCGGTCGGCCTGGTCGCCTGGCTCTACGAGCAGGGCGGCTTCGTCACCATGCTGCACGCCTTCGCCGCGCTCTGCCTGCTGGCAATCGCGGCGGCGATCATCCTGCCGCGCGAAATCAGGACGCCGGCTGCAGTGTGAGGGCCCGTGTCCCGGACAAGCTGCAACGCGTAAGCGTTGCGGCGCAGAGCCGGGACCGAGAAAATTGCGGGCAAGTTTCTCGGCGGCATAGGCCCCGGCTCTGCAGCGCACCGCCGAAGAGGCACTGCGCTGCGTCCGGGGCACCAGCGGGGTGGAACCCGCCCCACCTCCCGAGGGTTCTATCCCCGTGGCCCCGACACCGGGGGTGAAGGGGGAAAGACACCAGCATGCCATGGCGCCTGCTCCGACCGGTCGGCCTCGTCCCCGCGGCGCTTGTCCTCACCACCATTGCGGCCGGTGCCGAGGGCGGCAAATCGGCTGGCCCATCCGAATTCCTGTTGGTGGCGCAGATCGTGCTGTTGATCGCGGTCGGTCGCGGTCTCGGCGAGATCATGCAGCGCGTCGGCCAGCCCTCGGTGATCGGCGAGTTGCTCGCCGGCATCATCCTGGGACCGTCGCTGTTCGGCTGGATCTGGCCGGAAGCGCAGCACGCGATCTTCCCGAAGGCACCCGAGCAGAAGGCGATGCTCGACGGCATTGCCCAGTTCGGAATCCTGCTCCTGCTGCTGCTCACCGGCATGGAGACCGACCTCAAGCTGGTCAGGAAGGTCGGCAGGGCCGCGATCGCGATCTCGATCGCCGGCATCCTCGTGCCCTTCGCCTGCGGCTTCGCGCTCGGCGAGTTCCTGCCCGATGCGCTGCTGCCCAATCCGCAACAGCGCCTGGTCGCTTCGCTGTTCATGGGCACGGCGCTGTCGATTTCGTCCGTGAAGATCGTCGCCGTGGTGGTGCGCGAGATGAATTTCATGCGCCGCAATGTCGGTCAGATCATCGTCGCGACCGCCGTGATCGACGACGCCATCGGCTGGATCATCATCGCCGTCATCTTCAGCCTGGCCTCGCACGGCACGCTGGATATCGCCTCGGTGGCGAAAGCCGTGCTGGGCACGCTCGCCTTCCTCGCCGTCAGCTTCACCATCGGCCGCCGCCTGGTGTTCCAGCTGATCCGCTGGGCCAACGACAATCTCGTCAGCGCCGCGGCCGTGATCACGGTGATCCTGCTGTTGATGAGCGTGATGGCGCTGATCACGCATCTGATCGGTGTGCATACCGTGCTCGGTGCCTTCGTCGCCGGCATCCTGGTCGGGGAATCACCGATCCTGACGCGGCAGATCGACGAGCGCCTGCGCGGGCTGATCTCCAGCTTCTTCATGCCCGTGTTTTTCGGCCTCGCCGGCCTCAGTGCCGATCTCTCGGTGCTGCGCGATCCCAATCTGCTGATGCTCACCGGCCTCCTGGTCGTGATCGCCAGCGTCGGCAAGTTCGGCGGCGCCTTCGTCGGCGGCACATTGGGCGGCCTGAACAATCGGGAGTCGCTGGCGCTGGCGAGCGGCATGAATGCCCGCGGCTCGACCGAGGTGATCATCGCGACCATTGGCCTGTCCATCGGCGTGCTGAGCCAGAACCTGTTCACGATGATCGTGACCATGGCGATCGTGACCACGATGGCGATGCCGCCGATGCTGCGCGCCGCGCTGGCAAGGCTGCCGATGAACAAGGACGAGAAGGAACGGCTGGAGCGGGAGGAATTCGAGAAGCGCGGCTTCCTCGCCAATCTCGAGCGCCCTCTGCTGGCGGTGGACGAAAGCGTCAACGCCACCTTTGCCGCCCACATCGCCGGCCTGATCGCCGGCATGCGCGGGCTGCCGATCACCGTGCTGCATATCGGCAAGAGCGCCAAGGAACAGGAGAAGGGCCGCGACCAGGAGGAGAGCCACGAAGCGGTGGTGAAGAAGGCCGCCGAAGTCGTCTCCGCCCATGGCGACGGCGGGGCCGGCAACGTCGATGTCGTCACCCGTGCGAGGCAGGCGGAGCTCGGCGAGACCATCGCCGACGAGGCGCGCAAGGGTTTTGATCTTCTCGTCGTCGGCGTCGACAAGGTCGTGACGGCCAAGGACCGTTTCGACCGGAGGATCGACGACATCGCCGCGAAGTTCGAAGGACCGCTTGCGATCGTCGCGGCCAAGGGCAAGCACCTGAAGCAGCCGGCGCCCGATGCGCTCAACATCCTCGTTCCCGTCTCCGGCAGCGGCATCTCCAAGCGCGGCGCCGAGGTGGCGGTCGCGCTGGCGCAGGCCGGGTCAGGCTCGCTCCGGGTGATCTATGTCGCGACGACGCGCGACAAGGGCGCGCAGCGCGGCGCCTCCCGTGGCCTCGGCCAGGAGGCGGGCATCCTCAAGGACGCCAGCGATCTCGCCGCCCGCTACGACGTCGACATCACCACCACGCTGCGGGTGAACCGGGCGCCGGAGGCCGCGATCCTGCGCGAGATCGACACCACCGACGTCGATCTCGTCGTCATGGGCGTCGACCGCATCCAGGCCGACCATCTCTCCTTCGGCGGCGTCGCCGACGCCGTGCTCAGGCAGTCGAAAGTCTCGGTGCTGCTGGTGTCGAGCGGCGAGGCGCGGCAGGCGGTGGTGGAGAAGGCTTAGGATGTGGCTGTAGCCGCGTGGACGGTGCGCTCCCTCTCCCGCTCGCGGGAGAGGGGTGGGGAGAGGTGTTTCCGCAGTGGGCTCTTAGGGCTTCACCTCCGCCGCCGTCTCCACCTTCGCCACCTTCTTGCTCGCCCGCCAGTTCTCGAAGCGCTGCACCACCACGAAGAAGGCCGGCACGAACAGCACGGCGAGGCAGGTCGAGGCCAGCATGCCTGAGAACACCGTGATGCCGATCGACTTGCGCGCGCTGGCGCCGGCGCCGGTCGCGAGCACCAGGGGCACCACGCCGAGGATGAAGGCGAACGAGGTCATCAGGATCGGGCGGAAGCGGGCGCGCGCCGCCTCGATCGCGGCCTCAAGCACCGGCTTGCCGTCGCGGCCGTGGAGCTCGAGCCCGACCTCGACGATCAGGATCGCGTTCTTGGCCGACAGCGCGATCAGGAGGATCAGCCCGATCTGGCAATACAGGTTATTGTCGATCTTGAGCCCGGAGAGGATCAGCATCGGCCCGAGCAGCGACAGCGGCACCGCGAGGATCACCGAGATCGGCGCGTACCAGCTTTCATACTGGCCGGCGAGCACGAGATAGACCAGCAGCATGGCGAGGCCGAACACCCAGTAGATCTGGTTGCTGACCGCCTTCTCCTGATAGGACATCGCGGTCCATTCATAGCCGGTGCCAGGCGGCAGCGTCTTGTCGGCGATCTCCTCCATCAGCTTCAACGACTGGCCGGAGGAGTAGCCCTGCGCCGGCAGGCCGATCACGGTCGAGGACGGATAGAGGTTGTAGAGGCTGATCAGCGAGGGGCCGGTGGCCGGCGTGATCTTGGCGACGGTGCCGATCGGGATCATGTCGCCGTTCGAGTTGCGCACCTGCATGTTGGCGATGTCGCGCTCGGTGACGCGGAAGGCGGGATCGGCCTGGGTGTAGACCTGGAACACACGGCCGAACTTGTTGAACTGGTTGACATAGGACGAGCCGAGATAGGTCGACAGCGCCGAGAACACCTGATCGGTCGTGACGTGCAGCGTCTGGGTCTTGACCCGGTCGATCTCGATGTTGAATTGCGGCACCGAGGAGCGGAACGAGGACTGCACGCGCTGCAGCGCGCTCTGGCTCTGGCCGTTACTGACCATCGCGCCGGTGATCGCCTGCAGCTTGGCGAAATCGCTGTTGCCGTCGCGCAGCTCGACCTGCATCGAGAAGCCGGCGGCGTTGCCGATGCCCTGGATCGGCGGCGGCGGCAGCACCAGCGTGCGCGCCTCCATGATGGTCGCGAGCTTGTCGTTGAGCCCATACACCAGCGAGCGCAGATCCTCGCCGGGCCCTTTGCGCGCGTCCCAATCCTTCAGGATGATGTAGGCGACGCCGGCATTGGCTAGGCTTGCGCTGTTGTCGAGCGCGGAGATGCCGGCGATGGTGATGACCTGCGCCACGCCGGGCGTCTCCTTGATCAGCCCGCTCGCTCTGTCGAGCACGGCTTGGGTCCGCTCCAGCGCGGCGCCGTCGGGCAGCTGCACGGCGGCGATCAGATAGCCCTGGTCCTCGATCGGCAGGAAGCCGGTCGGCACCCGCGACAGGCCGTAGCCGCTGGCTCCGATGACCAGCAGCGCGAACGCAACCGAGACGGTGGCGTGCCGGCACAGGAAGGTGATCAGCCTTGTATAGCCGCGCTCGACCCGGTCATAGACCGCGTTGAAACCGCGATAGAAGAAGTTGCGCTGCTCCGGCGGCACCGTCGGTCTCAGCCACAGCGCGCATTGCGTCGGCTTCAGCGTCGCCGCGTTGATGGCGGATAGCAGCGCAGTCGCCGCGATCACCAGCGCGAATTGCGAATAGATGCGCCCGGTGAGCCCCGCGAGGAACGAGGCCGGCAAAAACACCGAGATCAGCACCAGCGTGATGCCGACGATCGGCGCGAACAGCTGGTCCATCGCCTTGATCGCGGCATCGTGGCCGTTCATGCCCTGCTCGATGTTGTGCGCCGCGCCTTCGACCACGACGATGGCGTCGTCGACAACGATGCCGATCGCGAGCACGATCGCGAACAGCGTCGACATGTTGATGGTGAAGCCGAGCGCCGCCATCGCCGCAAAGGCGCCGATGATGGTGACAGGCACGGTTGTCGCCGGCACCAGCATCGCGCGCCAGTCCTGCAGGAACACCAGGATCACGACCAGCACCAAAAGGCCGGCCTCGATCAGGGTCATGTAGACCTCGTGCACCGAGGCCTCGACGAATTTGGTGGTGTCGAACGGCGTGTCGTATTTGATGCCTTCCGGAAACCGCTTGGCGAGGTCCGCCATCTTCTTCTCGACGGCCTGCTCGACCTGGAGCGCGTTGGCGCCGGGCGACTGGAACACGCCGATGCCGACGGCCGGCTGCTTGTTGAGCGAGAAGATCTGGCTGTAGGTCTGCGCGCCCAATTCGACCCAGCCGACATCGCGCACCCGCGTGACGTCGCCGCTGGTGCCTGACTTGACGATGATGTTCTCGAACTGGCTGGTGTCGTCGAGCCGTCCGTTGACGTTGAGCGTGTACTGGAACGCCTGGCCCGGCGGCGTCGGCGGCGCGCCGACCTGGCCGGCGGAGACCTGCTGGCTCTGCTGCTGGATCGCGTTGATGACGTCCTGCGGCACGAGGCCGCGAACCTGCAGCTTGTTGGGATCGAGCCAGACCCGCATCGAATACTGGCCGGCGCCGAACACGGTGACGTTGCCGACGCCGGGCAGGCGGGAGAGCTCGTCGCGGATGTTGATGGTGGCGTAGTTGCTAAGATACAGGCTGTCGTATCTGGAGTCCGGCGAGTTCAGCGTCACGAACAGGAGGATCGAGGTCGACCGCTTCTGCACGGTGACGCCCTGGTTCTGCACCGCGCTCGGCAATTGCGACAATGCGCTGGAGACGCGGTTCTGCACCAGCACCTGCGCGAAATTGAGGTCGGTGCCGATCTTGAAGGTCACGGTCAGCGTATAGGTGCCGTCGGAGCCGCTGTAGGACTGCATGTAGAGCATGTCCTCGACGCCGTTGACCTGCTGCTCGATCGGCAAGGCAACGGTGTCGATCACGGTCTTGGCGCTGGCGCCGGGATAGCGCGTGGTGACCTGCACGGTCGGCGGCACCACATCGGGGTATTGCGCGATGGCGAGATTGAACAATGCGACGCCGCCGATCAGGATCATCAACAGCGCGATGACGTTCGACAGGACCGGCCGCTCGATGAAGAACTTTGAGATCATGGCAGGCAGCTCCCTACTTGGCAGACGCCTGCGGCTGCTCGATCTTCGTTGTTTGCGGATCGATCTTCTGGCCCGGGATCACCCGCAGCAGTCCCGCGATGACGACGCGGTCGTCCGGCTTCAAGCCGCTTTCGATGACGCGCAGCCCGTTGTCGACCGGGCCGATCTGCACCTTGCGCTGCTCGACGACGTTGTCGCCGTTGACCACCAGCAGATAGCGGCCGCCCTGGTCGCTGCCGAGCGCGGTGTCGGGGACGAGCAGGGCGCTCTTCTCCTGGTCGAAGGGCACGCGCACCCGGACGAAATAACCGGGCAGCAGCACCCGCTTGTCGTTGGGCACGACGCCGCGCACCGCGAGCGTGCCGGTTGACGTATTGAGGGTCGGCGAGACGTAGTCGAGCTTGCCCTCATGCGGATAGCCGGTCTCGGTCTGCAGTCCCACCTGAATCGGGAATTGCTTCATGTCGGCGGGGGTCAGTCCGCGGCGGGCCGCTTCGGCGCGGATGCGCAGCACGTCCTGCTCGTTGACCGTGAAGTTCACCCAGATCGGATCCATCGCGACGATGGTCGCGAGCTGGGTCGGCGAGGAGACGCCGACGAGCTCGCCGATCGAGACCAGGTGGGCGCTGACGATGCCGTCGAACGGCGCTGTTACCCTGGTGTAGCCGTAATTGACCTCGGCCAGCCTCGTATTGACCTGGGCCTGCTGGAGGTTGGCCTGGGCGTTGTCGCGGGTCGATGTCGAGGTGTCCAGGGTGGACTGCGAGACCGCCTGGCGCTGCACGAGCTCGACCTGCCGCTTGAAATCGGCTTCGGCCTGCTTGACCGTGGCTTGCGCACCGACCTCGGCCGCCTTCGCCTGCTCGACCTTGAGCTTGTAGGTCTCGGGCTCGATCGTGAACAGCTGGGTGCCCTGCTTGACGAAGGTGCCGTCCTGATAGTCGATCGACTGCAGGAAACCCTGCACCCGCGCCACGAGATCGACACTCTTGATCGGCGCGGTGTTGCCGGTGGCCTCGATGTAGCGCGTCACCGGACGCTGCACCGGCGTTGCCACGTCCACCTTGGGCGGCGGCGGTGCCACGAACGTGTTCTTGTCCTCGCAACCCGCCAGTGCGACCACGGTCGCAGCGGCGGCCAGTGCCCGCCCGGCCTGTCTCCACGCTTCATTGCGCCGTGCAGCAGATGCGGGATTCGATGAGGTCATTCGGTAGCCCCCGAGTATCGTCTGTCGGTGCGGCAGGCTACCAACAAATGTCCGGCCGTGGAACACCATAGCCATGGCAGTCGCCGGCCTTGCGCTGCACAGGGCGGTGTGGCCTTTGACAGATTTGTCACGACAAACCGCTTTTCACCGAGCGCACGATCGACCAGAATTGTGCCAAAGACCGTGTGACGGTGCGCGAGCCAGCCGGGAAGAAGCCAAGAAGAAAAGGTGAGGAGAACATGACATGCCCACGTCCCTCCAGTCGGGCCTTGCCAGCCTCGTTCTCGCAGCGATGGTCGCCATGCCGGCGCTAGCAGACGGTCTGAAGGACGAGATCGCGCCGACCGGCAAGCTGCGCGTCGCGATCGCAATCAGCCCCGCAGGCGGCGCATTCTGGTCGACCAAGATCGAAGCCGGCTATGCCGGCGTTCCCGTCGATCTCGGCAAGGCGATGGCCGCCAAGCTCGGCGTCCCCGTCGAATATGTCGTCCACCAGAACTCCGGACAGATCACCGACGCGGCGTCAAAAGGAACGTGGGACGTCACCTGGCTCCCCAGGGATCCCGAGCGCGAGACCAAGATGCTGTTCGGCCCGATCTACGAGGTCGCCGACGCCACCTACATCGTCAAGCCCGGCTCCGCCGTCACCAATTTTGCGACGCTCGACCAACCCGGAATCAAGGTCGCGGCCGTCAACGCCACCACCACCATGCGCGGCGCGATCGCGCATCTGAAGCATGCAACGGTCACCGGCTATCAGACCTATGACGAGATCTTCGGCTTGCTCAGGAGCGGCGAGATCGACGCCTTCGCATTGTCGCGCGACCAGCTCAACAAGATGGCGCAGAAGATTCCGGGCACCAAGGTGCTGGACGAGACGTTCAAGAAGACAGTGACCGCCGTCGCCGTGCCGCTCGGCCACGGCCAGGCACTGGCCTTCGTCACCAAATTCATGACCGAGGCCACGACGAACGGCACTCTGCGCAAGGCCTATGATGACAACGGCCTGAAGGATTCGCCGATCCGGACGGAGTAGACTGTCAGCCGGCTTGCGCGATTGGGCTAGGTTCCGGTTGCCGGTGTCCTTTCGGCATGCCAGGCCGCCAGCACGTCCCGCTCTTCATCGGCGGAAAGCCCGACGACCGGGCCGCCGCTGACGTGAAGCCAATGCAGCGTGTCGCGCGCGGTGTCTCCCGCTGGTCGCGAGGTCAGTCCGGCCTCGCGCGCCGGCGAGGTGTCGCGCGTCAGGAAGCCCGCGAAGTCGGGCAGGGGCAGCCACATCGGCAATGACCGCGGACCGGCCCAGCGCCGCACGTCGTGTGCCTCGAGGAAGGCGCGATCGATCCAGGTGAACGTGCAGGACGCGTTCAGCGCCGATGCGCATTCGGCCAGGAACTCGCCGCGCGAGCGCACGGGTCCAATCCCGTCATAGATGCCGGTGAGACGAATCTCCGCCGCATGCACGATCCACTGCGCGAGGTCGCGGACATCGATGAACTGGACGGCATCGTCAGGCGATCCCGGCGCCAGCACCTCGCCGCTGCGTGCAAGCCGTGTCGGCCAATAGGCGAAGCGCCCCGTCGGGTCCTCCGGGCCTGCGATCAGGCCGGCGCGGCAGATGAAGGGATCGCCGCCGACCACCTGTTCGCAGGCGACCTTGGCCGCGCCGTAAATGGCATCGGCGCTGTGCTCCACATCCTCGGCCGCAGGCTCGCGCAGCGGCGCCGTGTCGGCACGTTGTCCGGGTATCCGATTGTCCGCATACACGCTGATGGTCGAGACGAAGGTCCAATGCACATTTGGTCGCTTCAGCGCCGCGACCGCGCGGCGAACCTGGCCGGGACGACGCGAGACGTCGACCACGGCATCGAACGACTCGCCTGCGAGCGGCGCAAGCCCGCCGGCCACATCACGGTCGATCCGGACGAGACGCGCGCCTGCCGCAATCGGACCCGCGAGACCGCGGGCGGCGCAGGTCACCTCATGACCGGCAGCACATGCATGGGCCGCAATCGCCCGCCCGAGAAACTGGCTGCCGCCGAGAATGAGAATGCGCATGTGACGGTCCGTGCTGCAAAGGAGATCCCGCAATAATACAATTACTGGTTGTCGCTGCAACTCCGTCAGCGCGGCTTGATCTCCGCATATTTCGCCATCGCCTTCTCGAACTTCCGGTTGAACAGCCACATCGCGGCGAGGATCTCGCGGAAGCTTGCCGAGGTGCGCGCCCGGTCGGCCTGTCCGAAGGCAAAGATGCTGTTGTTGCGCAGATGCTTCATGATCGTCGGGCTCGACACCCTGTAGTTCAGGAGGTCGCCGGACTTGAGCGCCGATCTCGTCGGCGTGGGAACGATCTGGATCAGCTCGAACAGCTTCATCTGGTCGATCGGGTCGGGCAGCGTCTTCACGATGCCAGGGATCTCGCGGAACACATCCGCATGTGCGTTCATCAGGCCGTCGCGCACGTTGGTCCAGTGATTGAAGCGGAGATCGGTGCCGCGGGCCCGCGCCTCTTCCTTGTCGTCGCGCGCGCTTAAGGCGGGATCGATCGCGGCGATCTCGCCCTTGATGGTGCCCCACTTCCTGCGGCCGTTGCGGTCCTCGGACGGGCCGGTCTGGAAGCTGCCCATATAGGTGTTCGAGCGTCCGTTGCGGACGTTCTGCTTGCCGTTGGTCTCGGCAAAGAACAGCCCGAGGCTGATGCGCCCCGCAGCGGCTGCGTGGTCAGGCGCAAGCCCCTTGGCGCGCGCGATCACCGTCGCGAGATCGACGACGTCCTTGAATGGCGTGGGCGAGTTCTGCGCATTGGCCGGCGGCGCCTCCATCACGTCGAAGAGCTCAGAATATTCGTCGATCAAGGGCTCGATCTCGGCGTCGAAATAGGCCGGAGGAATCTCGAACTTGTTGGGCCTGCCGATCCGCGACGGCATGGCGTCGGTGAGATCCTTGTAAGAACTGATGACGGCGACGCGGGCGAGGTAGAGCGCCTGTCCCGGCAGGTTCGGCAGCGGCTGCTTCGTCTCGATCTGGCGCCGCCGCTCGGCGAGGATCGATTTGAACTCGGCGAGCGCCTTGTCATAGGTGGCGACCGCCTCGGATTGGCGAGGCGTGAGCGCGCGCTGTTGTCCGACGGCGGGCGCCGCGACGAAGAAGGCAACAGCCGCAAGGGCGGCAAGACGTCTCGATCCCATGGCCGGTTCCTGTCGATTCGGTGGCCAGGGAGATCGTAAGCATCAGAGGCGAGGGCTGGCGAGATGCAAATCCCGCTCAGCCGGAATTCTTATGCCGCCCGGTAGTCCGGCGCCGTCGCCAGGAATTTCGCATAGGCATCCGCATCCGGCGGCTGGAAGCGCCCTTTGAGCCCGCCGCGCTTCTGGTTCTTGGCGCCGATGTCGGCCATCAGCTCGTCGAAATGGCGGTAGTGATAGGGCGCGACGCAGAGGCCGCCATAGACGCCGGCGGCCGGCCGCTCGACGCGCTTGAAGTGCAGCATCATCTCGATGTTGTTGTGCATTTGCGCTGCCGTCGGCTGGTTGGCGAGCTGGCCGTCGGCATAGCGTACCAGCCAGTTGGCGGCGAGGTCGGCGCAGAGCACGGTGCAGAAAGACGAGTTGAAGCCGACGAAGCCGAGCTCGGGCAGATCAGGGTTGGCGATCAGGCGGTAGAGCCGGTACTGGCCGTCGGCATCGACCAGCTTCTGCTTGTAAGCCGCGGGCAGGAACGGCACGCCGAGCTTGTAGCCGATCGCGAGCACCGCGACGTCGGCGCTCACGCGCTCGCCGCCGTTCATCACGATGCTGTCGCCGTCGTAATGGTCGAAGGTGCCGAACACCGCCTTGATGCGGCCGTCGGCGACCATCGGGTAGAAGCCAGGCGTTGCGATCGGCACCGAGCAGTTGACGCCGTCCTCGATCCGCTCCTTCGGCACCATCTTGCAGCGGCCGAGCTTGAGCTGCGCCTTGAGCAGGCTCTCCAGCCCGCGCCAGTTCGCCCAGACCAGCGGCGCGGCGATGCGATGCGCGAGCCGCGTCATCGCTCCGATGCCCCAGCCCGGAAACATCTCCTCCTGCGCGCGGATGTAGAGGATGCGCTTGAAGTTCACGAGCCCGCCGATGAAATAGGGGATGCGCCAGACCGGCTCGCGCATCACGATGGTGACCTCGCGCGCGCCCGATTTCACCGCGTTCACCGCGATGTCGGTCGCCGATTTCGAGCCGCCGAGCACGACGATTCGGCGTCCTTTCGCCAGCGTGGGATCGCCGTATTTCGACGAATGCAGGATCTGGCCGCCCTGGGCGAGGAATTCATCCTCGCCAGGGCAATGCAGCTCGCGCGGCTCGTTGAATTGGCCGGTGCAGACCGCGACAAAATCGAAATCCTCGCTCGTGCTCGTGCCGTGCTTGTCCTTCAGCGCGAGCGTCCAGCCGGGCTTGCCGTCGGCGCGGCGCGCCATGCCGGCGACCTCGGTGCCAAGGCGCAGCATGCGGTCGAGACCAAAACTCCTGGCGTAGTCGGCGAGATAGGCGTGGACCTGCGGCCCGGTTGGCCATTCCGGATAGGCCTCCGGCATGGCGCGGTCGGTGTAGCGGTAGAGTTCTTTCGGGCTCTGCGTCTGCACGTCGGGATAGGAGCGCGCCGGCTCCCAGACGCCGCCGAGATCGGCGCTGCGCTCGACGATGGTGACGCGGTGGCCACGGCTGGAGAACGCCTTGGCGGCAGCAAGGCCGGAGACGCCGGCGCCGATCACGCAGATATGCTTGGGGCTGACCATGGATTTGCTCGCAAACGATGGGTTTTCCGCGCGCAAGCGGCCTCGTTCGGCCGCAAGGCGCGGCCGGCGGACCTGCAAGCAGATGAAAGTGGACGAGGGGGCGCGCCTAGTCGTTGGCCTCGGGCGGCAGGAAGTCGACCTCATGCAGCGCCGAGATGCGCACGACTTCGGCAGGGTCCGTCAGATTGTGCAGCTGGTTGAACAGCGCCTCCAGCTTCTGCATCGGCGAGACCCAGAACAGCGCGCGGCACGGCTTGTCGGACTTGTTGAAATAGCCGTGCGGAATGCCGCGGGGCATGCGCACGAGGTCGCCGGCATGGGCCTTGACCCATTTGCCGTCGAGCTTGAGGTCGAGCGTGCCCTCCTGCACCAGGATGAATTCGTCCTGGGTCGGATGGATGTGCACCGGCACGAACTGGCCGGGATCGCTGTTGGTCTCGAACGCGAAGGTGGAGTCGGTGACGGCCTTGGGGAAGTAGACCTGGCCAAGAATGTTCCAGCTCTTGCCGCCGTAGCCTGTGCCGCTAGCGGTAATGCCCTTTTCGAGTGCAGTCATGGCGCGCTCCTGTTGGATTCCGGCGGGAATGGAGCTTCAGCCAGCGGTGGGGTGCCTGTCTATCCGCTAAACGAATCCGCGAACGCCTGTTGCCATGCAGCATGACTATTTCGCCGGCGCTGCCCTTTTCGCGTCCGGGGAACTATTATAGGCTTAAAGCAATTCCCTGACGCGAAGCGTGGTCGACCATGTCCGCAGCCGTGCTGGAAATGAGCGCAAGGGCGCCCGCGGCCGAACGGCTCGCGGACTTCGCCCGCGTCACCACTGACGATGTCGACGAAGCGGCCGAACAGATTGGGCGCATCTTCTGCCCGCACGATCTCAAGCCGGCACGGCTGCGCGCCTCCGGCTTCTCCGCCCGGCACAATTGCGCTGATTTCGACGGCTTTTCCATCAATTACGTCGCCTATGGCGGATCGGTCGGCATCGACCCCGGCTGCCTCGAGCGCTTCTTCCTGGTGCAGGTCCCGCTCACGGGCACGGCCTACATTCGCGCCGGCACGACCGAGCTTGACGCCGCGCCGGAGCGGACGGCGTCGCTGCTGTCGCCGACGATCCCGACCCGAATGATGTGGCGCGACTGCGCGCAGGCGATCCTGCTGTTTGACCGCCGCATGGTCGAGCAGCGCGCCGCGGCGCTGTCGGGCGGGGCATCAGGCACGGTCGAGTTCGATCCGGTGATCGATTTGGACGCGCCGACCGGGCGGGCGCTGCGGAGCAGCCTGGCCGAGCTGATGATGCTCGCCGAGCGTCTCGGTCCCTCCCGCCGGCTGTCACCGGTCGCGATGGCCGATTGGCGGGAGCTGCTGCTCGATCACCTGCTCAATGGCCAGCGCCATGGCCTGTCGGATGCGATTCAGAACTTCTCCGGCCAGGCCGAGCGTCTGCCGCGCGCGCTCCGCGCTGCGCGCGACCACCTGGCGGACAATGCCAGCGAGCCGCTCGACCTTGTGCAGCTCGCCTGCGCCTCCGGCATCGGCATCCGCGCGCTCCAGCTCGGCTTCCGCCGTCACTTCGGCCTGTCGATCTCGCGGATGCTGCTCGACATGCGCCTCGCCGGTCTGCACGCCCGCCTGGCGCAGGCCGCGCCCGATGCCTCCATCACCGACATCGCCTTCGATCTCGGCTTCACCCATCTCAGCCGCATGGCCGGCGCCTATCGCGAAAAATTCGGCGAGACGCCGTCGGCGACGCTGCGGCGAAGGATGAGCTAGCGCGAGAGAGCTATTTCCGTGGCCGCGTTCTGCCGTTGTCTTCCGCCGCCTGTTTGCGCAGGAACGCCTCGACATCGGCCTGCACCGAATAGGGCGTCGGGATCGCGTCGCCGGCGGAATCGACGGCGGTGTCGAGGCAGCGGCGCAGCATGCGTGCGAGCTCGGCCTTGCGATAGGGCTTTCTCAGCAGCGGCGCGCCCATCGTCGCGCGCCCCTGTGCGTGCAGCGAATCGTAGGCATAGCCCGACGTGAACAGAACCCGCAGGGAAGGGCGCGCCGCCACCATCTGCTCGGCGAGCTCGCGTCCGTTCATGCCGCCGGCCATCACGATGTCGGTGAAGAGCAGGTCGAACGGCTTGCCTTCGGCCGCAATCGCAAGCGCCTCGGTCGCATTGGCGGCTGGGATGACCTTGTAGCCGAGGCCTTCGAGCTGAACCGTGACGTAGTGGCGGACGTCGCGGTCGTCTTCGACGCAGAGGACGGTTTCCTTGCCCCCGATGATCTTGCGGTCGTCATAGCCGGTCGGGCGCAGCGCGCTCGCCTCCGCCTTCGGCAAATTGAGCGTGAAGATCGTGCCGCGGCCTTCTTCGGAGGCGACCTTGATGCCGCCGCCGGACTGCTTGACGAAGCCGAACACCATGCTGAGCCCGAGTCCGGTGCCCTTGCCGACCTCCTTGGTGGAGAAGAACGGATCGAAGATCCGCTCCAGGATGGCCTGCGGAATGCCGGTGCCGGTGTCGGCGATCTCGATCTCGACATAGTCGCCCGCATAGCCGGCGCCGACCGCGACCGCCTCGCGCACGCCGAACACGACGTTGCGCGTCGTCAGCGTCAGCCTGCCGCCGTCCAGCATGGCATCGCGCGCGTTGATCGCGAGGTTGAGCAGTGCCGAGCTGAGCTGGCCGCGGTCGGCGTAGGCGAGCCAGACGTTGCGGTCGAGCCGGGTGACGATCTCGATCTTCTTGTCGAAGGTCGCCAGCAGCAGCTTTGCGAGCTCTTCCAGCAGCTCGTTGACGTCGATCTCGGCCGGCTGCAGCGCCTGCTTGCGGGCAAAGGACAACAGGCTCGACGTCAGCGCGGCGCCGCGATCGGCGGCCTCGCTGATCAGCTTGGTGATGGTTGCAAGCGGCGGGTTGTCCCTGACGGCATGGGCGAGGATCTCGATCGTGCCTGTGATCACCGTGAGCATGTTGTTGAATTCGTGCGCGATGCCGCCGGTGAGCTGCCCGACCGCCTCCATCTTCTGGGACTGGACCAGTTGCTCCTCGGCCGCACGCTTCTGGGTGATGTCCCGGACGAAGGTGTTGATGAGGGTGCGCCCTGCGAGCCGCATGACCGTGCTGGAGGCCTCGGCCAGGATCCGGTCACCGTTCCGGTGGATCAGGGCGAGCTCGAAGCGCAAGCCGGACGGGGTGTCCGACAATTCCGGCACCAACCGCGCCATGCGCTGCCTGAAGGCGGCGCGCAGCGGCTCGGCGACGATGAGATCGACGACGTCGGCGCCGAGCGCCTCCTGGCGCGTCCATCCGGTCAGGGCCTCAGCCTGAAAGCTCCACTCCAGCACGGCGCCGCTGTCGTCGATCTGAATGAAGGCATCGAGCGCGGTCTTGATGACGGCTTGTGTCATCTGTGCGCTGTCGCTGCGCGCCCGCGCCAGCTCGGTCGATTGCGTGGCGGCGCGCTTGTCCTCCGATCTCTCGATCGCGCGGGCGCAGAGGCGAACCATCAGCGCCGCAACGGCAGCGCTTGCCATTAGGGCAACAAGCTGGGGAATGCCGAAGCCGGCTCCGGCCATGGCATAGGAGGCGAGGAGGGCCGCCGCGGTCGCCACGACCTGTGCGGCCATCGCGAGTGTCAGAAGCCCCCTGAGTTTCATGGTCTCCCACCAAAGAAGACTACCGCATCGGCCGCCCGGTCCCGGGTGCCGCTTTGATGTGAGCTACAGACTCCGCGCGGCGGCGTCGAGGGGCAATTTGCGGTGGTGTCGGCCGCCAGCCTTTCTCCGGCCTCAACCTGCGGGCGAATCGCATGGCGAGGAGGCGCGCATACAAGCAATGCGATTGACAGCTGTATTCAGTCATGTTCGTTCGAACTGAACTCCAGGAGTGCCCATGTCCCCGCCGCTCAACCGGATCAACAGCGACGAACGCCTGCCGCAGCAGGTCGATGTCGTCGTCATCGGCGGCGGCGTCATCGGCGTCTCCGCGGCCTATCATCTGGCGAAGAAGGGCCTCTCGGTCGCTCTCGTCGAGAAGGGCCATGTCGGCGGCGAGCAGTCGAGCCGTAATTGGGGCTGGTGCCGCCAGCAAGGCCGCGCGCGCGAGGAGATTCCGCTCGCCCGTGAAGCGTTGAGGCTCTGGGAGGACATGCAGAACGACGCCGGCGTCGATGCCGGCTTCCGCCGCACCGGCGTGCTGTTCCTGACCAAGAGCAAGGACGAGCTTGCGAGCTGGGAGCGCTGGGCCGCGGTCGCGCGCGAGATGCAGGTCCACTCCACCGTCCTGACGCCGGCGGAGGTCGCCGAGCGCATGCCGGGCAATATCGACACCTGGGTCGGCGGCCTGCACACGCCGAGCGACGGTCGCGCCGAGCCGTCGATGGCGGTGCCCGCGCTCGCCACCGCCGCGCGAAAACACGGCGTCACCATCCATCAGGGCTGCGCCGCGCGCGGGCTGGAGACGACGGGCGGGCGGGTCAGCGCCGTCGTCACCGAGAAGGGCACCATTCGCACGCAATCCGTGCTGCTGTCGGGCGGCGCGTGGTCGTCGCTGTTCTGCCGCCGTCACGGCATCGAGCTGCCGATCGGTCTCGTCAACGCGACGGCCTGCCGGACCACGCCGGGACCGGAGATCACCTCGGGCGCGCTGGGCACCGATCTCTACTGCGTCCGCCGCCGCCTTGACGGCGGCTTTACGCTGGCGTTGCGCAACCGCGGCACGGTGGAGCTGTCGCCCGATTTGTTCCGCTATGCGCGCACCTTCTGGCCGACCTATCTGCATCGCAAGAACGGACTGAAGCTGTCGCTCGGCAAGTCCTTCTTCGACCAGATCGTGCGCGGCACCAGCTGGAGCTTTGACAAGCCGTCGCCATTCGAGACCGAGCGCGTCCGCGATCCCGAGCCCGACATGTCGCTGGTGAATGCTGCGCTCGCTTCATTGATCAAGGCCAACCCTGAACTCAAGGATGTCGAGATCGCGGAAGCCTGGGGCGGCACCATCGACTGCACGCCCGACACGATCCCGGTGATCTCGCCGGTCGACGCGCTGCCGGGCTTCTTCCTCGCCACCGGCTTCTCCGGCCACGGCTTTGGCATCGGCCCCGCCGCCGGCAAGCTCGCCGCCGACATCGTGACCGGCACCACGCCGCTGGTCGATCCCGTGGCCTACAGCCACAAGCGCATGATCGACGGCCGCCGGCTCGCGCCGGTCAGCCCGTTCTGAGGGCTCGCATGACGGTTCTCTACAAGGCCAACATGGTTCGCGGCGCCGAGTGGGCGCGCTTCTTCGCGGAACGCGCGCCCGACGTCCCATTCCGGCTCTGGCCTGACATCGGCGATCCCGCTGATATCCGATATCTCGTGGCGTGGGTGCCGCCCGACGACATCGCGACGACGTTCCCCAATCTCGAGCTGGTCTTCTCGGTCGGCGCGGGCGTCGATCAGTTCGATGCCACCAAAGTCCCGGCGCACATTCCACTGGTCCGCATGCTGGAGCCCGGCATCGCCGAGACCATGGTGGAGTACGTCACGATGGCTGTGCTCGGTCTGCATCGCGACCTCCTGCATTTCATCAGTCAGCAGAAGCAGCAGGTCTGGCGCGAGATCCGGATCACGCCGGCGAAACGGCGGCGTGTCGGCGTGATGGGACTTGGCCAGCTCGGCCAGGCCGTGCTCGAACGGCTCAAGGCGTTCGGCTTTCCGCTGTCGGGGTGGAATCGCTCGGCGCGGAAGATCGAGGGCGTGACCTGTTACGCGGGTGCTGACACCTTGCCGGATTTCCTCGCACAGAGCGACATCCTCGTCTGCCTGCTGCCGCTGACCGACGAGACGCGCGGCATCCTCAACGCGGATTTGTTCGCACGCCTGCCGCGCGGTGCGTCCCTCGTCAATGTCGGACGTGGCCCGCATCTCATTGAGGCCGACTTCCTCGCGGCGCTCGACAGCGGCGCGCTGTCCGGCGCGGTGCTCGATGTCACCGAGCCCGAGCCGCTGCCTGAGGGACATCCGTTCTGGCGCCATCCCCGCATCCTGCTGACGCCGCACAATGCCAGCATGACGACGCCGGACACGGCTGTCGATTTCGTGCTCGATGTCATCGACCGTCACCGCCGCGGCGAGGAGTTGCCGGGGCGTGTCGATCGCAGCCGCGGTTACTGAGGTGAATGGGAACACCAGCAGCCCCGGGCTCCTCTTACCTCTCATGCTCGAGGGATGATGGATTCCCGTCGTCTCCTTCGACGTCGCTTGAGGCGCGACGATGAGGATCTGTCCTCCTGAAATTGTGACTGGATGGAGCGACAGGGAACTGCGGTATGTGAATTGCCTCATATTCCATCACTCTCTTTTCCAGCTATCACTCCCGCAAGAAATTGTCGCACCCGGCGCCAACTCACAGACACGGGTGAGAGACAATGCCTGCGAAGCCGCGTGCTCGCAGCTTTGGATTGGCTCTCGTCTTGGTCACGGGCAAGCCAACCCCATCACTCAGCAACGATCTTTCAGAAATTGGAAGCAAGGACATCGCGAAACGCGTCCACGCAGCTCCTATTCGGGGTCGGCCGGTAGGCTGCTACTTAGTAAGGAGTACCCAATGAAGACGAGCAACGCAGCACCCAGCGCATTTTCCCTGACAAGGTACGCCGGCAATCTTCGGATCGCCCGTTCCAGTCTGATCAGGTCGGCCCATCTTCTTGAAAGAATTGGGCTTGCAGCCGTCGGAGCCTCCTGCGGCCTCTATGTGGGTGCGGCCCTATTGCGTCAGAAGGGCGGACTTTTTGAAAGCGGCTGGATCGTGCTGCTGACGGTGCTCTACGGCGCTCTCAGCTATTATGTCGGAATTGATTTGTCCCGGTCGATCGCTCGGAGGTCGATTTCGAGTACCTCCGAAGAATACGATGGCTCCGAGATGGTTGAGATCATGAGTGCGGCCGGAACGTTCGGCGCAGCGATTGCAGCAGCCCTGTCCGTCAGCATCCTTGTCCTTGATCAAAACCTCCCCAACGGCCTGGTAGCCTTCGTCGCCGGCTGCTGGGTGGTTGGCTCTTCGCTTCAAGTTGCGGCGGGAGCGATGGCGCGTAACTGCGAAGTGCCCGACAACAAGGACTAAAGATAATTGTGCTCACGGAAAAACGTCTGCTTGGCGTCGTGACGTGGGCACAAGCCCGGTACCGGGATCAGGCTTAGGGCCTGAAAGCGAGTGACCGACGACTCATCGCAACTTCTGTCGTCCAATGCGGCGTGCAGACGATTTTTGGTAGCGCAGCCGCTCGCATCAAACAATGTCCCAGCGTGGAAGCGGTATCGGTACCAAGCAACCTAAGTTATCGCGCAACAAACAAGACGTGCCATCATGGTGAGGTTGGGATATTGTCCCTGCGCGCCGTGGTCCAAAATTCTGCTCACCGCCAACCACACGATCGGTGGAGCCAATGCAGATTGCGGAGTGGCTCGAGAAGCTGGGGCTTGGGCAATACGCAGAGCGTTTTGTCCAAAATGGGATCGACATGGGCGTCCTTCCCGAGCTGATGGTCGAGGACTTCGACAAGCTCGGAGTCCTGCTCGGGCATCGCCGCAAAATGCTGCGTGCGATTGCCGACCTTGATCCAGCCGCGTTGATCGCATCGCCGGCGCCTCCTCACGACGCCGAGCGTCGCCACCTCACTGTCATGTTCTGCGATCTGGTCGGCTCGACTGCGCTCTCGGCGCGTCTCGATCCCGAGGATATGTGGGAAGTGATCCGGGCCTATCGCGCCGCCTGCGCGAGCGTCGTTGCTGCTTATGACGGCAGGATAGCCAGGTTCGTCGGTGACGGAATACTCGTCTATTTCGGCTATCCGCGCGCCCACGAAGATGATGCGGAGCGCGCAGTGCGGGCCGGCCTGGACACTATCTCCGCGGTTCGCCAGCTCAAGATGGGCGCCGACGAACGGGTTGAACTGCGGATCGCAATTGCGACCGGTCTTGTGGTGGTCGGCGACCTCATCAGCGGAGATGCGTCAGAGGAGCGCGCAACCGTCGGCGATACACCAAACCTCGCTGCCCGGCTCCAGAGCCTGGCGGAGCCGGGAGCGGTCGTCGTTGCCTCGTCGACGCGCCGGCTGCTCGGTGATCTCTTCACGTTTCGCAACCTCGGCCGCCGCGAGGTCAAGGGGATATCCGAACCCATCGCGGTCTGGGCGGTCGAGGGAGCGCCCGCATCGGAAAGTCGCTTCGAGGCGGTCCACGCGGCGCGCTCGATCGGCTTTGTCGGCCGCAAGGAGGAGATCGAGCTCACGCTCTCGCGCCAGCGGTTGGCATGGCAGGGGCACGGGCAGATGGTGCTGATTTCCGGCGAAGCCGGCATCGGCAAGTCGCGCATGGTCGCAATGCTGTCCGAAAGCCCCGTGTTGGGGGTGCACCGCCGGGTGCGATATCAGTGCTCGCCGTACCACACCAACAGTGCGCTTCATCCCTTTGTCGCGCAACTCGAGCGCGCCGCCGGCATTTGCTCGCACGACACGCCCGGGCAAAAGCTCGACAAGCTCGAGGCGATGCTGGCGCTTGGAACGCAGCAGGTTGCCCGGGCGACAGCGCTCATTGCGGCACTGCTTTCGATCCCAACCGGCGACCGTTATCCGCCGCTCGGTCTGAGCCCGGCGCAGCTGCGGCGACAGACATTTGCCACCCTTCTCGATCAGCTCGAGGGATTGGCGCGAGAGCAGCCCCTGCTGATTGTCTGCGAGGATATGCACTGGGCCGATGCCACGACACTCGAACTGTTCGATCTCGGGGTCGACCGGATCAGGGGGCTGCCGATACTCGTGCTCATGACATCGCGGCCGGAATTCGAGCCCTCCTGGTCGGGCCTTGCCAACGTCAGTCTGTTGCGGCTCGACCGGCTCGACCGGCAGGACACGCGCGCGCTGGTCGAGCAGGTGACCGTTGGTCGCCAGCTGCCACGCGAGATGCTGAAGCAGATCATCGACAGGACGGATGGCGTCCCGCTCTTCGTCGAGGAATTGACCAAGATGGTGCTGGAGTCCGGATGGCTCGTCGAAGGTGCCGGGCGCTATCGCCTCGAAAGTCCGCTCCCGCCGCTGGCTATTCCCGCGACGCTGCAGGATTCGCTGATGGCGCGGCTCGACCGGCTGGCTCCGGTCAAGGAGGTGGCGCAGATAGGCGCCGCCATCGGCCGCGATTTCTCGTACGCGTTGCTGAGATATGTGGCGGGACGCGATGATCTGACGCTGAGCGCTGCGCTGGGGCAACTCGAAGAGGCCGAACTGCTGGTGTGTCGCGGGGCTCCGCCCGAAGCAAACTATAGTTTCAAGCACGCTCTCGTTCAGGAGGCGGCCTATGAGAGCCTGCTCAAGAGCAAACGGCAGATGCTTCACACGCGCATCGGTGATGTCCTGCGCGAAAAGTTTCCAGCCGTGGCCGAGACTGAGCCGGAAGTTCTGGCGCACCACTTCACCGAAGCTGGGCTGAACGAGGTCGCCCTCGAGTGGTGGCGCAAGGCGGGCCAGCAGGCGCTGAAACGCTCGGCCTATTCCGAGGCGATTGCGCATCTCGGCAAGGCGATTGCCATTGCCGATGAGTTGCCCGACGAGCCTCGCCGGATGATGAGCAGGCTGCATCTTCAAATCGCCTATGGCCGCGCATTACGGGGCAGCCTCGGCCACAGTGCTCCGGAAACGGTCGCGGCATGGACGCGAGCGCGCCAGTTCGCAGTCGACATCAATGATCCCGTTGAACTTGCGCCGATCCATTCGGGCCTCTTCAATGCCTGCCTGACACACGGCGAACTCGCTCCGATGCGGGAGCTGGCGGATGCCATCAAGAGCGCGGCCGACCGACGACCGGACTCACCGGTGGCCGCCGTCGTTGCACATTGGACCGGCGGGGTGACCTGTTGGTTCGGGGGCGACTATTTGAACGCGAGGGTGCATCTCGAGCAGGCACTGGACATCTATGGCGCCGAGCCGGATCCAGCGACGTTCAGGGCCTCGGCGCTGGATCTTCCGTTCGTGATCATGAGGTTTCTCGCCTTGGTGCTTTGGCCGCTTGGCAGGATCGCCCGGGCACGCCGCCTCGCCGCCGAAGCGGTGAGTGCTTCCGGAGAAAAACGGGCGCTTTCCCAGGCCAATGCGCTTGTGCATCGAGCCGTGTTCGACGGAGTATGCGGCGGCATGTTGCAGCAAACAGAGACGATCCTGGCGCTCGGTCTCGCGCGCGACCACACGATGCCGCTGTATGTGGCCGCGGGCACCTACCTGAACGGCCTGGCCAAGTGGCGCGACGGCGACCGAGCCACTGGACTTACGGAAATGCGCCGCGGCTGGACCTTGCTACACGAAAATGACTGCTACCTCTGTGAACCGTTTTGGGGGATGCATGTCGCCATGGCGGACGCAGAGTCGGGCCAAGTCGAAACCGGGCTGGAAATCCTGAGCGAATCGATCGCATGGGTGGCGCAATCCGGCCAGCATTGGCTCGATGCCGAGCTGCACCGCGTCTATGGCGAGCTTTTGTTGCGTCAGGATCCTCCAGACGAATCCGGTGCCGAAGATGCCTTCGAGCAAGCGCTGCAAATCGCACGACGCCAGCAGGCGAAGACGTTCGAGTTGCGCAGCGCCCTTGGACTTGCTCGCCTGCACAAGACAAGGGACCGAGCGGGCGCGGTCTCTGAAGTGCTTGCTCCCTTGCTCGCCGAGTTCGATGCGGAGCGAAATCTTCCCGAAGTCGTAGAAGCGAAAGAGCTGCTTGGGAACGGGCGTTAGCCGCGCCGCCATTCGATCGGCGCAAACGCCGCGCCGACTTCAAGCCGGAATGGGTCGATATCTTGATCCTCGACTCGGCAGCCGTAGTTATCCGGTTTTGACACAGCTTAACCTGTTGTGGTGAATGCTAGATATGCTTCTCGTGGTTGCGAAGGCGAGTCTGCCGCGGCGGCGAATCCCGATTTCGGCTGGCGGCAATGTTGTCGGATTGCTCCTTGCCTCAAGGCGCAGACGTCATCCCAGCGCCGGGCCATGCGGCGATTGGCTTGCCTTCGCTGCGGCTGGCGCAGCGACCAAAGCCCATTGGAGATCCAGTCGTGGTTCGTTTGCACGTCGAACGTTTCATTCGTAGCCGGGTTGTTCGTCGAGCCCTGGCGCTCGGGATCATCGCGCTGAGCGGATGGGCCCTGTTGCCGTATGTGACCTACCGAATCGCTCCCTCCGCATTCGTCAATGCCGAGCTCATGCGGGTGACTGCACCCTTCGCGGGTCAGCTCTCGCCTGATCTTCCACGCAAGGGTGAATATTTCCAGCAGAGCCGGGTGGTGCCGATGGTCGGGGCGCGGTCGCCGGATCGCCGGCACCTCATGGACCTCGATCAGCAGCTTGCCATGTCCACCAAACGCGCCGAGCTCGCACGTCGGCAACTCGAGGAAATCGCCGGGCTCGATCGCAAGCTCGGCGAGCGCAGCGAGGACTATCGTTTGGGGATGGTCGCGCGCCTGAACCACGAGATCGGCGAAACGGAAGTTGAAAAAGGCGGCTGTCTCGCCGAGGCGCGGCAGCGGAACGATGTCGCGGGCCGGATGGAGAGGCTCGTGAAGCTCGGCATCAGTTCGCAAATCCGCTCCGGTGAGGCCCAGGCCTCGCAGGAGGCAACCGCAACGCGGTGCCAGATGGCCGATGAACGCCTGCAGCGCCTCAAGACCGAGTTGGGGGCGGCCGAGAAGGGCATTTATCTTCGTGGCGACGCCAATGACGTGCCGTATTCTCAGCAGCAGCGCGAGCGGCTTGTCCTCCGCCGCCAGGAGCTCGAGACAGACCTGTTGCAGAACAGCTCACGTGCCACGCAGCTGGCCGCGGAAATCGCAGAGGAACGCACTCGGCTCGATCGTCTCGATCACTACGATCTGTCCTTGCCCGCAGCCCATGTGGTCTGGTCGGTCGCGGCCAGCCCGGGCTCGATGGTCACGGAAGGGCAATCGGTCTTTGATTTTGCAGATTGCGAACGCCGATTTATCGTTGTTGAACTCCCCGAACGCGATTTCGAGAAGATCAAGGCCGGAGATGCGGCTACCGTGCGCCTGATTGGGAGCCGCGAATGGAAGACCGGCCAGATCCGGCAAGTCCGCGGATCGGCAGCGTACGGCGATGATCGGCTGCTTGCGGCTCGGGTGCCGCGGCCCGATCCGGGCAACATTACCGTTGAGATATCGCTTCCGCCCAATGAGACGTCGGCCGACCATAACGGCTCCTGCGATATCGGACGGTTGGCTGAGGTGCGCTTCGAGCGTAGCGCCGACGGCCTGCTACGATTGGTCAGCTCGAAGTTGAAATGGCTGACCGCGCGCCTGGAGCTCGATCATTCGTCCCTGTGAGCGAGATGTTCCATGCAGGCCATGACTCTGCCTCTCTCTCAGCTGTTCGCGCCGATGCTGGGCATCTTTGCGGCGATGTACCTGTTGGCGCCGACCTTTCCAGTCGCGCGCCTTTGGGCGCGTGTCGCGGTCTTTATCGTGGTTTGGCTTGTGGTCGCCCGCTATCTCGAATGGCGTATTTTCACAACCGTGCTGCCGGCAAGCGGGACTTGGTATCAGGTCGGCTGGATCTGGTTCTGTCTCTTCGTCGAGCTTCTGACCTTCACAGATCAGTTCATTCTCTATCTGACGTTCCTTCGCAGGACCGATCGCAGCAGCGAAGCAGATCAGCACGAGCATCGGCTTCGCAGCCTGCCGGATGACGAGCTGCCCTCGGTCGACGTCTTTATTCCGACCTATGACGAGCCATTCGAGGTGCTGGAAAAGACGATCACTGGCGCGCTGTGTCTGGACTATCCAAACTTCCACGTCTGGGTCCTGGATGATGGTCGCAGACCCTGGCTCAAGGAACTCTGCGAACACAAGGGCGCCGGGTATCTCACGCGCGCCGACAACTTGAATGCCAAGGCCGGCAATATCAATCATGCGCTGACGAAGACGAGCGGCGAGTTCTTCGCGATCTTTGACGCGGACTTCGTGCCGCAGCGCAATTTCCTGATGCGGTCGATGGGCTTCTTCGCTGATCCAAAGATCGGAATCGTTCAGATCCCGCACACCTTCTACAATGAGGACCCGATGCAGGCGAATCTTGGCCTGCACAGGGGGCTGCCGGACGAGCAACGGTTCTTCTTCGATTCCATCATGCCAGCGCGCGACGGCTGGGATGGTGCCTTTTGTTGTGGTTCCAACTCCGTCACGCGTCGCGCAGCACTCCGCGCGGTGGGCGATGCCTTGCCGACCCAGTCCATTACGGAAGACATCCTGCTGACGCTGGTCCTGCTGCGCAAGGGGTACGTCACTCGCTATCTACACGAGCCGCTGGCGATTGGACTGGCGCCGGAAAGCCTTGACGCCTTTTTCGTGCAGCGGCAACGCTGGGCGCGTGGCGCGATCCAGACGCTGTATCTCGCCGACGGCCCGCTCGGCCCCGGATTGGGCTTGATGCATCGGCTCCTGTTCTTTCCGACCCATTGGCTCTCATTGGGCCTGCGGGCGCTCACGGTCGTGGTGGTTCCGATCGTGTTCATGTGGACTGGGCTCGCGCCTGTCGTCGACGTTACCCCTGAGTCGGTCTTCTACTACTTATTCCCCGCGATCCTGGCGCTCAACGGCGGCATCTCGTGGTTTGCGCCGCACGCGCATTTTCCGCTCGCCGCTCAGGTGTCGGCGACGATCCAGAGCTTCAAGATTCTGCCGACGGTGCTTGGGACTCTCGTCAAGCCGACGGGACATGCGTTCAGGGTGACGCCCAAGGGAGCTGCCGCGCGGTGCGCAAGCTACGCCGCGGAGATATTCTGGCCGTCAGCGGCCTTGATGGCGTTGACGGTTGTCGGCCTGGTTGTGAACACCATCCCGGAATGGCGGATGATCGATCATCCGGCCGCTTTACCGATGGTCGCCTTCTGGTCGGTGGTGAACATCGTCGTGCTCTTCTTCGTCTGCATGACCTCGCTGCAGGCGCGGATGGGACGCGCCGAGGAGCGTTTCGACTTCGATGAATCAGTCTTGATCGAGACGGGCACCGGCGAGCGGCTTTCCGGGCGCGTGAGCAACATCTCCCTCTCTGGCGCCGGCGTTCTGCTCGGCGCCGGCATTGACTGTCCTCGCGGTGGAGAACCGCTGCGCGTGCACATCGCGCAGGTGGGGTGGATCGACGCGATGGTCGTGCAACAAAGAGGCCATCTCATCGGGCTGCAGTTCGATTTGCCGCAGTCGCTTGAACGAGACCTGCTGATCCGCAAGCTCTTTACCGTCGCCCGTCTGAAGGGGAACGGTGTCATCGCATGCTCCGTGAACAGGGCTATGCTCAAGAACATCTGGTCAATGGCCGCGCCGTTGCCTCACATTGTTACAACTGGCGCGAAGCCCGCATCGCTCTCGCCGACGGTGCGTCTGCCGGCAGAGAGCCTGGTCATTCGGCCTCAACCGCGGATCGACGATTTGGCACATCTTGCCGGAGTTCGAAGCCTGCATCCGACGAGCTTTACTGAACCTGGCTGCGTCTCTTGATCGATCACCGTAGTGATGTTCGCCAGGGGCGTCTGACGCTCTGGGCCTCGGCATTCGTCGTGGTCGCCTGCTTGGCGATTGTCGCACTCAGCGGTTGGCGGGAGTGGTCCTCGCGACAGACGGTGCTGAAGGGCTCCGAAACAGACATGGCCAATCTGGCCCGGTCGGTGACGCAGCACGCGGACGATACGTTCGAACTCGCGGACACCGTTCTCAATGTGTTGGTTGGCCAACTCGAACTCGAGGGAACCAGCCCGGCGGCAATCGCCAAGATTCAGACCTTTCTTTCCCGGCGCAAAGCCGCGAACCGGATCCGCGCCGTGTTCGTCTATGACGAGACCGGCCGCTGGCTCGCGACCAGCGAGCCTGTGGATTTCGCCGGCCTCAACAACAGCGACCGAGAGTATTTCCAGCATCATCGTGCCGTGGCTGACCGGGGCACCTTCATTGGGTCTCCAGTGAGGAGCAGGTCGGGGGGGCAATGGATCATCACCGCGTCGAGGCGCTTCAATCATCCTGACGGCAGTTTTGCCGGAGTTGCCCTTACCACGATCGACGTCGACTATTTTCTGCAGTTTTATCGTGGTTTCGACGTCGGCCAGAGCGGTTCAATTGCACTGGCGACAGCGAACGGCATTATCCTCGCGCGTAGCCCGGACAACGGATATACGGGCCGCGATCTGTCGAGTGCTCCGCTCTTCAAGATTATCCGTGAGCGGCCGGCCGCGGACGTATACTACTTCACGTCGCCTCTCGACGGCGTCCGGCGTCTGAGCTTCTATCAACTCAGCAGCCGCTACCCCGTTCTCCTCGTTGCTACGGAATCGGAAGATGACGTCTTGGCCCCCTGGCGCCGAGCCGCGCTGACGCGCATTGCCGCAGTCCTGGCGCTGACAGCTGGGCTCGGTGTTGCCGGGCTCTTTCTGGTGCGCCAGTTGCACCTGCGGCAGAAGATGGCCGCTGCCCTGGTCGCCAAGGAGGCGGATTTTCGCCTCCTTGCAGAGCAGTCGGGAGACATGGTCATGCGCATAGCGGTCGATGGACGGATCCTCTATGCGTCGCCATCCAGCGCTCGGATTCTTGGTTGGGCTCCAAACCAGTTGGTGGATACGTCAGCCCTCGCCGGCATAAATCCCGCGGACCTGGCCCGGGTTGGGCAGACGATCTCCGCGTTGGGGAACGGCGAAGCCGAAGAGGCTAGAATCACGTATCGCACCCGGCATCGCGAGAAAGGCGAGGTCTGGATCGAAACCGCACTGCGCGTCGCCAGGAGTGCGCAGAGTGGAGACATCAACGGCGTGGTGGCGATCTCGCGCGACATGTCCGAACGTAAGGATCTGGAGGATAGACTGGCGGCTCTCGCCAGTTCGGATGGCCTGACGGCCTTGGCAAACCGCAGACACTTCGACGAACGGCTTGAGGCGGAATGGGACCGAGCCAGGCGCGAAGGAACGCCCCTGTCACTGTTGATGATGGACGTCGATCATTTCAAGAGTTTCAACGATCAGTACGGGCATCAGGCTGGCGATGCATGTCTTCGCTCGGTCGCCGGGGTCCTGGCGGAGCAGGCCAGACGGCCGGCAGACGTAGCCGCTCGGTATGGTGGTGAGGAATTCATCTTGCTGCTACCAAATACCGACATGGAAGGGTGCGAGCAGGTCGGAGAGCGAATCCGGCAAGCGATTCAAGACCTCGGCATCCTCCACGCGCTCAACCCGCCATCCAGGCAGGTCACCCTCAGCATTGGTGGCGCCACACATATGTCGTTCGGCGACAAGGCGGATTGCACGTCGCTGATAGCGGCTGCGGATAAGGCGCTTTACGCCGCCAAGGAGGGCGGACGCAACCGCCTGGTGATGTCAGGGCAAGTCGTCGCGTGGCCCGGCTCGATACGGGCTTGAAGAGCAATTCCAGCGCGCCGCGGCGTGGTGTCACGAATTGACGTGCACGAAATCCCGCAGCAGCGGATAGATCTCGTTATTCCAGCGCCGGCCTGAGAACACGCCGTAATGGCCGACGCCGGCCTGCATGTGGTGGACGCGCCGATAGGCGCGCACGCCGGTGCAGAGGTCTTGGGCAGCAAGGGTCTGGCCGATCGAGCAGATGTCGTCCTTCTCGCCCTCGACCGTCATCAGCCCCATGCGGCTGACCGCCTTGGTGTTCACGGGGCGGCCGCGATGCATCAGTTTGCCTTGCGGCAACAGGTGCTCCTGGAAGACGTCGCGCACGGTCTCGATGTAGAACTCGGCCGGAAGGTCCATCACGGCGAAATATTCGTCGTAGAAGGTCTTGATGGTCGCGGCCTTGTCCTTCTCGCCCTTGGCGATGTGGTTGGCGAGATCCATGTGCTGCTTGATGTGGCGCTCGAGGTTCATCGAGACGAAGGCGGTGAGCTGCACGAAGCCGGGATAGACTTTCCGCAAGGCGCCGCGGCACTGCATCGGCACGTAGTTGATCAGGTTCTGCTCGAACCATTCGATCGGCTTGCTCTTGGCGAAGTCGTTGACCCTGGTCGGCTGGATGCGGGTGTCGATCGGCCCCGCCATCAGCGTCAGCGTCGCCGGGCGCGAGGGATGGTTGTCCTCGCACATGATCGCGGCGGCCGCGAGCGCCGACACCGACGGCTGGCAGATCGCCACCATGTGCGGGCGCGGACCGAGCTGTCCGAGGAAATCGATCAGATGCTCGGTGTAGTCGTCGAGCCCGAAGCGACCCTCGCTGCGCGGGATGTCGCGCGGATTGTGCCAGTCGGTGATGTAGACGTCGTGGTCCTGCAGCAGCGTCTGCACGGTGCCGCGCAGCAGCGTTGCGAAATGGCCGGACATCGGCGCCACCAGCAGCATGCGCGGCTGCTCCGTCACGCCGTCCTTCCTGAAGTGCAGCAGCGAGCCGAACGGTGTCGCGTAGGCGATCTCCTCGGTGACGGCGACTTCGCGATTGCCCACCATGACGCTGTCGATGCCGTAGGCCGGGCGATGATAGGTGAGGGTGGAGCGCGAGATCAGCTCCAGCGCCGCCGACAGCCGGCCGACGACCTGATCCGACATGCCCTGGGGCACCAGATTGAGGAATCTGAGCGCGGACGAAGCCCCCGCGCGCCACGGCGCAGTCAGGTCCATCTGGTTCTGAAAGGCCTGATAATACATCGACATCATACTAAAGTGCCCACCCATCCCGTGGTGCTATGCAATAACGACGCCAAACGGCAGCCACACCGTCCGCAAAATTGGCACGTCGCTTGCTGATCTTTGGGTGGGAAGGACGGGGCGCGCACGCGCGGCAGTGCGCTCCCAGGCGTGAGGGAAGGGCCATATGGCGAAGGCGACACTGACCATCAGCAGCAAGAACTACTCGTCCTGGTCGCTGCGCGGCTGGCTGCTGACGAAATTCTCCGGGCTCGATTTCGAGGAAATCGTCACCGCGCCGGACGATCCGTCGGCGCGCGCCGAAATCCTCTTGCTGTCGTCGTCGATCCTGGTGCCGTGTCTGCGGCACGACGGTGCCGTGGTCTGGGATACGCTTGCGATCGCCGAATACCTCAACGAGGCGATGCCGTCAGCCGGCCTGCTGCCTGATGACCGCGTGCAGCGCGCCCATTGCCGCTCGATCTGCGGCGAAATCCATTCCGGCTTCACCACCTTGCGCGCCTCGCTGCCCGTCAATCTGAAAGGACATTTTCCGGGCTTCAAGATCTGGTCGCGCGCCCAGGCCGACATCGACCGGGTCTGGTCGATCTGGCGCGACTGCCTGGAAAAATCCGGCGGCCCGTTCCTGTTCGGCGAGCGGCGCACCATGGCGGATGCGATGTACGCGCCTGTGGTGACGCGCTTCGTCACCTATGACGTCAAGCTCGAGCCGCAGCTGAAGGCCTACGCCGACACCGTCATGGCGATGGATGAGATGAAGGAATGGATCGCGGCGGCGAGGGAGGAGCCGGCCGAGATCGAGGAGCTCGAGGTCGAATATTAGGCAGTCCTTGCCTGGCCCTGCCTGTTTCGGGGGCGGGTGCCGGCCAGGGTGGTCTTGCGCGCTATACCCTTGTCGCGATTAACCTTTGGCGCCCGTGCCCGGCCCGGGCCATCCGCCGCGCTGCGCAGATATTGTACGCGCCGGTAGAGCCGCATCGACATCTAGCCGTGAACAGCTGCGTACGCAGCCGTTCGGCCGATTCGGACGTGATTCGTTCGGGCCGCGTTCCGAAGGTTAAGGCGGAGCGCGGCCGCGTTGCATTTTGGAACAGATATGGGCGTCAGGCGGCCCCGCGCTGCCTCACGCGCGGCAGGCGCCAGCCGATGACGGTCGCTTCCACCGCGATGCCGGCCTCGTGGTTCTGCCAGCGTCCCTCGACATAGCGGCAGGCGAACGGCAGCTGGTACGTTCCGCTGTGGTCCTCGCACAGCACTTCGAGCGCAAGCCCCGGCGGTGGTTCTCCGGCGCCGTCGAATTCCGCCAGTCGTCTATCGCGCGTTGCCATTCCAAAAATCTCCCCTAAACAAAGCCGCGGAACAGCGCCCACTTCTTCCGCGTGCCGATCATCGTTCCCCGTCCAAGGGAACGATGCAAGCTCAACGCGAGAATGCGGTACGAGTGTGGTAGCCCTGAGTGGCTGTGCGCAAAAAGCGCACATTGCCGTGATCGATTGGACGAGGAACCTCTCATGCTGCTTCGAAACGCCGGCATTTGTTTCGCAATATTGCTGCTCGCAACGCTGGCGAATGCGCAGGTGCACGCGCAGGACGTGCCCGGCATCGAGATCTGCACGGTCGAGAAGACCATGGAGCGGCGCACCAGCTGCCTGCAGAGCAATGTCGACTTCCTGCAGAAGACGATCACGAAGCTGAACCTCGACCACCAGCAGAAGCTGGATGCAGCAAACCGCCAGATCGACGCGTTGAAGACGAACCTCGCGGGCCTGCAGAAGACGCTTCTCGATCTCCAGGCCGCCCAGGTGAAGACGGCCGAGGATCTGAAGAAGAAGCAGGACGCGCCGCCGGCGAAGGATGCTGCGAAATAAGCCTGCCGATCACGCCACGCGATAGCGCTCCATCACGTCCCGATCGGGATCATAACCGAGCCCGACGCCCGAGGGCACCGCGACATGGCCGGTGGCATCGCTGTCCGCGCGGTCGCCCCAGAGGCAGGCCTCGCGCTTGAGATAGAACATCTCGACCAGCCCGTCGTCGCGTGTCGCGAGGAGATGCAGCGTCGCGAGCAGGCCCGGACCGAAATACGGGGAGTGCGGAACGATCTTGACGCCGAGCTGATCGGCGAGCGCCGCGACCTTCAGAAATTCCGTGATGCCGCCGACCTTGGTCACCGACGGCTGGGCGTGGCTCACCGCGCCCGCCTCCATCATCTGGCGGAATTGATATTCCGTGCAGGCATTCTCGCCGGCGGCGATCCCGAGCCCGCCTTTGCTTCGGACCTCGGCGAGCGCGGCGAAGTTTTCGGGCGGCCACACCGGCTCCTCCAGAAACATCGGCCGCGCGTCCCGACATGAGGTTGCGAACGCGATCGCCTGCTCGGCCGTGAGCGGGCAGTTCATGTCGACCATCAGCGGAATGGCCGGCCCGATCGCCTCCCGCGCGGCGAACACCGCAGGCGCCGTGGTCTCGTGCAGCTTGATTGCGCCATAGCCGAGCGCGAGCGCCTTCCTGCATTCGGCCGCGATGTTGTCGGGCGAGCCGATCCGCAGCAGGCTCGCATAGGCGGGAATGGCCGTGCGCCTGGTCTCGCCGAGCAGGCGATGCAGGGGCACGCCCTCGACCTTGGCAGCAAGGTCCCAGAGCGCGATGTCGAGCCCCGAGATCGCGAACATGGTGATGCCGTAGCGGCCGAACAGATGCAGATTGCGCTGGATCTGCTCCATCGCGGCGGGGATGCCGGCGGCATCGGGCACCTTCAGCCCGCGGGCCTGCGGCGCGATCATCTCCTCGACGGCGCTGCGCGTGGTGCGCGGGCAGACATAGGCGAAGGCGTCACCCCAGCCGGTCAGCCCGGCGTCGGTGGTGACCTCGACCAGCACCATGTCGAGCGCGGTGATCGCGGATGCGCCCTGGCGGAAGCTCGCAACGCCGGCGTCATAGGGGATGCGGATATGGTGTGCCCGCACATCGGTGATTTCCATGACGCGGGTTCCTCTTTCTCGTGAGCGGTTTCCAAACAGTCTAGCCGCGAACGCCAAGGCGTTGCCAGTGGCCATTCCCGGACTATCCTCCCGCGAGGACAGCAATGCCGATCAAGCGAAGCCGGCGCTGACGGCGCATCATCGTCACGCTTCGAACGAGGGTTGAGCCGCCATGAACCCTGCCCAGCGCGCGCTCTGGTATATCGAGAGCCATCTGGCCGAGCCGATGACGCTCGACGAGATCGCTGCGATCTCGGGCGTGTCGCGGTTCCACATCGTGCGCGCGTTTGCCGCAGCCACCGGACTTCCGGTGATGCGCTATTTGCGCGCGCGGCGGCTGACCGAGGCGGCGCGTCTTCTCGCGAACGGCGCGCCTGATATCCTCAGCGTCGCGCTGGAGGCCGACTACGGCTCGCACGAAGCTTTCACCCGCGCGTTCCGCGACCAATTCGGCACCACGCCCGAAGCGGTCAGGGCGGCAATGTGCGCCAATGACCTCAAGCTTCAGGAGCCGATCCTCATGGACTCCACCATGCTCGACCATCTCGCCCCGCCGCGCTTCGAGACCGCGCGGGCGTTGCTCGTCGCCGGTCCCGGCGAGCGCATTTCTTGCGACAACGGCGCCGTCATCCCCGGCCTGTGGCACCGCTTTCATCAGGAGGTCGCCGATATTCCCTCGAGGGTCGGACAGGTCGCCTACGGCGTCTGCTGCAACGGCGACGATTCCGGCAATTTCGACTACATCGCAGGCGTCGAGGTCGCCGAGTTCTCGGACCTGCCGCGACGCTTCGCCCGCATCCGCATCCCCGAGCAGCGCTATGCCGTGTTCACGCATACCGAGCACGTCGCCTCGATCCGCCGCACCGTCAACACGATCTGGAATCGATGGCTGCCCGCCTCAGGTTTGACGGCCGCGGACGCGCCGAGTTTCGAGCGCTACGACGAGGCGTTCGATCCCGCAACCGGCAATGGCGGCTTCGAGATCTGGCTGCCGGTGAAGCCGTAGGCTTCCGCAACGCTGGCATACCATCCCGCTTGCTTGGCAAGCCGGGGTGTCTTTGTCATAACCGCAGGCAAATCTTGCGTGTGGGGCCCGTGCCGGACATCCCGTGCAAGTCATAACAATCAGCCGGGAGGGGCCCCAATGTCCACAGCCACGTCCAACGTCCGCGTTCTCACCACCGACCTCGAATTTCCCGAAGGGCCGGTCGTGATGCCTGATGGTTCGGTGGTGCTGGTGGAGATCCGCGGCCAGCGCCTGACGCGCGTTTATCCCGACGGCCGCAAGGAGATCGTCGCGAAAATTCCGGGCGGGCCGAACGGCGCCGCCCTCGGCCCCGACGGCAAGATCTACATCTGCAACAATGGCGGCTTCTCCTGGATCCCGACCCGCAACATGATCATGCCGGGCCCGCAGCCCGACGATTACCTCGGCGGCTCGATCCAGCGCGTCGATCTGCAATCCGGCAAGGTCGAGACCGTCGTCACCAGATGCGGCGCGCACGATCTGCGCGGGCCGAACGATCTGGTGTTCGACAAGCAGGGCGGCCTTTGGTTCTCCGATCTCGGCAAGCGCCGCGCCCGCGAGATGGACGTCGGCGGCATGTACTACCTCAAGCCTGGGATGACCGAGCTGGTCGAGGTCGTGCACGGCATATTGCCGGCGAACGGCATCGGGCTGTCGCCGGATGAGAATACCGTCTACATCGCGGAGACGCCGACCGGCCGGCTCTGGGCCTACGAGCTCTCCGCGCCCGGCACGCTGAAGCCGCGCGACGTGATCTATCGCGGCGAGCGGGGTAAGCCGATCTGCGGCCTCGGCGGCTACCAGATGTTCGACTCGCTCGCGGTGGAGGCGAACGGCAATGTCTGCGTCGCCACCCTCGTTTCCGGCTGCATCTCGGTGATCGCGCCCGACGGCACGCTGGTCGAGCAGGTCCCGACCGGCGACCGCGTCACCACCAACATCGCCTTCGGCGGCCCCGCGCTGAAGACCGCCTACATCACGCTATCGGGCAAGGGCGAGCTCGTCGCCATGGACTGGCCGCGTGGCGGTTTGCCGTTGAACTTTTTGAACAAGTGAATGTATCTGGACGAGCCGTGCCAATACATCCGTCGTCATTCCGGGATGCGTGCGCCGGCACGCAGGCCCGGAATCCATAACCCCGAGCGGTGGTTATGGATTCCGGGCTCGCCGCTTCGCGTCGCCCCGGAATGACAGCAGTCAATATGGAGTGAGAAATGCCCTGGCCCGATCCCATCACCCTGCGTGGACAGCACGCCCGTCTCGAGCCGCTGTCGCAGCAGCATCTCGACGGGCTGGTGACGGCCGTGAAGGATGGCGAGCTGTCAAAGCTCTGGTACACCGCGATCCCGCTGCCGGACAACATGGCCAAGGAGATCGACCGGCGCCTGGGGCTGCAGGCTGCGGGCTCGATGCTGCCGTTCACCGTGTTCGACGCCGGCGGCAACATCGTCGGCATGACCACTTACATGAACATCGATGCCGCCAACCGCCGCGTCGAGATCGGCTCGACCTGGTACGGCAAGAGCGCGCAGCGCGGCCCGCTCAACACGCAGTGCAAGCTCTTGCTGCTGCGCCACGCCTTCGAGACGCTGAACTGCATCGCGGTCGAATTCCGCACCCACTTCTTCAACCACCAGAGCCGCCGCGCCATCGAGCGCCTCGGCGCCAAACAGGACGGCATTTTGCGCAGCCACCAGGTCGCGCCGAACGGCAGCTTGCGCGACACTGTGGTCTACAGCATCACCGCCGCCGAATGGCCGACGGTGCAGACGCATCTGGAATTTCAACTCAACGACAAGCCGCGCTAGGAGCGGCCGAGGCACCATGGACAGATTTGATTATGTGATCGTCGGCGCGGGCTCTGCGGGTTGCGTGCTCACCAGCCGGCTGAGCGAAGACCCCAACGTCAGCGTCTGCGTGCTGGAAGCCGGCCCGTCCGACTGGCATCCCTACATCCATCTGCCGGCGGGCTTCATCAAGACCTTCCACATGAAGAGCATCAACTGGGCCTATCAGCAGGAGCCGGGGCCCTGGACCGGCGGGCGCAGCATCTATGCGCCGCGTGGCAAGACGCTCGGCGGCTCCTCCTCGATCAACGGCCACATCTACAACCGCGGCCAGCGCATGGATTTTGACACCTGGGCGCAGATGGGCAATCGCGGCTGGGGCTATGCCGACGTGCTGCCTTACTTCAAGCGGCTGGAGAAGCGGGTCGGCGAGGGCGACAGCACCTTCCGCGGCCGCGACGGCAAGCTCACGGTCACGACCATGGAGTGGCGCGACCCGCTCTGCGAGGCCTTCATGGAAGGCGCGGTCTCGCTCGGCATCCCGCGCAACCCCGACTATAACGGCGCCAAGCAAGAGGGCGTCTCGTACTGCCAGCGCACCATCGACAAGGGCCTGCGCGTCTCCGGCTCGACCGCCTTCCTCAAGCCCGCGATGAAGCGGCCCAACGTGCATGTGCATACGCACGCGCATGCCACCGAGATCATCTTCGAGGGCAAGCGCGCCGTCGGCGTGCGCTACACCAAGGGCGGCCGGGGCGGCACGCCGGTGGAGGTGCGCGCCAACAAGGAAGTCATCCTGTCCGGCGGCACCTATAACTCGCCGCAGCTCTTGCAGCTCTCCGGCGTCGGCTCGCCGGACCTGCTGGCCGCGCACGGCATCGCAGTGCGTCACGCGCTGCCGGTCGGTGAAGGCCTGCAGGACCACTACGCCCCCCGCACGGTGGCGCGCGTCAAGGACATCAAGACCATCAACGAGCTCCGCCGCGGTGTCTCGCTGTGGATCGAGGCGTTGAAATGGGCGACCGCGCGCCGCGGCCTGCTCTCGCTGTCGCCGACCATGGTTTATTGCTTCTGGCACTCCGGCGAGAGTGCCGACTCATCCGACCTCCAGCTCACCTTCACGCCGGCGTCCTACAAGGAAGGCGTGCAGGGCCAGCTCGAAGACGAGCCCGGCATGACGGTCGCCTCCTGGCAGCAGCGCCCGGAGAGCCGCGGCTATGTCCGCATCCGCTCCAATGATCCGTTCGCGCCGCCGATCATCCAGACCAATTATCTGGACGCCGAGCTCGATCGCCGCGTCATCGTCGGCGGCATGAAGCTCGCGCGGCGCCTGCTCAAGAGTGCGCCGCTCTCGCCCTATTACGCCTACGAGGATTTCCCCGGTCCCAACATCAACACCGACGACGAGTTTTTGGCGGCCGCCACCGAGCGCGGTACCACCACCTTCCACCCCGGCTGCACCTGCCGCATGGGCCCGGCGGATTCCACCTGGGCGGTCGTCGACGACCAGCTCCGCGTCCACGGCCTCGAAGGTCTCCGCGTCATCGACGCCTCCGTGATGCCGCGCATGATCTCGGCCAACTTGAATGCGTCGACGATGATGATCGCGGATCGTGCCTCGGACCTGATCCGTGGCAAGGCGCCGATGGAAGCCGCAAGGATTCCGGACGCCGCGGTGGCGTGAGGATCTGCGTAGGGTGGGTTAGCTAGCGGGCTGCGCGAAGCGCAGTTCGCTGGCGTAACCCACCACTTCTGCCGATGCGGAAACGGAAGAGGTGGGTTACGCTGACGCTAACCCACCCTACGAGCTGCGGCCGGTCTATTTTGTAGCTACAAGATATTGACGGACCGGCTAAATCGTAGCTACATTAAAGGCAATGAAGATCGTCTGGGACGAACCGAAGCGGCTCGCCAACTTCGACAAGCACGGGCTGGACTTTGCCGATCTCAACGAAGCGTTCTTCGACACCGCGCTGGTCATTCCCTCGCACAACAAGAGCAAGCGCTGGATCGCGGTCGGCGTGAGCATCCGTGGCGTCATTGTTGTCGTATTCGCGCGGCCGGGCCGCGAGGGCGTCAGCATCATCAGCATGCGACCGGCAAGCCGCAGCGAAAGGAAACTCTATGCCGAACGCTAGGAAGAAGTCAGGCTACACAAAGAGAGACCTGCGCGCAGTCAGCGATAATCCGGAGCTGACAAAGGCGGACTTTGCCAAGGCGCGACCGTTTGCCGAGGTCTTCCCAGATCTCGGCGCATCCATCCGGAAGGGCCGCGGCCCGAACAAGGCGCCGACGAAGAAGCTCGTCTCGTTGCGCCTCAGCCCGGAGGTGGTCGAGCATTTCAAGTCGACCGGGCCGGGCTGGCAATCGCGGATCGACGAGACCTTGCGCAAGGCGGTCAAGCGCAAGGCGCCGTGATGGCCGAGATGGGCGATGCGGAGGGATGTTGCCCCGCGATCTTCGGGGGAAGCCTGAACAATCCATCTTTCGTGTCCCGTCGGGCAAAACACCCGCAACCCGTCAACCCCTCCGCGCAAATATTCCACTTTACCGAAATTCGGAATTGCGGCATACATCGAAACAGCCCGGCCTGACGAAGAGGGGCGGTTCGCGAGTCGTTCGAAGCGCGGGCCGGGTTGCGGTGGACGCGGCAGCGTCGTGCGCGAGAGGCGTGGGCAGGGCGGGTAGTCCCTGTGAGCCCGAGGCTTCGTGCGGACGAGCGGCGCTGAAGTCCGGCGAAGCCTCTTGGCGAAGCCGGATGAGCTGCGTACGGCAAAACCGTGTGGTCCTGGCCGTCGTTGCTACGGTCAAGCCTGTCGCGGAGATGTGCGCGAGCCCAACCGGGCAGACGGCATCATCCAATTCGCGGGGCGAGGGAGGCCAGAGGGAAAGTTCGGCTCCCGGGAGATCACGGCATAAGCCGTCCGACCATCGCGCAGGGAAGGCCGTGTGTTCGGCCGCACCTGTATGCCGCTGTGCAGTCCTTTTGCGCTATCTGCGCACAGCGGACCGCGGGTGCCAAGCCGGCACCCGGCCTTCCCTGCGCCCTCTTTCCTTGGGGGCGACGGAGAGAGCAAAGCTCGGGCGAGATGCGTCGCGAGGCTGCGAAGGTGTGTCTGCGATTCAAAATGCGAGTCGGAAGGGCAACTGCTGCCTCATACTCCGTCATTGCGAGCGCAGCGAAGCAATCCACACTGTCACCGCGGAGGGATTCCGGATTGCTTCGCTGCGCTCGCAATGACGGTGTGGAGAAAGCGGCGCACCGAACTCTACTCTCGTGCCCCGGACGCAGCGCAGCATCTCTTGACGGTGCGCTGCAGAGCCGGGGCCCATGTCTCCGCATTGTACCGTGTCGCCTACTGGGTCCCGGACGCGCAGCAGCGTTGCACGCTGCTGCGCGTCCGGGACACGGGAAGGTCACACTTCCCGTCTGCTCAAAAATGCCAGCCGCTCGAACAGATGCACGTCCTGCTCGTTCTTCAGCAGAGCGCCGTGCAGCGGCGGGATCAGTTTTCGCGGGTCGCGCTCGCGCAGCTGCTCGACGCTCATGTCCTCGTTGAGCAGCAGCTTGAGCCAGTCCAGAAGCTCCGACGTGGACGGCTTCTTCTTCAGGCCGGGCACCTCGCGCACCTCGAAGAAGATGCGCAGCGCTTCCTCGACCAGGCGCTTCTTGATGCCGGGGAAGTGGACGTCGACGATGCGGCCCATCGTGTCGGCGTCGGGGAACTTGATGTAGTGGAAGAAGCAGCGGCGCAGGAACGCGTCCGGCAGCTCCTTCTCGTTGTTGGAGGTGATCATCATGATCGGGCGCTGCTTGGCCTTGATCGTCTCGCCGGTCTCGTAGACATGGAATTCCATGCGGTCGAGCTCGAGCAGGAGGTCGTTCGGGAATTCGATGTCGGCCTTGTCGATCTCGTCGATCAAGAGCACCGGCCGCTGCTCGGCGGTGAAGGCGTCCCACAGCTTGCCGCGCTTGATGTAGTTCTTGATGTCGGACACCCTGCTATCACCGAGCTGGCTGTCGCGCAGGCGCGACACCGCGTCGTATTCGTAGAGGCCCTGCTGCGCCTTGGTGGTGGACTTGATGTGCCAGGTCAGCAGCGGCGCCTTCAGAGCCTTCGCGACTTCCTCCGCCAGCACCGTCTTGCCGGTGCCGGGCTCACCCTTGATGAGGAGCGGGCGCTCGAGCACGATCGAGGCATTGACTGCGACCTTGAGATCGTCGGTCGCAACATAGTCCTTGGTGCCGGTAAATTTCATCGCGTGTCCTTGGGTCATCGTCGGCGAGAGGCGTCGGCCCCGTCGCGACAAGCGAACGGCCGCTCGCGGCGGCTGTTCCTGGTTCGGTCAGGCTTTCAGACCCGTTTTATCAGCGAAAGGATGACGAGCACAATCACCGCGCCGATCGTGGCGTCCACGATGGCGCCGACCGTGCCCGTTGCCAGCTGGATGTGCAGCTGGGGCAACACCCAGCTTGCGACCAGCGCACCGATGATGCCGACGACGATGTTGCCGATCAGTCCAAATCCCGCCCCGTGGACAATCTTGCCCGCAAGCCAGCCCGCGATCGCACCGATGATGAGTGCTGCGACAATTCCCATTGCAAACGTCCCCAAAACAACCCCGTGAGGGCCCCAATTCTAGAGCAAAAAGCTTCGCGGTCCAGCACCCCGCGGCGGTCTCCGCCCCTTGACGTCAGCCACCCGACGGGCAATCTGTCACCCATGTTCCTGCAATTCTTCACTTCTCTGCGCGATGCGCAGGTCCCCGTGACGCTGCGCGAATACCTCACGCTGATGGAGGCGCTCGACGCTGACCTGTCGGATTATTCGGTGGAGAATTTCTACTACCTGTCGCGCACCTCGCTGGTGAAGGACGAGCGCAACCTCGACAAGTTCGACCGCGTCTTCGGCACGGTGTTCAAGGGGCTGGAAAACCTGCTCGACGCCATGGAGAAGGCGGAGATCCCCGAGGAGTGGCTGAAGAAGCTCGCCGAAAAATACCTGACTGACGAAGAGAAGAAGCAGATCGAGGCCATGGGCTGGGACAAGCTCATGGAGACCCTGAAGAAGCGCCTCGAAGAGCAGAAGGGGCGGCACCAGGGGGGCTCGAAGTGGATCGGCACCGCCGGCACCTCGCCGTTCGGCGCCCACGGTTACAATCCCGAGGGCGTGCGCATCGGCCAGGAGAAGAACCGCAACAACCGCGCCGTGAAGGTGTGGGACAAGCGCGAGTTCAAGGACCTCGACGGCAATGTCGAGCTCGGCATCCGCAACATCAAGGTGGCGCTGCGCCGCCTGCGCAAATTCGCGCGCACCGGCGCACCCGACGAGCTCGATCTCGACACCACCATCCGCGAGACCGCCAATCACGGCTATCTCGACGTCCACATGCGCCCCGAGCGGCGCAATGCGGTGAAGCTTTTGGTGTTCTTCGACATCGGCGGCTCCATGGACGCGCATATCGAGCAGGTCGAGGAGCTGTTCTCGGCGGCGAAGAGCGAGTTCAAGCACATGGAGTATTTCTACTTCCACAACTGCCTCTATGAGGGCGTGTGGAAGCAGAACAAGCGCCGCTTCACCGACCGCACGCCGACCTGGGACGTGCTGCACAAATACCCGCACGACTACAAGATCGTGTTCGTCGGCGATGCGTCGATGAGCCCGTACGAGATCATGGTGCCCGGCGGCTCGGTCGAGCATGTCAACGAGGAGCCGGGCTCGGTCTGGCTCGACCGCATCATCCGCACCTATCCGCATGCGGTGTGGCTCAATCCGGTCGCTCAGAAGCATTGGGACTATTCGGAATCGACCACAATCATCAAACGCATTTTTGCGAACCGCATGTACCCGATCACGATCGAGGGGCTTGAGGGTGCGATGAAGGAATTGACGCACTAGCTCTCGTCATTCCGGGGCGCCCGAAGGGCGAGCCCGGAATCCATCGGGCCGCAGTGCGTGTAGAGGAATGGATTCCGGGCTCGCGCTGCGCGCCCCGGAATGACAACAAGAGGGAGAACCACATGCCCCAAAACATCACCCGCGGCATCAAGGCGCTGATCGACGAGGCCAGTGCCGAGATCGAGACGCTCAACGCCAAGGACGCCATCGAGATCTCCAAGAATGGCGACGTCGTCATCGTCGACATCCGCGACCCTCGCGAGATCGAGCGCGACGGTCGAATCCCCGGCGCGTTCGCCTGCACGCGCGGCATGCTGGAATTCTGGATCGACCCGCAGAGCCCCTACGCCAAGCCGGTCTTCCAGGAGGACAAGAAGTTCGTCTTCCACTGCGCCGGGGGCCTGCGCTCCGCACTCGCGGCCAAGACCGCGCAGGACATGGGCCTGAAGCCCGTCGCCCACATCGCCGGCGGCTACGCCGCCTGGCGCGATGCCGGTGGGCCGACGGAAGCGTGGGAGCCGAAGAAGAAGGGGTGAATTGGATACCGCGCGTACCACACACTCCGTCATGGCCGGGCCTGTCCCGGCCATCCACGTTCTTGCTCGCGCACCGAAAGACGTGGATGCCCGGGACAAGCCCGGGCATGACGACCGACAAAGTTGCCAGAGAGTACATCAATGACTGACACCCCCACCGACCCCCTCGTCTCCACCGAATGGCTCGCCGCCCACATCAACGACGCCAACGTCAAAGTGCTCGACGCCAGCTTCAAGCTGCCGGGCGTGCTGCCGCTGCCGAAGGACGACTATCTCGCCGCGCACCTGCCCGGCGCTGCGTTCTTCGACGTCGATGCGGTGTCGGACCATTCCAACCCGCTGCCGCACATGTATCCGAGCGCCGAGCAGTTCGGCCGTGACATCGGCAATCTCGGCATCTCCAACGCCGACACCGTCGTGCTCTACGATGCCGGCGGCTGGGTCGCCGCACCCCGCGCCTGGTGGATGTTCCTGGCCTTCGGCCATAGCAACGTGCGCATCCTCAATGGCGGCCTGAAGAAGTGGCGCGCCGAGGGGCGAGCGGTCGAGAGCGGCGAGGTGAAGCCGAAGCCAGCGACGTTCAAGGCGAGCTACGATTCAAATCGCGTGCGCAGCATGCAGCAGCTGATCGCCAATGTGGAAAGCCGTGCCGAGCAGGTGATCGACGCGCGCGCCGGCGACCGCTTCGAGGGCCGCGCCCCCGAGCCGCGCGCCGGCATCCGCTCCGGCCACATCCCCGGCGCGCGCAACGTGCCCTACAATCAGCTGTTCGATGCCGCGACCGGCACGATGAAGCCGCTCGAGGACTTGCGCGCCGCCTTCACGAGCGCCGGCGTCAAGCTCGATGCGCCGATCGTGACGAGCTGCGGCTCGGGCGTCTCAGCCGGGGTGCTGACGCTCGCGCTCTATCGCCTTGGGATCACCGACACCGCGCTCTATGACGGCTCGTGGTCGGAATGGGGCCAGGAGGGCGGCCCAGCCATCGCGACCGGGCCGGCGTGAGCGTCACGATGACGGTGCGCGCCCTCGCGCTCTCGACGCCTTGAGCGCGTGCCTCGAAGGATGGCCACAAGCGAAATCGCTCCCGCAAGCGGGGCGCGGTGAAGATCACCGCGTGCGCGTGGTCGTCGTCGCAAACGTCTGCGGCTGACCGAATGGATCGAGCTGCTGCTGCAACTGCTGAGGCGGCGGACGACGCACTACGCGATGCCGCTTCTTGACCTTCGCCTTGCGCTTGGCCGCCTTGTCGTCGGCCTTGCTCTCGGTCTTGGCCTTCGCCGGCGCATCCTTCACGGCCGTCGTCGCCGGCTCGTTCAAAGCGGCCAGCTTGGCCGAGGCGGCATCGCGTGCGGAGGAGGCCAGGGCCGCGCTGGGATCGACCGGCGCTGGCTCGCTGGCGGTCGCGGCAGGCTCGGCCGCGGGGATCGACGCCGTGGTGTCGGCCGGGGTGAGCGTGTCGGCGGGCGCCGGCGCTGCGGCCTCCGTCGTCGTCTCGGCCTTCGTTGTCTCGGTCTTCGTTGTCTCGGCCTTGGCCGGTTCGGCGACCGGGACGTCAGCCGGAGGTGCCGCGACCTGGGACTGGGCCTCGGTCTCGGTCGTCAGCACGGCGACCTGGTCGGACTCGCTTTCGGGCAGTCCAATGGTCGGTACCTTGTCGCGCAGCGACGGCTCGGGCTCGGCGGTCGGCTCCGGCTCCGCGCGGAGGACCGCGAGCACCGGCTGGGCCGGCTCGGGAGCCTGCGCGAACACCTGCTCCTGCGGGCCGTTCCGCCAGGAGGGGTTGCTGACATACTGCTCGTGGCTCGCCCGCAGCAGTGCGGCGGCGCCCAGGCCGAACACCAGGATGGAGACTGACAGCAGGATCGCGGCAAACAGGAAGCGAAAGCCGGGAAGCATCGAGCGATTGCGAATTTCCGCCCCGGCGGCGAAGAGGCCAGGGCCCAAGAGCCATCTGAACGCGGTGACGGTACTGTTTGCCGCGTTCGCCACGCGGGGATCGGGAGCTCAAATGGGCGGCGAATCAGGCTGATTCGAACATACCGCAACGATTCCGACCCGTTCCGCAAAAAACGGGGCCGAAGACTCCGGCAATCGACGCCATGAGCTGATTTCCGCCCCGTGATGCAACGGGGCAACGGTAGTCTTGCGGATCACAAATCGGCAGGTCCCGCGCAAATAAGCCTGATATGTCTTGAATGTGCCGCTATCTTCGGCCATCTGGCCGTTAACGGTCCGATCGGGCTTGGGGACTATACAAGAGCGATGATGATCAAACATTTTCTGACGATATGCGCTGCCGCAACAGTCGCTGCGGCGGGAACCTCGCTCGCGCAGGCTCAGAGCTATCCGGTTCAGCAGGCACCGAGCTACGGCGCCCCGGCCGAATATCGGCCCGGCGACCGCACGCCGAATTTCGACGCGCTGGAAGATGACGACGACGCGATGCCGCAGGCATCGTTGCCGCCGCCCGGCCCGGCCGACGATCCGCGCTATGGCCGTCCGGTCGGTGCTCCCCCGGTCTACTCGGCCGCGCCGCCGCAGGGTCCGGTGATGTCGCCGGATGATCCGCGTTATGGCCGCCCGACTGGGGCGCCGGTCTATTCGGCCGCACCGTCGCAGGGCCCCGTGATGTCGCCCGACGATCCCCGCTACGGCCGCCCCGCGGGTCCGCCGCCAGTGATCTATGCCAATCGTCCGGGCCAGCAGGGACAGGCTCCCGCCGGTGACGGCATGCGTCCGCCGGAGGCCGTTGGTGGTCCCGCCGCGACCGGAACGGTCCAGGCCGGGCAGCCGCCGGTCGGCGCTGACGGAAGGCCGATGACGATGGCCGCGTTGCCGCCTGAGGAGCAGCCCGATGCTGCGCCGGTGCAGCTGCCGCAGAACCTGCGCCGCCAGGAGGTCTCGTTCCAGACCAAGGAGCCCGCGGGCACCCTCGTGGTCGATACCCCCAACACCTACCTCTATTACGTGCTCGGTGGCGGCCGTGCGATCCGCTACGGCGTCCGCGTCGGCCGCGACGGCTTCACCTGGACCGGCGTGCAGAAGATCACCCGCAAGGCCGAGTGGCCGGATTGGCATCCGCCGACCGAGATGATCGAGCGCCAGCCCTATCTGCCGCGTTTCATGGCCGGCGGCCCCGGCAATCCGCTCGGCGCCCGCGCGATGTATCTCGGCTCGACCGTCTACCGCATCCACGGCACCAACCAGCCCTCGACCATCGGCAAGTTCGTCTCGTCCGGCTGCATCGGCATGCTGAACGAGGACGTCTCCGACCTGTTCGATCGCGTCAAGGTCGGCACCCGCGTGGTGGTGATGCCCGGTGGTCCGCCGCCGGGAACCGCGACGGCGTCCGCAGCGCCCGCGCCCGTTGCTGCTGGTCCGGCTCCGATGGCCGCCCAGGCCGGTCCGGTCCCGGGCACGCAGCCGACCGTGGTGCCGCCGCTACCCGCGCCGGTCACCGTGCGCTAAGCGCGTCGGGAATATTCAGATTGCAAAAGGGCGTGCCATCGGCACGCCCTTCATCATTCAGGCCAGCTTGCGCGGCAGCTCGCTGCCTTTGGTGAAAGCGTCGATCGCCTCGACCATCTGGCCGTAATGGATGCGCAGGCCGTCTGAGGTCGCGTAGCCCAGATGCGGCGTCAGCACGACGTTGTCGAGCTTGCGGAAGGGATGGTCGACCGGCAGCGGCTCGACCGAGAAGACGTCGATGCCGGCGCCCGCGATCTTGCGCTGCTGCAACGCCTCGAGCAGCGCCGCCTCATCGACAATTGGCCCGCGCGCGGTGTTGACGAGGAAGGCCGTCGGCTTCATCCGCGCGAGATCGTCGCGGCTCACCAGCCCGCGCGAGCGCTCGCTCAGCACCACATGGATGGTGACGATATCGGCCTTGGCGAACAGCTCCTCCTTGGTGGCGTAGCCGACGCCGGCCGCCGCGCATTTCTCCGGCGTCAGGTTCGGGCTCCAGGCAATCACGTTCATGCCAAACGCCTTGGCGATCCCGGCCATCCTGCTGCCGAGCTTGCCGAGCCCGACAATGCCGAGCGTCATGCCCTCGATCTCGACGCCGGCAAAGGTTTGCCAGGGCTCGCCGGCATGCATGCGCGCGTTCTCGCGGCCGATGCCGCGGGTCAGTTCCAGGATCAGGCCCATGGTCAGCGGTGCGGTGGGATCGCGCGAATATTGCGTGCCCGCGACGGTGACGCCGCGCGCCTTCGCGGCTTCCATGTCGATCGCGGCGTTGCGCATGCCCGATGTGAGCAGCAGCTTCAGCTTCGGCAGGCTCTCGAACAGGCTCTTCGGGAAGGCCGTCCGCTCGCGCATCGCGCAGATGATCTCGAAATCGGCCAGCGCGCTGGCCGCGGCCTGCTCGGAGGCGAAGGGATGGCTGAACACGGTGACGTCGAGGCGGTCGGACAGTTTCTGCCAGTCGGCGACGTCGAGCGCGAGATTGAAATAGTCGTCGAGAATTGCACAGCGCAGCCGGCTCATCAGCGTTCATCCAGGGCCAGAGTTGATGGCGAGAGGTGAGGGCGCTGGGCGCGCGCCATCGTCGGAACCGGGCCATGGTTGCGCGCAATCAGGACGGCGCGCAAGCCGCTTGCGTCTTCAAAAGTCCGATAGGAAGGAGGCGCTCAGAGATCCCGGGGCTTCAGGCGGAACGGCGCATCCATGCCGTGCTTGGCGCGCCATGCTGGACCGGGGCCACGCATGTAGTGCAGTTCGGGCCGGTAGGGATTGAAGGCGGTGGCGAAGAAGCGCTTCCAGAATCCCTTGATCTCCGAGACGAAGCCGGAGACGTGGCCGGCTTCTGCCGGAACAGGAAGAGAATGGGTCTCGATCAGAGCCATGATGCGGCCTCGCTGTGCTCCCGTTCGTTCTGAGCGGGTGGCGCTGTTTCCGCGCGAAACCGAGCTTTCGGCCTGATTTATTAAAAGATGGTTTCAATTGTCCGGATCGGTGACCGGATGGTGTCCGTCCCGTATTCATCCGTGGTGAACGGACGGAAAACATTGCCCTTTGGGGGCGGGATCGCTACATCGCAGGCTAAGCAAATTTCCTCAAATCGAAGGTTTTCGGGACCGATGGCGCGCCAGTTCATCTATTTCATGCAGGGCCTGACCAAGAGCTACCCGACCCGGAAGGTGCTCGATAACATCCATCTGTCGTTCTACCCGGACGCCAAGATCGGCGTGCTCGGCGTCAACGGCTCGGGCAAGTCGACGCTGCTCAAGATCATGGCTGGCCTCGACAAGGAGTATAACGGCGAGGCCTGGGTCGCGCAGGGCGCCCGTGTCGGCTATCTCGAGCAGGAGCCGCACCTCGATCCGGCACTCAGCGTGCGCGAGAACGTCATGCTGGGCGTCGCCAAGCAGAAGGCCATCCTCGATCGCTACAACGAGCTGGCGATGAACTACTCCGAGGAAACCGCCGACGAGATGACCAAGCTACAGGACGAGATCGAGGCCCAGGGCCTCTGGGATCTCGACAGCAAGGTCGACCAGGCCATGGACGCGCTGCGCTGCCCGCCCGACGATGCGGATGTCACGAAGCTCTCCGGCGGTGAGCGCCGCCGCGTCGCGCTGTGCAAGCTGCTGCTCGACCAGCCCGAGCTGCTGCTGCTGGACGAGCCGACCAACCATCTCGATGCCGAGTCGGTGTCCTGGCTCGAAGGCCATCTGCGCAACTATCCCGGCGCGATCCTGATCGTGACCCATGATCGCTACTTCCTCGACAACGTCACGAGCTGGATTCTCGAGCTCGATCGCGGCAAGGGCATTCCCTACGAGGGCAATTACTCGTCCTGGCTGGTGCAGAAGCAGAAGCGGCTGGAGCAGGAGGGACGCGAGGACGCAGCGCACCAGAAGACGCTCGCGCGCGAGCAGGAATGGGTCGCCTCGTCACCGAAGGCACGCCAAGCCAAGTCCAAGGCGCGCTATCAGCGCTACGAGGATCTGCTCAAGCAGGCGAGCGAGAAGCAGACCCAGACTGCGCAGATCATCATTCCGGTCGCCGAGCGGCTTGGCGCCAACGTCGTCGACTTCGAAGGTCTCAGCAAAGGCTTCGGCGACCGCCTGCTGATCGACGATCTCACCTTCAAGCTGCCGCCCGGCGGCATCGTCGGTGTGATCGGCCCCAACGGCGCCGGCAAGACCACGCTGTTCAAGATGATCACCAAGCAGGAACAGCCGGACAACGGCACCATCACGGTCGGCGAGACCGTGCATCTCGGTTATGTCGACCAGTCGCGCGACGCGCTCGACGGCAGCAAGAACGTGTGGGAGGAGATCTCCGGCGGCAACGAGCTGATCCTGCTCGGCAAGAAGGAAGTCAACTCGCGCGGCTATTGCTCGGCGTTCAACTTCAAGGGTGCCGACCAGCAGAAGAAGGTCGGCGCGCTGTCCGGCGGTGAACGCAATCGCGTGCATCTCGCCAAGATGCTGAAGTCCGGCGCCAACGTGCTGCTGCTGGACGAGCCGACCAACGACCTCGACGTCGACACGCTGCGCGCGCTCGAAGAGGCGCTGGAGGATTTCGCCGGCTGCGCCGTCATCATCAGCCATGACCGCTGGTTCCTCGACCGTATCGCGACCCACATCCTGGCCTTCGAAGGCGACAGCCATGTCGAATGGTTCGAAGGCAACTTCCAGGATTACGAGAAGGACAAGATGCGCCGGCTCGGCCAGGACAGCATCATTCCGCACCGCGTGAAGTACAAGAAGCTGACGCGGTGATTTCGGCATGATGCGGCGGGCGCTCATCGCTGCGGTGATCGTGGTCACCTGCGGCTGGACGTCCGCGCGCGCCGCCGATGCCGCCTTCACCCAGTTCATCGCCTCGCTGTGGCCGGAGGCGCAGGCAGAAGGCGTCTCGCGCAAGACGTTCGACGAGCAGACGCGCGGGCTCGAGCCCGACTACAAGCTGCCCGATCTGATCCTGCCCGGACGGCCCGCGCTAGGTGCGCCGTCGCAGGCCGAGTTCGTGCAGGTGCCGGCCGACTACGTCAAGGAAGCCTCGATCGCGCGGCTTGCGGGCGAAGGACAGCGGCTGCTGCAGAAATATCGCGCCTCGCTGAGCGAGATCGAGAAGAAGTCCGGCGTGCCGGCAACCGTGATGCTCGCGATCTGGGGCCGCGAGACCGATTACGGCCGCTACACGCTGCCTTACGATCTCGTCCGCGTGCTGGCGACGCAGGCCTATGTCGGGCGACGCAAGGATCAATACCGCACCGAGTTCATCCTTGCGCTGAAGATCCTCGGCGAAGGCGTGGTGACGCGCAAGGACATGCGCTCGTCCTGGGCCGGCGCCACCGGGCTGACGCAGTTCCTGCCGTCCGAATATTACAAGCACGGTGTCGATTTCGACGGCGACGGCCGCATCGACATCTGGCATTCGGTGCCGGATGCGCTGGCCTCAGCCGCGCAGCAACTCGTCAACAAGGGCTGGCAGAGCGGCGTGCGCTGGGCCTACGAGGTGCAGGCGCCGGCCAAGGTCGATTGCACCACCGGTGTGCCCGAGGTGACGAAGCCGCTCAGCCAGTGGCTGCGCGAAGGCTTTGTGCCAGCGCGTGGGCAGAAGCTGAGTGCCACTGAGCAGGCGCAGCCGGCTTCGCTGTTGCAGCCGGAAGGCATCTATGGCCCGTCATTCCTGACCACGAAGAACTACTTCGTCATCAAGGAATACAATTTCTCCGACCTCTATGTGCTGTTCGTCGGTCATCTGGCCGACCGCATGACGAGCCCGCTTCCGTTCGCAACGCCATGGGCGGCCTCGAAGCAATTGCGCACCAGGGATGTCGAGACCATGCAGCGTGGGCTTACGCGCGTCGGGCTCTACAAGGACAAGATCGACGGCAAGGCCGGCATGCAGACGCGCGCCGCGCTCGGTGCCTATCAGAAGTCGGCGGGCCTCAAGGTCGATTGCTGGCCCAGCGAAGAGGTGCTGCGCTCGATCCAGGCGGCGCGATAGCGCGCGACCAAAGAAAAAGCCCGGCCGATGGTCTCGGCCGGGCTTCGATCGCGGCGCTCACGAGCGCCGGTGCGATCAGATCAGTAGCAGACGCGAACCGGACGAACGACCCAGCCGTAACCGTCCCAATAACGCTGACGCTGCCAGTAGCAGGGCGGGGGCGGCGGGCCGGGCTCGGCGACGTAAACGGGGCCGCCATAGGCCGGACGGCTCGACGCGATGGCGCCGCCGACGATGGCGCCGCCGATCAGGCCGGCCGCGATGCCGGCGCCAACGCCGTCATGGGCCTTGGCGGACGGAGTGGCGGTCACCAGCGAACCGGCGACCGTCGCAACCGTGAGGGCGGCAACTAAAGTCTTCTTCATGCTCTTGGCTCTCCTGGGAGATGGGTTCCTCTTGTTAGAGGCGCCCGGGTTTCAAAGGTTCACGCACACGCTGATGGAATTGGCCGTGCAGCTAGGAAGCGCGCAATTGGTCAACCCACGGTAAACGCACACGGAGCTGTGACGAGAAAAAGCGGTCTTTTTCAGGCCCGGAGATGAACGGCGAATCCGTAGTGAACCGGTCAGCCGATGTGGTCGCGATGGACCGGTTCGAGTCGCCTCAGCCGCAGACTCTGACGCGGCGGACGCGCCAGGCATAGCCGTCCCAGAAGCGCTGCTTCTGCCAGACGCAGCCGCCGCCGTAATAATCGTCAGAGACATAGCCCGGGCCCGGCGCATAGTAGCGGGGCGGGTAATAGCCGGGTTCGTAATAGCCGGGGCCGGGTCCGTAATAATACGGAGAGGCCAGCGCGCCGCCGACAATGGCGCCGCCGATGATGCCGGCTGCTACGCCCGCCGCGACGCCGCGCTGTGCATGGGCCGGGGTTCCGGCCGCAACGGCCAGGGAGGCGACGGCGGCGACCGTCAGGAGCAACTTCTTCATCGGCTTGACCTTTCGTACGAACACGCGGGAACCCTTTGGGAGCAGAGTTCCATACTTCGTTTGAATGATCAATGAACGGCACCTTGGTGGCGGGCGACCAATTGATGTGAACCGCAGGCTCGGCCAGGAGGCGACGATGGGCAACGCGATGATCAATGCATTGATTGCTGCCGGGGTCGTGTCCGCGATCGGTTACGGCTGGATCACCCATCTCCAGAACCGCGGCCAGCGGCGCTCCCGCGTCGGGCCGGGTGGCGATGGCAGCAGCAGCGGCGACACCTATTCGGGCAGCAATAACGGCTTCTCGCTGGGAAGCTGGTTTTCCAGCGACAGTTCGGGCAGCTCGGCCGACAGCGGCAGCTGTTCCAGCAGCGACAGCGGCAGCAGTGGTGGCGATTGCGGAGGCGGCGGCGATGGTGGGGGAGGCGGAGGCGGCGATTAGATCCGCTCCAATCTTGATCCAGCGCAACGCTGAAATTTAGGGCCGTTCTAGGCTGCTTTTGGGCCAGTTTGGAATAGCTTCAAATACCGCTTTTTCCTTTTGCATCCGGCGGGCTCGTTAAATATCGATGATGACGCATCACCGAAGGGCCTGCCGCTTCCATGATCGTTTGTTCCTGTAACGTGCTGAGCGATGACGACATCCGTGCCGCCGTCGCCGAGTCCGACGACGCCGTGCGCCATGCCAAGCAGGTCTATGGATGCCTCGGCTGCAGCGCCGAATGCGGTCGCTGCGCCCGGACGATCAAGACCATCATCGACGAAGCCCTTGGCCCCTGCGCCCAGTCCTGCTGTGCCGGCTGTCCGCACAACCACACTGTGGCTGCCAATGACGAAGCGGCTGAGCCCGCCCAGTTCGCCCTCGCGGCCTGCTGAAAGCCTTCGCAGCTCGGTTGAGCATTTCCCCGGCCGCGCCGCCGTAGCCAGTTGCCCTCATTCGTAAACTGACTTAGAAGCGTTCTAAATTCGGTTTTGGGCCGATTTGGACTGCAAGAGCTGGAGTGAACCATGCAGGGCGACGCAAAAGTCATCGACTATCTCAACAAGGCACTGCGTCACGAACTGACTGCGATCAACCAGTACTGGCTGCACTACCGCTTCCTCGACAATTGGGGCCTCCTCGACATGGCCAAGGTCTGGCGCAAGGAGTCCATCGAGGAGATGGAGCACGCCGACAAGCTCACCGCGCGCATCCTGTTCTTCGACGGCTTTCCGAACATGCAGGTGCTCGATCCCTTGCGCATCGGCCAGAACGTCAAGGAGATCATCGAGTGCGACCTCGCTGCCGAGATGAGCGCGCGTGCGCTCTACCAGGAAGCGGCGACCTACTGCCACGGCGTCAAGGACTACGTCACGCGTGACTTGTTCGAGAAGCTGATGAGCGACGAGGAGCACCACATCGACTTCCTCGAAACCCAGCTCGACCTGATCGGCCGCATCGGCCTCGAGCTCTACACCCAGAAGCACGTCGGTGGGCTCGAGGGTGAGGGGCACTAAGCTTCGGCTCTGGCGCATACTCGGTGTCGTCCCGGCGAAAGCCGGGACCCATACCGCGTGATCTATCTGGATGCGCCGGTATGAGTACCGTGGGACGAGTTCTTCACTGCGAGTCTTCGCAAAACCACTCCCTGTGGCTATGGATCCCGGATCTGCGCTGCGCTTGTCCGGGACGACACCGTGATTGTCGCCCCACCTACAACTGCGTCTTGTAGATCTCTTCCACGGTCTCCTGGCTCGCCGGTTCGCCGAGGCCGGTCTGGTCGTGGATGACCGTGACGATGCTGGGCATCACCGAGCGCTGCACTTTCTCCGGCGACCACAGCTTCGAGCGCATCAGCGCCTTGCCGCAATGGAAATAGACTTCGCTGACGGCGACGTTCAGCACCGCCCGCGGTGGCTTGCCGAATTCCACCATGGAAGCGAGCAGATCCGGATCGGCCGACAGCGTGCCGCGTCCGCCGACGCGTAGCGTCTCGTCGATGCCGGGCACGAAGAACAACAGATGCACGAAGCCCGAGCCTTCGACGACGTTGCGGAAACTGTCGATCCGGTTGTTGCCGGAGCGGTCAGGCATCAATAGCTGGTTCGGACCGGCGACGTGGACGAAGCCGGTGCCGCCGCCGCGTGGCGAGGCATCGACGCTGCCGTCCGCGCCCGACGTCGCGAGCACGCAGAACGGCGACATCTCGATGAACTTCCTCGCATGCGCGTCGATCGCGGGACGCGCTTTCGCGATCACGCGCGGGCTCGGCTTGGCGTAGATGGTGGTGAGGTCTTCGGCGCAAAGATCGGTCAATGGCGTGCCTCCGCTTCAGCTTGGCGGCAAGCTACCCAATCGGGCCGCCTCCAGCCAATGGAATCGATCAAGACGTTTTACACGGCATCGGCCGGCACGAAGCAGCTGATGATGATGGCGCCGCGGTGGCGAACGTACCACACCACGGCCTGGCCGACCGGATTGCCCCGGTCGCGGATGATGGCGCGCTCGGGCACCTCCATCCATTGCCCTTCGATCGGCACCCAATAAGCGCCGCTGCGCACATCGTAGTCGGTGCGATGGCCGTCCGAGACATCGCAGCAGGGCACGCCGTTCGGCGCGATCACGCTCTTGAACCAGGCGCGGATATCGGGCGGGATGTGGTCATATTGCCCGTTGTCGAATGCGAGTGCGGCGCTGGTCAGCGCCGTCATCGCGACCAGCCAAACGCACAGTGCGAGCCTGTGCATGCGATCCCTCCTCGTCGCGTTCCGCTATTCGCGCGCGAGTCTTGCTCGCGTCGATTCCATCGGTGACGCGATTAAGCCCGAGCTGTCAGCGCATTGCATGCCCAAATAATATGCGGCTCCGAAGTGCCGCACATGATGCGCTGCAAAATCAGCGACGCGCCGATTCGATCGTTTGTTGCGGCGTGCTCTCCAGCAAGTGCCGCACCTGCTCGCTGTAGAATTTCGCATTGCCGGTGGTGCCGTGGCCGCGCGTCTCGGCGCTCGCCGGGATCAGATAGAGGCGGCCGTTTTTGACCCGCTTCATGGCCGCGTCCGTGATGCCGGTCTCGGGCGGGTTGCGCTCGTCGTCGGCGGAATTGATCAGCAGCAGCGATGCTTCGATGGCTTCCAGCTTCTCGCCGGCATTATAGTCGTGCGAGGACTCCCACTGGTAGACGAAGTCGTTGGCATCCGCCGTGATCGGCGTCGCCAACCGGTCGTTGACGATCTTGTCGGCCTTGGCCGCGGTCGGCGCCTGCGATTGGTAGGCCAGGGTGCCGCCGATGCTGGCGATGCCGTAGGCGGTGATGGCATATCTCATCATGCGCGGCTGGCTGGTGTAATTGCCGCCATTGTAGTCCGGGTCGTTGCGGATGGTGTCGAGCATGATCCGCCGCAGCATCCAGTTGCGCGACGCCATCTCGGTCGGCTGCGAGGCCATCGGGATCAGCGCGTCCATCGCGTTCGGATATTTCTCGCCCCACAGCCAGGTGTGCATGCCGCCCATCGAATTGCCGATGACGAGCCGCAGATGCTTGACGCCGAGTCCTTCCGTCACCAGGCGATGCTGCGCCTCGACCATGTCGTCATAATCGTATTTCGGGAAGCTCGTCTTCATGCCGTCCGAGGGTTTTGACGATTTGCCATGACCGATGCCGTCGGGAAGGATGATGTAATATTTGGAGGCGTCGAGCGGTTGCCCCGCGCCGAACAGCTCCCCGGCGAAGGCGGGTGACAGCATGCTTGTGCCCGAGCCGCCCGTGCCGTGCAGCACGAGCACCGGTTGGCCTGAGGGCTCGCCGATTGTGGTGTAGTGCAGCTTCAGCTCCGGCATGGTCTCACCGGTGTGGAACTTGAAGTCCCTGGCGATCCAGTCGCCCTGCTTGGGTGCCGGATAATCGGCGGCCAGGACCGGCATTGAAAAGGACAGCAGGACAGCCGACAGCGCGGCGCAGGAAGCCTTCATGTTTCTCTCCCCATTGCGGCTCATGGTCGGCGGCCGCGTTGGAGCGGAACTTAGCAGAAGTGCGCGGAAGGATGTAGGATTTCGGCTCCGCCGATCGTCTTCAAGGAAACATCCGGAAGAGGCCCCTGCATGTGCCGCAACATCAAGACGCTGTTCAACTTCGAGCCGCCGGCGACGGAGGATGAGATCCACGCCAGTGCGCTCCAGTTCGTGCGAAAACTGTCCGGCTTCAACAAGCCGTCGCAGGCCAACGAGGCGGCGTTCGACCGTGCAGTGGCCGAGGTCTCGCAGGCTGCGCGAAATCTCCTGACCTCGCTGCACACCCATGCGCCGGCGCGGGACCGCGAGGTCGAGGCGGAAAGGGCGAAGGAGCGCTCGCGGCTGCGCTTCGGTTAGAGGGCTGCAGCTTCGCATTCCGTGATCTGGCTCACGGTATGGGGCGCCTCGTCCTGCAATGATGTCCGCCGGGATTTTGACAGCCCGGAGCAGGATCATGAGCCGCCCCCTTCTTCCGCTGAAAGCAGGTGCCATCGTCTTCACGCTGCTGTGGACTGCGTGGATGATGTGGTGGAGCGGCTCGTTCTCGAGCGCCAACGTGATCATCCTGGCCCTGTGCGGCGCGGCAGTGGGCTATCTCTGGTATCGCGCCATGCGCTGGCAGTTCGAGCGCATGGGCATGCTGCCGCGCAAGGATGACGCTTCCGGCGCGTCTTGATTTGGCTCGTGTCCCGGACGCGGTGCGGCGCGAAGTGCCGCTCCGCAGAGCCGGGACCCAGTCATCGTCAGCGCAGCTCCCGGCGATAAGGGCCTCGGCTCAGCAGCGCAGCATTGCATGCCGCGCTGCGTCCGGGGCACCGGCATCGCTAATCCCGGTGCTTCTTCTTTTTCTTCTTCTTCCTGTGCTCGTCGCTTTCGCCTTCGTCGCTCTCGTCGTCGACGATGGCCTCATCGGGCTCCTGCACGGCGGCCTCCAGCGCCTCGCGCTCGGCGGCGTCGCGCTCGCGTTGGCGGCGGCGCTCGTCCCAGGCGTCGAACAGTTGCTCGAGCCACGGCAGCACCTGTTCGATCGAGGGCAATTGACCGGCAGGCCCAGCCTCGCCGCGCGGGCCTTGCGGCCCCGCCGGCCCTTGCGGTCCGGCAGGTCCCTGCGCGCCGGCGGCCCCACGCGGGCCAGCCTCGCCCTGCTTGCCTTGCGGACCGGGCTTGCCCTGAGGTCCCGCCTTTCCGATCGGCCCCGGCTTGCCTTGCGGACCCGGCTTGCCGCGCGCGCCGTCGGGACCGCGCCGGCCCGGATGACCCTGCGGCCCCGGCCGTCCCGGCTCGCCCTGCCGTCCGCGCGGCCCTTGAGATCCCTGCCGTTTCTGTTCGTCTGCCACGCCGCTGCTCCCTTGACCGGAAGCAAGCTACTTAGCGGCGTTTGACGACAGCAGCAATTCCGCCGGGACAGCTCACCACGCTTGATCAACATCAATCGGCGGCACGCGCTGCTGTGTCATCGATCGCACGGCCACATCTCTTGCGAGGAGCGACCGATGCGCGCAGCGTGGAAGATCCTTTGGCTGTTCGCTGCCGTCCTTGCAGCAGCGCTTGGCCTCGCGCACCAACTGGTACCCGACGTCGTGCCGGTCGCGTTCGCCGAGGAGCCGCAGCCGTCATGGGCTGTCATGACGGCCTTCTTCCTCCGCGCGATCGAGATGATCGCAGCCTCGGTCGTGATGATCGCGCTTGCGGTCATCATCGGCGGATTGATTCAGCGGCGCGTCCTCGGACGCTAATCCTGATAGGCGGGCACGTCGATGCCGGACGCCGCGTAGATCCTGATCTTGTTGCGCAGCGTGCGCACCGACAGGCCGAGCACGCGCGATGCGCGGGTGCGGTTGCCGTCGCAGCGCGCAAGCGTCTGAAGCACGAGCTCGCGCTCGACTTCGTCGACGGTGGCGCCGATCAGAAGCGGAACGATCTGGTTGGGAGCAAGGAATTGCGCGCCCGACTCGGACGCAGCGACATGAACAGTGGTCATCAACACACCTCCCGATCAACGCCCGCTGCCATCTTTGGAAGCGGATCGAGAACCAACGACCCCCAAGCCGTAGATGTACGGTGGGCGGGTTTGGTTAATGAAAGGTTAATCGCGAACGAACGCACCAATTGACCCCAGGAATGCCGCTAAGCCGCCGCGATTGGCGCCAGATGCATCGTGATGCGGGACTATCTCTTCCACACATGCGGTGTCATCGTCCGGTCCAGTGGCGCAATTGCCGACAAGGCGGACGATGATCCCGTGCGCGGGGATAGTGAGTCGCGCCTCACACCGTCCGGTAGCCGCCGTCCACCGTCACGATCGTTCCCGTGACATAGGCCGACAGATCCGACGCGAGGAAGATCGCGGGCCCGACGATATCCTCGGGCTTGCCGGTGCGCGCCAGCGGGGTGTGGTCGACGAAGGCCTGCACCAGCGCCGGATTGGTCGCGCGCACATTGGCGTTGATGTTGGTCTCGATGAAGCCCGGCCCGATCGCGTTGACGCGCACGCCTTCCTTGCCGAGCTCGACCGCGAGCGCCTTGGTGAAGCCGAGCACGCCGTGTTTCGAGGTCGTGTAGGCCGCCGAGCTCGGCGTGCGCAGATGCACGAAGGACTGGATCGAGCCGATATTGACGATGCGGCCTTTGCTCGCGCGCAAGGGTGCGAGGAAGGCCTGCGTCATGTTGAAGACGCCGTTGAGGTTGAGCGAGATGATGTCGTTCCAGTCCTTCGCCACCGTCTCGGTCTCCGCGGTGAAGGCGTTGCGGCGAGTAATGCCGGCATTGTTGACGAGGATCGAGACCTGCCCGACCTTGTCGGCGATCTGCTTGGCGAGCGCAAAACAGTCCTCGCGCCGGGTCACGTCGAGCGCAAAACTCTCGACCCTGCCGCCCGCTTTGCTGATCTCCTGGGCGGCCTCCGCGACCGTGTCGGCATTGACGTCGAGCAGCACCACTTGCGCGCCCTCGCGAGCGTAGCCGGCCGCGATGGCCCGGCCGATGCCGGAGCCGGCGCCGGTAATGACGGCGATGTGGTTTGCGAGCAATGCCATGACATTTTTCTCCCGATTTCGTTTCGAAGTTTCACGAAACGCTAACTCGAAATTAAGGGGACGGAAACGGCAGCCTTGGCATACTGATCTTCATTGCTAAACGTTGCGCGCATGATGGAACGGCTCGACACACGGCTCGACTCCTGGAAACTCGCCCTTGAACGCCTGCGGTCGGCGCAATCGGCCGATTGGGCCGAGGCGGGCCGGCTCGTGGCCGAGATCGCGCGGACGAGCGTCGATGCCACGCTGCGCCAGGCCGCCGAGCAGGCGCTTCCGGTGCTGCGCCAGGCGGTCGAGAATGACGATCACGGCGTCACGCTGGCGGCCCAGCGCCGCATCGGCGTCGTTCTCGAAGTCGTTCATGATCTGACCGCGCCGCGCTTCGGCCGGCGCAACGCCACGCCGAAACAGCTGTCCAGCGAGGATCGTGCCCGCAAGATGCTCGGCCTGCCGCTCGCGGTGCAGCTCACCTGCGAGGACATCAACCAGGCCTATCGCCGCGCCGCCAAGGGCATGCATCCCGACCACGGCGGCAGCACGCAAGCCTTCATCGACCTCGCCGCCGCGCGCGACGTCCTGATCCATCCCGGCGCGCACAAGGACGCGTGAGGTGCTCGACGATATCTCGTAGGGTGGACAAAGGCGCCAAGCGCCGTGCCCACCATCTTCGTGGTGGATGGAAACGGTGGGCACGCTTGCGCTTTGCCCACCCTGCGACATCTCGAAGAGAAACGGGCAAGAACGCATGCCCGCGTCCTTGCCCGCTCTTCGTCCGCCGATCGAAATCTTACCAGGTGCACTGGCCGTTCTTCAGCGCGGCGTCCTTCACGGCGAGTGCGTCGATGAACGTCGGCACGGTTGCGCTGGCGCGATGATAGCCGGCCGGCCACGGCGTGGTCGGGATGCTCTCGTCCCAGATCTGGCAGAGGCCGGTGTCCTGCCAGCGGATCAGGTGATAGCTGGCTTCCGCTGGGTTCGCCGCGACGAAGGCGGTGACGGCAAGACCGGCGGCAGCGCACAGCACGGAAATACGACGCATGATCAGCTCCTCAAATGAATGATGTGATGCGCCTCCCGGCAATGCGGGGAGGGCTGGTGCCGGACGCTGGGGATGCGCCCCGGACAAGATGTGAGTAGTTCCGCAGGCCGGTCAGGTTCAAAGCGCGCGAGCGGGACATGGCTGATTTCGGCCGGAAAACGCGCGGTCCCGCAAAAGAAGAAGGCGGATCGCTCGCGCGACCCGCCCTCCAAATCCGGTCCGTTGCAAAAGCTCAGAGCGTGCAGCGGCGCTCGGCGCGCATCTTGATCTGGACGTCGGAAGCGGCCTGGAAGGTCGGGAGCGGCTTGCTGACGACCTTGTAGGTCGACACGCCCCATTGGAACGGCTTGTACTTCAGGTCCTCGTTCCAGACCTGGCAGATGCCGGTGTTGTCCCAGCGGATCACGTAATAGCCGACCGCCGCCGAGGCCGGCACGGCGAACACAGAGGTGGCGATGCCGGCAACGGCACAGAGGGCGAGAACGCGACGCATGAAATATCTCCTTGTGGGGAAGTGGGACGCAAAAATTCGTGCGGTAAAAGCAGGTCCTTTGCAAGCCGGGGAGCTGCCGTTCACGGACATGTCAGCTGTTCCCCAAGCATTTGGTTCGGCCGCGTGCCCGGCAAGCCACACGCTCAGTGGCTCACTTCGCCAGCGACGCCACCGCCTCGATCTCGATCAGCATCCTCGGGTCGGGCAGGGCGTGAACCACGCAGGTGGTGCGCGCCGGATAGGGCGGCGGGCCGAAGGCGCCGGCATAGAGCGCATTCATGGCGGCGACGTCGGAGGCGCGGGTCAAGAGGACGTTGACCTTGACGAGGTCGCGGACACCGGCGCCGGCCTCGCCCAGCACGCGCTTGATGTTGACGACGACATTGGCGAACTGCGCCTCGAAACCGTCGGGCAGCGCACCATTGGCATCGAAGCCGGGAATGCCGGAGACGAACAGGAGATCACCGACGCGCGTCGCAAAGGACAGCGGCGGCGCCTTCACGTGCGGCGGGGGCGCGAAATGCTGGATCGGCATGGCATCACCTCGAATGCAGGAACGGGCGCGTAGCCCGCATGAGCGTAGCGACATGCGGGAGACTTGCAATCGGGTTGCGGAGACCGGCAAGAACAAAAACGCGAAAACAACCCCATGCACAGTAGAGATCATGTGGAGATCATTGAGTTTTTACAATTCGGTAAAGGATAAACCTCCAAGTTGCTCCGTCGGGCAAGACAGGGGCGGAATGGGATGATGGAGATGCGCGACTTTGTGCCCGAACCTCCGCCGTCAGGCCCCGGCTTGACCGGGGCATCCATTGCGCCGCGGCCTCTCGGCGCAGTCACCGCCGCCTCTGGAATACTGGATCGCCCGGTTGGATGTTTGGACCGGGCGATGACGGTTGAGTGCGACGCCGCGCCTTGCGTCTCATGGCAGCCCCATCATTTTGCCGCCGCGATCCATCGGATAGATTCGCTGCGTCTGATTCGAATCCCTCCTTGAAAAATAGCCCCCGGAGATATCCATGAAGATCGCATCCACCTTCCGCGCCGCGCTGGTCGCCATTGCCGCCCTGGCCGGGCTCTCGACCTCGGCGATGGCCGACGGCGGCACCGTGGTGCTGACGATCTACAAGGCGGGCTGGATCATCGGCGGCTCCGGCGGTTCCGGCGTGCTCAACTTCCGCGGCCGCTCCTATGGGCTGTCCACCGGCGGGCTCGACTACGGTCTCGTCTTCGGCGGTTCCAAGACGGTGCTGCGCGGCCGCGTCTCCAACATCAATCGTCCCTCCGATGTCGCCGGCGTTTACGGCGCCGCCGGTGCCGGCCTTGCCGTCGGCCGCGGCGCCCGCGCCATCGTGCTCACCAACCAGAAGGGCGCCGTGCTGGAATTGACCGGCACCCAGGTGGGATTGATGGCGAATGCGGATCTCAGCGGCCTCGCGATCACGATGCGGTAGAGCAGGGTGCCGCCGTAGGGTGGGTTAGACCCTTGGCGTAACCCACCACTTCTGTCACCGCGGAAGGAGAAGAGGTGGGTTACGCGCATCGGCCCGCGCTTCGCGCAGCCGCTGCGCTAACCCACCCTACGATTTTCCGATCGCCGCATGAATCCGCTCGCAATGCGCGACGAGATTCTTCTGCGCATCGACGAACGCCTTCAGCGGCGTCGGGATCGGAAAATAATAGATGTTCGCGACGAAGCCGTAGATGCCGGCATCGACGCTCGTTGGCGCGGCGCCGTGCACGAAGCCCGCGGCGGGCACGATTTCGGCCAGCACCTGCAAATCGGCGAGCCCGCGCGCGTAAGCCTGCTCCGGCGTGTAGCGGCCGATGCCCTGGTAATGATAGCGCTGCGCATTATACGCCTTCGCCTTCTCGAATCCTTCTGCACTCACTTGCGGATGTTGCGCGATGAAGCCGTCGCGGAACGCCGGATAATAGCGCTCGTCCTTCCAGCGCGAATACGACATCACCCAATAGAGATCGTCGAGCATGCGCGTGACGAGGAGATTGGTGCGGCGCTGCTCGCTCGAGAGCGCGGCATCGATCGTCAGGCGATATTTCGCGATCACATGCGCGATGATCGCCTCGCTGTCGCCGATGGCCTCACCGTCGTCGACGATGTAGGGCAGCTGCCCGCGCGGCGCGGCGGAGGCGTCGAAGATGTGCTCGTGCACGAGCGGCACGCCCGCGAGCTTGAGGAAGGCGTAGACCTTGAGGCCATAGCCGTTGTTGTCGGCAACGCCGAACAGTTGCGGGTAGGAATAGAGGGTCAGCATGGGCGGGCTCCCTTCCACCCGGAGTCGTATCGCCGCAGTGACAGGCTTGCAACAGTCCGGCGCCTTGTGGGCGGTGTCGTTCGATCGGAGGACGCGAGGTATCGCCCGTTCGCAGTATGGATTCGGCCTGAAATTATTGCGCCAGGGCCCCGACATGCGATGCTCACTGACCCGCCGAAACATGCCGGCATTGTCTTTCGGCGGCGCGCTTCTGGTCGGGCTCGCCTTTGCAGCATCGGCACAGGCTGCGGATATCGCGGTAAAGCCCTTCACCAAGGCGCCGCCGGTCGCGATCTCGTCGTGGACCGGCTTCTATGCCGGCCTCGGCCTCGGCTTCCGATCGACCGCCGCCGACCTCACCACCACATCGGTATTCGAGGACGGCATTCCCCGTGACATCAGCGATGCCGTCGTCAGTCAGCCGTTCGACGGCCCGGGCCTTCGCGTCAATCCCTATGCCGGCTTCAATTGACAGGTGGCGCCGAGCTGGGTCCTCGGCGTCGAAGGCGATGTGGGTTTTGGTCGCCAGACCACCATCCTCCAGGGGTTTCGCGCCTCGCCGCGGGCCGGCTCGTCCACCTTCCTCGTCGACAGCCTTGCGCTCACGGCCGGCTGGGATGCGAGCCTGCGCGGCCGCGCCGGCTATCTCCTGACGCCCGCGACAATGGCTTATGTGACGGGCGGACTTGCCTGGCAGCAATTCGACGTCACCTCGGTCTGTGTTGGCGCCACCTGCAACAATGCGCTGCCTGCCGTGGTGTCGAACTCCGCCACCAGAACCGGGTGGACGCTCGGGGGCGGCCTCGAGACCGCGCTGTGGGGCAACTGGCTGCTGCGCGCCGACTATCGCTACGCCGATTTCGGCACCACGCCGTTCACCATGGCACGCACCAGAAGCGGCGCGGGGCCCGCGCTGACGGTCGACAATTTCGACACCAGGCTGCGGACCCACACGGCGAGCGTCGGCCTCGCCTACAAGTTCGGTGCTCCCGTCACCGGCGCCGGTTCGCATCCGCTGCAAGCGCAGGCCGCCATGCTGCCATCCTGGACCGGTGCGTATCTCGGCCTTGGTCTCGGTGCGCGCGCCACGCGCACCGACCTGACCGCGACATCGGAGACGATCGGCGGCTTTGCGTTCGACCTCGCAGAGCGCGCCAACAACCGGCCGATGGACAACACCGCGTTCCGCGCCAGCCCTTATGCCGGTTATCTCTGGCAGCTCGCCTCGCAATGGACCGCCGGCGTGTAGGGCGATTTTGGTTTTGCCGACCGCACCACCGTGCGCGAAGGTTTTACCAGCGTCCATCTCGCCGACTCCCAGGCGCGCGGCGAGAGCCTTTCGATCCGCAGCCGCTGGGACGCATCCTTGCGCGCGCGCGCCGGCTATCTCGTCAACCCCCACACCATGCTCTATGCCACCGCCGGCGCGGCGTGGCAGAACTTCGAATTGACCTCGACCTGCACCAGCCGCAATTGCAGCGGCTTCTTCGCGCTGTCGTCGCCGATCATCAATTCGTCGACCACGAAGATGGGCTGGACGCTCGGTGGCGGCCTGGAGACAGTCGTGTGGGGCAACTGGCTCGCGCGCGCCGAATACCGCTATGCCGATTACGGCAAGGCCGGCTTCACCGTCGCACGGTCGAGCGGCCGGGCCGAGTTTGATCCGTCCGTCAACACCTACGACGTCGCGATGCGGGCGCATCTGGCGACGTTCGCCATGACGTATCGGTTTCAGTGAGGCGGCGCGAGACGGTCGCAGGATTATGCCGAGGGACATTCGCGCAGCCCGGGGCTAATCCACCCTACGACTGTGATGCAGCCTTGAACACCGCCAGCTGCGCGTCGAACGCGCGCCGGAACGCCGGCCGCGCTTCACCGCGCGCGACATAGGCGGCGATGTCAGGATATTCGTCCAGCAGGCCGGATGTGTTCAGCCGCCGCAGCACCGTCACCATCATGAGGTCGCCGGCGCTGAAGGCGCCGTCGAGCCAGTCGGCTTGGCCGAGCCGGCGGGACAGTTCGCCGAGCCTGGTCCGAACGCGATCCTGGAGCATCGGCAGCCGCTCCGCGTACCAGCTCCTGTCGCGCTCGAACAGCATGGCCATGGTGAGCTCGACGATCGGCGGCTCCACCGTGCTCAGCGCGGCGAACATCCACGCGATCGCGCGGGCGCGGGCATCGGCGTCTTTCGGCAGCAACCCGTCGTCGCGCTCAGCGATATGCAGCACGATCGCGCCGGACTCGAACAGCGCGAGATCGCCGTCCTCATAGGTCGGGATCTGCCCGAACGGATGCAGCGCAAGATGCGCCGGCTGCTTCATCGCCGCGAACGAGACGAGGCGGACGTCGTAGGGCTGGCCGACCTCCTCCAGCGCCCAGCGAACCCGCATGTCGCGCGCTTGGCCCCGGCCGCGGTCGGGGGAGCTTTCGAAGGCAGTGATGGTGGGGGGCATAAGTGGCTCCATGTGGCGCGCGTTTGGTTCGAGGACGAACGGGCAGCGCGGATTCCGACAACGGTTCGTTCCTTCTCCCGCGTGTAGCCAAACAAACGGTGTCGTCCCGGCGAACGCCGGGACCCATACCGCGTGATTTATCTGTTGCGGTTGGTCCCCTTCCCGAAACGAACAGTCTTCGCCAAACCCCTCCCTGTGGTTATGGGTCCCGGCGTTCGCCGGGACGACGGCGGAGTGTGACGCGCCGTTGTCAGCTCACCTCACGACCAATCCACGCCGCCAACTCGCGCCACGGCTCCAGAGTCCAACTCCCCGACGCAGCACCGGACGGCGAGGGCAGCACAAAAATCTCCGGCAAGCTTGCATCGCGCGGCTGCCGCCCCAGCGAAATCGCAGCCGATGCCCTGCCGTAAAACAAGCTCGCCGCCTTCTTGCTGGTGAACGCAATCGTCCGCGGCCGATACTTGTCCATCTTCGCCCTGAAGCCTGATACGTCGATCGTCTCCGCCGCGATCTGGTGATCCATCCCGGCGCCCGACTTGGAGAGATCGGTGAAGCCGATGCCGAGCGCGATCAGCGATGCGAACTCGCTTGGCTGATACCGCCGCGGCGTGATCCCGGCCTCATGGATCGCGCGCCAGAAGCGGTTGCCGGGATGGGCGTAGTAGTGCCCGACCGCGGCCGAGCGCGTCGAGGCGGCGGTGCCGACGAAGACGAGACGGAGGTTGGGGCGGAGTTGGTCGGGGAGGCGGTGGGGGGGGTGCGTTCGACACGTCAGACATCCGCGGCTGTAGCTCGCATGAGGGAAGAGATATGCGGGACGACAATGACCTCGGATGTCGCTACTCTTATCCGAGCTAAGCTTGCTAGCGGTGAATTTGAGATGGCGATTGGTTTCACCCAACACCTTGATTTTAGCCCCATCATTGGATGGGAGCTCTATCAAGTGACGATCGACAAGTATCATATTATGTTTTGGTTCGAGAATGAGCATGCTTTGCTGAATGTGGCGGACCGTCTCTCATTCAAGTCCTCCGATGGCGCAGTCGATTTCTCTTACGATATCTACGGCACTCAAAAATCTCTGAATGTCGATCGCATTCTGCGGATTAAAGTTGCCGAGGCGCGAATTGTCAGTAAGGACCAGCTCGATTTGGTGTTTGAAAATGGAGACGTTCTGTCGATCTACGATAATCCGGAATTCAGATCCTGGTGGTTTCTCGGGGGGGCGCCAAAACGACCCGATTAAGCACAGGACGAGTTGGTCATTTCAAATCGGGGATCTAGAGTTGGAGGATCTCACGGAGCAAGAGTACCAAGATCGACGCATCTAACGAGTCTCAAACTCTCTAACTCTGATACCGGACCCTTGCTCTCCAGTGCGCCGTTGGATCGTTCTGTGCCAAATGAAAGAGGCCAGGCTTTCGCCCGGCCTCTACGCGTCCGCGGATTACCGGATCGGCTTCCAGCGAAATTATGGGAGCGTGGCGGCTTTCCCTCACAGCACCCGATTGCTCTCCTTCACCTTCTCCGCATCCAGATAAACGCTGCTCCCCATCTCCTTGAACTTCGCGCTCATCTTCGCCATGCCGTCCTCGGCGGTGCCCTGCATCGACATGCCCACGCTGTTCGGGTCGTTCAGCGTCGCCGCGTAGTCCCGCACGTCCTGGGTGATCTTCATTGAGCAGAACTTTGGTCCGCACATCGAACAGAAATGGGCGACCTTGTGGGCTTCCTTCGGCAGGGTCTCATCGTGGAAGTTCTTGGCGGTGTCCGGATCGAGGCCGAGGTTGAACTGGTCGCTCCAGCGGAAGTCGAACCTCGCGCGGGAGAGGGCGTCGTCGCGGAGTTGCGCCGCCGGGTGGCCCTTGGCGAGATCGGAGGCGTGAGCTGCGATCTTGTAGGTGATGACGCCGGTCTTGACGTCGTTACGATCGGGCAGGCCGAGATGCTCCTTCGGCGTGACGTAGCAGAGCATGGCGCAGCCGAACCAGCCGATCATGGCGGCGCCGATGCCTGAGGTGATGTGGTCGTAGCCCGGCGCGATGTCGGTGGTCAGGGGCCCGAGGGTGTAGAACGGCGCCTCGCCGCACTCCTTGAGCTGCTTGTCCATGTTGATCTTGATCTTGTGCATCGGCACGTGGCCGGGGCCTTCGATCATGACCTGGCAGCCCTTGTCCCATGCGATTTTTGTCAATTCGCCGAGCGTTTCGAGCTCGGCGAACTGCGCGCGGTCGTTGGCGTCCGCGATCGAGCCCGGGCGCAGGCCGTCGCCGAGCGAGAACGAGACGTCATACTTGCGCATGAGGTCGCAGATCTCGTCGAAATGCGTATAGAGGAAGCTCTCCTTGTGATGCGCCAGGCACCACTTCGCCATGATCGAGCCGCCGCGCGAGACGATGCCGGTGACGCGGCTCGCGGTGAGATGGATGTAGGACAGGCGCACGCCGGCGTGGATGGTGAAATAGTCGACGCCCTGCTCGCACTGCTCGATCAAGGTGTCCTTGTAGAGCTCCCAGGTCAGCTTGACCGGATCGCCGTTGCACTTCTCCAGCGCCTGGTAGATCGGCACGGTGCCGATCGGCACCGGCGAGTTGCGCAGGATCCATTCGCGGGTGGTGTGGATGTTGCGGCCGGTCGAGAGGTCCATCACGGTGTCGGCGCCCCAGCGGATCGCCCACACCATCTTCTCGACCTCTTCCTCGACCGACGACGTCACCGCGGAGTTGCCGATATTGGCGTTGATCTTGGTGAGGAAGTTGCGGCCGATGATCATCGGCTCGAGCTCGGAATGGTTGATGTTGGAGGGGATGATGGCGCGGCCGCGCGCGATCTCGTCGCGCACGAACTCCGGGGTAATGAAGGCAGGCACCGAGGCGCCGAAGCTTTCGCCGTCGGCGAGGGCGGCTTCCGCGCGCTCGAGCTGCTGCTTGCGGCCGAGGTTTTCGCGCGCGGCGACGTAGATCATCTCCTTGGTGATGATGCCGGCGCGGGCGAATTCGAGCTGCGTGATCTTGTGGCCGGGAAGGCCCCGCAGCGGCTGGTGATAGGCGCTGAAGGCGCGCGCGGCGTTGTCGGTGGAGACGCTGCCATTGTCCTCCGGCTTGATCTGCCGGCCCTGATATTCCTCGACGCCGCCACGCTCCAGCACCCAGGCTTTGCGGTTGCGGGCAAGGCCGGCGTTGACGTCGATGGTGACGCTCGGATCGGTGTAGGGGCCGGAGGTGTCGTAGACCGGCAGGTTCGGCTCGCCGGCGCCTTCCGACAGGATGATCTCGCGCAGCGGTACGCGCAGGTCGGGCGCGGCGTCGGGGGAGGCGAAGATCTTTCGCGAGGAGGGAAGGGGGCCGGTGGTGACGGCGGGGATGGTTTTTTCGGGGTTGGAGCGGATGTTCATGGGGATCCTCCGGTTTAATTCGTTGATGTCGCTGTGCGAGAGGCAATTACCGCTGTCATCCCCGCGAAGGCGGGGATCCAGTAGTCCGCGGCGGTGCGCTGGAGCCGAGAAGCCGCGGCGTACTGGATCGCCCGGTCAAGCCGGGCGATGACAGCGGAGTGTGGGGTGAGAGCGGAGCGCACATCACGCAGCCTCCGTGGACAGGCCAAGCCATTGCCGCACGCGGGCATCGGGGTCGGCGTTTTGCGTCACGTCGGACACCACCGCGATAGAATCCGCGCCCGCCGCAAAGATCTCCGCGGCTTGCTCGAACTTGATGCCGCCGATCGCGACCAGCGGAATGGTGCCGATGCGCTTCTTCCACTCCGTGATCTTCGGAATGCCCTGCGGCTCGAAACGCATCGATTTGAGCGTGGTGAAGAAGATCGGGCCGAGCGCGACGTAGTCGGGCTTTGCCTTGAGTGCGGTTTCAAGCTCGGCATCGTCATGGGTGGAGATGCCGAGCGAGAGGCCGGCTTCGCGGATGGACTTGAGGTCGGCTTCCACCAGATCCTCCTGACCGAGATGCAGGTACTTCGCGCCGGCGACGACGGCGGCGCGCCAATAGTCGTTCACGACCAGCTTGGCTTGCGTGTCCTTGGTGATCGCCAGCGCGTCGGTGACGATCTGCAGCGCGTCGGCGTCGTTGAGCTCCTTGGCGCGCAGCTGGATGGTGCCGACGCCAAGCTTTGTCAGCCGCTCGACCCATTTGAGGCTGTCGACGACGGGATAAAATCGATCAGGATACGGCATGCCAGAACGGAGTCCCAACGACAGGGGTGGAGGGGGAGGCGAAGTCGCGGGCGTTCATCAGCCCGGCTTCATAAGCGGTGCGGCCGGCATCGCAGCCGAGGCGGAAGGCTTTTGCCATCGCGACGGGATCGGCGGCTTTTGCAATTGCGGTGTTGAGCAGCACGGCGTCATAGCCGAGCTCGAGCGCCTGCGCCGCGTGGCTGGGAGCGCCGAGGCCGGCGTCGACCACCAGCGTGATATCGGGCAGGCGCTCGCGCAGCAGCTTCAACGCGTCGCGATTGGTGATGCCCTTGGCGCTGCCGATGGGAGCGGCCCACGGCATCACCACCTTGCAGCCGGCATCGACCAGGCGGTTGGCGACCGAGAGATCCTCGGTGCAATAGGGGAACACTTCAAAGCCGTCCTTGATCAGGATGCTTGCTGCTTCGACGAGGCCAACGACATCGGGCTGCAGCGTGTCGTTGTCGGCGATGACTTCGAGCTTGATCCAGCTCGTGCCGAACAATTCGCGGGCGAGCTTTGCCGTGGTCACGGCCTCGCGCACGCTGCGGCATCCCGCGGTGTTCGGCAGCACCGTGACATCGAGCTCCCGGATCAGATTCCAGAACGCGTCCCCGGTCTTGCCGCCGGCGGATTCGCGCCGCAGCGACACCGTGACGATGTTCGAGCCGGAGGCGCGGATCGCTTCCTGCATGATCGCCGGCGAGGGGTAGAGCGCGCTGCCGATCAGCAGGCGGGAGGCGAAAGTCTTGCCGTAGAAGGTCACCATGTTGACGGTGTCTCCTCAAATGCAGTTGTCATCCCCGCGAAGGCGGGGATCCATACCGCGTGATTTCTCCTGGGGCACGCGGGGAGAGACCGAGCTTCATAACCGCTCCGTGTGGTTATGGGTCCCCGCGTTCGCGGGGACGACGCGAGGATAGAGCGTGCCACCATCACCTCACCCTCCCTGCCGCGGCGTGATGATCTCGATCTCGTCGCCGGCCTTCAGTGCCGTCTCGGCCCAGCGGCTTTTCGGCACGACGTCGTAGTTGAGCGCGATCGCGAAATGCGTGCCCTCGTAGTCGAGCTCCGAGAGCAGCGCATCGACGCTTCCCGAAGTCACCTCGCGCTGCTCGCCGTTGACGATCAAACGCATTGCATCACCTCGTTGTCGATCTGGCCGCGCTCGACATAGGCAAGCGTCAGCTCGGCGAGCGCCGGCGCGATCAGGAAGCCGTGGCGATAGAGGCCGTTGACGGAGATCGTCTTGCCGCGAATGCCGATGCGCGGCAGATTGTCGGGATAGGCGGGACGAAGCCCGGAGCCGAATTCGACGATGCGGGCTTCGCCGAACGCCGGGTGCACGGCGTAGGCGGCGCCCAAAAGCTCCAGCGCGGAGCGGACGCTGACGCCGGTGTCCTCGGCCTCGATCGAGGTCGCGCCCAGCATGAACAGATTGTCCTCGCGCGGGATCACGTAGAGCGGCCAGCGCGGATGCATCAGCCGCACCGGGCGCGCAAGCTGCACTTCGCTGGTCTCGATCAGGATCATCTCGCCCTTGACGCCGCGAAGCTCGCTCTGCTCGTCGCGGGCGCCAAGGCCCCGGCAGTCGATCACGATGCCGTCGAGATCCCCGGCTGCGACGTCGCTGGAGAACTTGATGGTGCCGCCGGCGGCGCGGATGCGCTCGTGCAGCTGCGGCAGCACGCGGCGCGGCTCGACATGGCCCTCGGCCGGGAAGAACAGCGCGTCGCGGAAGCGGCCTTCCAGCGATGGCTCGAGCGCGGCGAGGCCTGAGGCATCGACCCGGCGGTGGTCCTCGGTCATGCGCGCAAAGCGCTCGAAGTCGCTGCGTTCGCGCGGATGGGCGACGACCAGCGAGCCGTTGAACGGCGTATCGGGCAGCTCGCGCCGCCAGAGGTCGAGCGAGCGCAGCCCCAGGCGGCTGATGATGGGTTCGGCGACCTCGGCCTCGCAATAGGGCGCGAGCATGCCGCCGGCCCAATGGCTGGTGGCGTCCGTCATCGCCTCGTCACCGCGCTCGTGCAAGGTCACGGCATGGCCGGCCTGCGCGAACAGCAGGGCTTGCCAGGCACCCGCGATGCCTGCGCCGATGATGGATACCGGTGAGTCCGGTCGCTTGGTCGTTTGCAACATCCCTGTCCCTTCGCCGGCATGACCCGGATCAGGTTCAAAGGGTCACCGCGGTCCTGGGCGGTATTGCCCATTTAGCGGTATCTCAGCTCCTCCTCGGAGCACCCCTCGGAACGGCTCTAATGTAGGACAGTGGGGCGGGGTGGTCAACGCGTGTTGACGGGAACTGCAGCCGTGCCCCGGACGCAGCGCATCACGCAGTGGTGCGCTGCTGAGCCGGGGCCCATGCTGATGCAGGGATGCGGGGTCCCGGCTCTGCGCAGCAACGCTTCGCGTCGCAGCGCGTCCGGGACATGGGAGTTATTTCAGCGCCTGCGCCCGAGCGTTGCGAACGCGCTGGGCCAGCTTCTTATGCGGGACGCTGCCGAACATCGGCTGCGGGTTGCCGTTCGGCTCGAGCCAGGGTTGGCCCATATTGCCCATATTGGTAACGCCCATATTGGCGATCTGCACGGTCTCCTGCCGCTGCCGCTTGGCGGCGTAGTAATAGCCGCCGGCGAAATAACGCACGGCCCGGGCGTGGTCGCCATTGGCGGCGCGATAGGCGCCGGCGAGATATTTCACGGCATAGGTGAGGTTGGTGTCGGGATCGCGCAGACCGGCGGCGTCGCCGGTGTAGCCGACCCCGCGGGCGGTCGCGAGCTTGATCTGCATCAGCCCGATGGTGCCGCCGCGGCCGACGAGGTGTGGCTGGTAGCGGCTCTCGCGCATGATCACGCGATGCACCAGCGCTTCCGGCACGCCGTTGGCGCGGGCATGAGCCGCGACCATCTCGGCATATTCAGCTTCACCCGCGATTGCGGCCTGCGGCAATGTCAATCCGGCCGCGAGCAGCGCGGCAATGCGTAAAATTTTCATCAGATATCCCTGAGGTCCCCTAGAGTGACCTGCGCCCAGTCGTCGTTAGGCCTTCCGAACGCGGCGATGATGTGACCAAACGCCGCCATCGCCCGATTTTGCGGTGCCGAGCCGCTGTTACGACTCAAAGCTGGCGCAAGAGAGCTTCGGGGGCGGACGACCCCCGCTCGCGGCAGCACGCCTGTCTATTCGCGCGTGCCAGCGAAAGCGAGTAAGAAGACGCTGCAAATCGGGAGAGGTGCCATGACAAAATCAAACATGGCCAGGCTGTATGCCGGCGACATCCCCAGACAAAACCCCTGTGCCCAATGCGGCACGCCGATCCCGCAGCCTGACTGGATCGAGCCGGGTGAGGGGCGCGTCTCCTATCTCTGGAATTGCCACGCCTGCAATTATCGTTTCGAGGCCGTGGCCATCTTCGACGAGACCGCCATCGAGCACCCGCCGCTCGCGGCTTGAGTCAGGCGGCGAGCCGCGGCTGCTGCCAGAGCGGCAATTGCATCCGTACGATTAGTCCATGTGGGTTGCGGTCGTGCAGCGACAGCTCGCCGCCATGGGCGAGCGCGATAGCGCGCGCGATCGACAGGCCGAGCCCGAAGCCGGTGGATTCGTCCATGGTGCGCGCATCGTCGCCGCGCACGAACGGCTCGAGCATCTCCTGCTTGCGCGAATCTGAAATGCCGGGGCCGTCGTCCTCGACGTCGATGACGAGCGTGGTGCCCGAGATGTCGAGGCGGATCATCACCTCGGCGCCAAAGCGCACGGCGTTCTCGACCAGGTTGGTGACGCCGCGATGCAGATCGTCGGGCCGCGCGGCGGCGGTCACGGACGCCGGCCCGTCATAATGCACGACATGGCCCATGTCGCCGAACTGGTCGGCGACGAGCTGGAGCGTGCTGGCGATGTCGACCAGAGTGACCGCCTCGACCTTGCGGTCGTTGCGCAGCAGCGACAGCACCGATTCCAGCATCGCGCGCATCTGGTCGAGATCGACCAGCATCCGCTTGCGGTTGCCCTCGTCCTCGATGAATTCGGCGCGCAGGCGCAGCCGCGTGATCGGCGTGCGCAGATCGTGGCTGATCGCAGCGAGCATCCTGGTGCGATCCGACATCAGGCGGGCGATCCGCTCATGCATGCGGTTGAGCGCGCGCGCCACCGAGCGGATCTCTTCCGGGCCGCGCTCCGGCAGCGGCTCCGCCCCGCCATCGAGGCTGAAATTCTCTGCGGCCTTGGCGAAGGACGACAGCGGAGCCGCCAGCGCGCGCGCCGCCCACAGCCCGAGCACGCTGACGCAGATGAAAGCCGACATCAGCGCCATCAGCCACGGCGCGCCCCAAAACCATGGCCGCGGCCCGCCCTCGACATGCCCGGCGATCATGGTGCCGTCGGGCAACGCGACGCCGACGCGGGATACTGTGCCGTCCGAGGTCAGTTGGACCGCCCGGTAGCCGCGCCCGAGATGACGGCGCATCCCGCGCAGGTGCTGATTGTCGTTCTCCTCGACGCTTGCGGTGCCGGGCGCGAGCATTTCGATGCCGAGCTTGGGGAAGGCGCGCGCGAGATCGGCGACGAGGCGCGGACGCTCGCCGGCCTCGGCCGAGCCGAGCAGCAGCGCGGCATCGGTCAACTGATGCGCGCCGTCCGGCGGCGTGTCGGGGCGGTCGGGCCGGCTGATCAGGAAGGCGGTGGTGACGACGAGATGGAGCGCGACGGTCGAAGCCAGCACCAGCGCGGCGATCTGCCCGCCGATCCCCTTGAGGTGGAAGAATCCGAACGGCTTCATCGTCGGCGCCCCGCTTCAACTGCTCAGGGGCGCCGCAACCGCTTCAGTGCTCGCTGCTTGAGGGCTTGCTGCTTGAGGGCCTGCGACCTGCGTTCGCGGCGTGAACAGATAGCCGCCGGAGCGCACCGTCTTGATGAGGGTGGGATCGGCCGGATTGGGCTCGATCTTGCGGCGGATGCGGCTGACCAGCACGTCGATGGAGCGTTCGAACGATCCGGTGTTGCGGCCCTGCGTGAGGTCGAGCAGGCTGTCGCGTGACAGCACGCGGCCGGGCCGTTCGCAGAACGTGCGCAGGAGATCGAATTCGGCGCTGGTCACCGCGACGCGCGCGCCTTCCGGATTGCGCAGCTCGCGCAGCCGCAGGTCGATGTGCCAACCCTCGAAGGTGAGCGTGCTCGCGCCTTCGATCGAGCTTGCCGCTTGAGCCGCGGCCTGGCGGCGCAGCACCGCGTTGATGCGGGCGAGCAGCTCGCGCGGATTGAATGGTTTCGGCAGATAGTCGTCCGCACCCATCTCGAGGCCGACGATGCGGTCGACGTCTTCGCCGCGCGCGGTCAGCATGATGATCGGCGTCTGCGCCTCGGCACGCACCTTGCGGCACAGGCTCAGGCCGTCCTCGCCCGGCAGCATGACGTCGAGGATGATGAGGTCGACGCGGTGATCGGCCATGGCGCGCGACATCTCGCGGCCGTCGCTCACGGCGGTGACGTTGCAGGCGTTGTTGCGCAGGTACTTCGCAATCAACGTCCGGGTTTCGCGGTCGTCTTCGACGACCAGGATGTTGGGATTGGGAATGGCCATGCGCTTTGTTTGTCCAGGATTCGGGCCAAATGGCGAAGATCTTTGTTTCGGATTGTTTCTGGTTGGCTTCCCGCAACAGGCGGCAATCGCGCCGTCGCGAAAGGGCAAGGTCTCGTTAAGGCCGTTAACCATAGCGTGGCGTGGTCCGCGACGAAACCCCCGCAAAATCCAAGGAGCCATCATGACCTCGATTTCGGCGGCCTCCGCCGGCAACCACCAGTCGCCGCTTCAGCGGCTGCAGCAGGAATTGCAATCGGAAGTGTCCGCCGGCACGATCTCGTCTTCGGACCAGTCGGCGCTCTCGACGGCGCTGACCGACATCGACACGGCACTCCAGCAGAGCCGGTCGAGCGACCAGTCCAGCGGCACGCGCCCCTCCAAGGACGAGATGCAGTCGAAGATCGACGACCTCATCTCGAAAGAGGTGTCGAACGGCACGCTGACCTCGGACCAGGCCGAGGAGCTGAAGAACGTGTTTCAGTCCGCCTTCGCGAACGGTCCGGGCGGGGCGGGCGGCCCCGGTGGTGCAGGCGGACCTCCGCCCGGTCCGCCGCCGGACGACAGCTCTTCGGATTCGGCGTCGTCCACGGACTCGACCAGCAGTACCTCCAGCGACCAGACCACCGCCGAGATCCTCCAGCAGTTCCTGCAGGCGCTGCAGCAGTCGCAATCATCGAGCGCGTCCTACGGCGCCAACGGCGGCTCGTCCGGCAATTCCGACTTCTCCGCGCTTCTGATCGACTACAAGAGCTGACCCTGAGCGACGCGGGTCGGCGCGGGTCCTCGCCGCGATCGTGCTTCACCCAGGGCGCATGATCGTCGGCGGGGAACCGTGCGCCGCAAAATGTTCCTGGGTGACGCAGGAACAGTCCCTGCGAGGTTTGCGCGCTCGCGCATAGCGCGACGAAATTGCGGCGCGCACGGAACTGCGTGTGATCAGCGCTGTTTTCTCTACACGAGTTTTTCTGTGAAGGAGAGGACAACATGCTGACGAAATCCATCGCCGCCGGCCTCGCCGGCACCGCACTGCTTGCGACCGTGGCGTTCGCGCAATCGCCGACCGCCACCACCGACAAGGCGCCGACCGCGGCCACCGCGACGACGGCCACCACGACCGCTTCCGGCGAGTGGCGTACGTCGAAAATGTCGGGCCTGAAGGTCTATAACGAGGCCAACGAGAACATCGGCTCGATCAACGAGTTGCTGATGGACAAGAGCGGCAACGTCAAGATTGCCGTGATCGGCGTCGGCGGCTTCCTCGGCATGGGCGAGCATCTGGTCGCCGTGCCCTATGAGAAATTGAAGTTCGTCAACGAGGCCGTCGCCTATACCGGCACCGGCACGAACCCGGGCGCCAAGCCCGCCGCATCCACCACGACAGGCGCTGCGACCGGCACCGACAGGCCGGCCGCGACCACGACGTCGTCCACCTCGAAGTGGTATCCGGACCACGCTGTGTTCAATGCCAGCAAGGACGAGCTGAAGAACATGCCGGAGTTCAAGTACGCGGAGTAATGCAGGGAGTAATGCAGCCCGCGTAACTGCCTAAACGAAGCGCGCTCGGTTTTCGCCGGGCGTGCTGTCGTGTCTATTTCTTACCTCGTGCCGCTAGCGGGGCGAGGGAGACGGCTCTCAGTGCGTCACCAGCGGGCAGCCGCCCTTGTCGAGCGGGCGGAAGGCCTCGTCGCCGGGCACGGTGGCGATCAGCTTGTAGAGGTCCCACTCGCCCTTGGATTCCTCGGGCTTCTTGACCTCGAACAGATACATGTCGTGGACCATGCGGCCGTCGATGCGGATCTTGCCGTTCCTGGCGAAGAAGTCGTTGACCGGCGTGGCGCGCATCTGCGCCATCACCTTCGGCGCCTCGTCGCTCTTGATGGCGTCGATCGCCTTCAGATAGTGCATGGTCGCCGAGTAGAGCCCGGCCTGGATCATGGTCGGCATGTGGCCGACCTTCTCGTTGAAGCGCTTGGAGAAGGCGCGGGTCTCCTCGTTCATGTCCCAGTAGAAGGCGTCGGTGACGATCAGGCCTTGCGTCGCCTTGATGCCGAGCGAATGCGTGTCGGTGATCTCCTGCAGAAGCGCGATCATCTTCTGGCCGCCCTGCGTCAGGCCGAACTCGGACGCCTGCTTCAGTGCATTGGTGGTGTCGCCGCCGGCATTGGCCAATGCGACCACCTTGGCCTTGGAGGCCTGGGCCTGGAGCAGGAAGGAGGAGAAGTCCGACGAGTTGAGCGGATGGCGGACTTCGCCGAGCACCTTGCCGCCGCTCTCCCTGACAACGTTGGCGGCGTCGCGCTGCAGCGCCATGCCGAAGGCGTAGTCGGCGGTGACGAAGAACCAGCTGTCCTCGCCGCGTTTCACCATCGCCTTGCCGGCGACGTTCGACAGCGCATAGGTGTCGTAGGTCCAGTGCACGGTGTTGGGCGAGCAGGCGGTGCCGGTGATGTCGGACGAGCCGCCGCCGGAATTGATGTGGATCCGGTTCTTCTCGCGCGTCAGGGCCGAGACCGGCAACGCCACCGACGACGTCGGAACGTCGAAGATCGCGTCGACCTTGTCGTTGTCATACCAGTTGCGGGCGATGTTGACGCCGACGTCGGGCTTGTTCTGGTGATCGGCCGCGACCACGGCGACCGGCTTGCCGGCGGCCTTGGCGCCGTAATCGGCGACCGCCATCTCGACCGCGGCGAGCGAGCCCTTGCCGGTCGCGTCGGCATAGAGGCTCGACATGTCCGTGAGCACGCCGATCTTGACGACGTCGTCGGAAATCTGCGCCTGCGCCGTGCCGGACGTAGCGGCGAGGGCGAGACCGGCCGCGACGGCTGCGATGAGTTTTTGCATGGTTGTTCTTCTCCCTGTGTGTTGTTATTCGGGCTTTGTTGCGGGGACTGTTCTAGCGACAATCAGTCACGGCAGCTAAGCGGTGTGCGCCATAGCGGGATGCAAAAAGAGAAGGGGCGGGCGGTGTTCCCCTTCGCCTCTCTCCGCGAAGCAGGATCAGCGAGATCAGGATCGTAGGGTGGGCAAAGGCGCACTTGCGCCGTGCCCACCATCTCACCAACATTGCGATAGAAGCGTGGGCACGCTTCGCTTTGCCCACCCTACGATACTGCCGCCGTCCTTGCGGGGAAGGAGAGAAGTCACGCCCGGCTCTCAGCCGCCACCCTTGAGCCGTTCATTGCGGCGGCGCAGGCCTTCGAGGGTGGCGAGGAGGACCACCGAGACCGTCGTCAAAATGACCGCCGCTGCCGTGATCGTCGGGCTGATGTTCTCGCGGATGCCGCTGAACATTTCGCGCGGCAGGGTGCGCTGCTCCGGACCTGCCATGAACAGAACGATCACGACCTCGTCGAAGCTGGTCGCGAAGGCGAACAATGCACCCGAAGCGAGGCCGGGCAGGATCAGCGGCAGGATCACGCGGCGGAACGCCTCGAGCGGCGAGGCGCCGAGCGAGGCGGCGGCGCGGGCCAGATTGGTGTCGAAGCTCTGCAGCGTCGCGCCGACCGTGATCACCACGAAAGGCGTCGCCAGCGCGGTGTGGGCCAGGATCAAGCCGAGATAGCTGCCGGTCAGTCCGATCGGCGCGAAGAAGAAATACAGGCCGACCGCGGTGATGACACCGGGGACGACGACCGGCGACAGCACGAAGGCCAGCACGAGCGGTTTGAACCGGCTCTTCCACTGCGCCAGACCGAGCGCGGCCAGCGTGCCGAGCACCATGGACAGCAGCGTCGAGGCGACGCCGATGATCATGCTGTTCTTCAGCGAATTCATCCAGCGCGGCGAATTGATGAAGTCGTCATACCAGCGCAACGACAGGCCCGGCAGCGGATAGGTCAGGTACGAGCCCGAGCTGAAGGACAACGGCATGATCGCCAGGATCGGCGCGATCAGGAAGATGAACACCAGCGTGGAGACAATGATGGTCGCTGTCCACGCGATGCGCTGGCTGGGCGTGCGGAGGGAAGCATTGTCGCTCAATTCTTCATCCCTCCCGTAACCTGCTGGCCCTGCACCAGCTTGCCGTAGACCAGTGCCAGCAGAAGGGTGGCGAGCAGCAGCACCGCACCGAGCGCCGAAGCAAGGCCCCAATTGGCGGTTTCGGTGGTGTAGAGCGCGATGAAGTAGCTGATCATCTGATCGGCGGCGCCGCCGACGAGCGCAGGTGTGATGTAATAGCCGAGCGCCAGGATGAACACGAGCAGGCTTCCCGCGCCGATGCCGGGCAGGGTCTGCGGCAGGTAGATTCGCAGGAAGGCGGTGACCGGTGGCGCGCCGAGCGAGGCCGCGGCACGCATGTAAGCCGGCGAGATCGCCTTCATGCTGCTGTAGAGCGGCAGGATCATGAATGGCAGGAGAACGTGGGTCATCGCCACGCAGACACCGAAGCGGTTGTAGATCAGGCGCAACGGCTCGTCGATGATGCCGAGCCAGTGCAGGCTGTCGTTCACGACGCCCTTGCTCTGCAGCAGCACGATCCAGGCGCAGGTGCGGACCAGGAGCGAGGTCCAGAACGGCAGCAGGACGAAGATCATCAGCAGGTTCGAGCGGCTCGGCGGCAGCGTCGCCAAGAGGTAGGCGACCGGGAAGCCGAGGATCAGGCAGAGTACGGTGACGCTGAGGCTGATGATGAAGGTGCGGGTGAACAGGCTGCGATAGATGGCCTGGTCCGGCGGGGCCGCGACGATCACGCCGTCGACGTTCCTGACAAGGTCGAGCGCCGCCAGAAGGTAGAAGCCCGTGACCGGGCCACTGGCATCCCTGATTGTCGTCCAGGTCGTGCGTTCGCGCCAGGCCGGATTGATCTTGCCCAGCGTCTCCTTGGCCGTGCCGGGCTCGGGCATCGTCTTCAGATTGCGTGCCGTGCTGGTCAGGATCGTGCGAAAACCGTTGAGTGCGTAGTTCAGCCGCTTGGCCGCAATCGCAATGGTGCCGGAGGTGCGCGCCGCCATGATGTCGCTTGCCAGCGCAGCAAAGGCTTCTTCGTCCGGCAGGTCCTTGCCGTTCCAGCTGGCGAGAGCCGCGAAGGTTTGAGGCAGAACCTGACGCACCTCCCGGTCATCGACCGCGCGCCACAGCATGCCGGCGATGGGGCCTGCGAAGGTGAAGAGCAGGAAGACGAGAAGCGGCGCGACCAGCGCCAACGCCTTGACCTGGCGTGTCCGCTCCGCGCGCCTCAATCGGCGCTTGAGCGGCACCTCGGTCGACGCATTGGCACCGGACAGGGACGCATCCGTCATTCGTCGAGCCTTGCCGGGCGCGCTATTTCGCGGCCCATTTGTTGAAGCGTTCGGTCAGGCGGTCGATGTTCTCGAGCCAGAACGCAACGTTGATCTCGACCGCATTCTTGATGTTGTCAGGCGCCGTCGGCAGGTCCTTCAGAACGGCCGGCGCGAGCCGTCCGGCTGCGTCCTTGTTCGAGGTGCCATAGGAGATATTCTCCGACAGTTTCGACTGGTTCTCCGCCTTGCCTGCGAAGTCCAGGAACTTGTAGGCCGCGTCCTTGTTCGGGCTGCCCTTCAGGATGACCCAGCTGTCGAGGGTGAACAGCGCGCCGTCCCAGACCATGCCGAAGTTCTTCTTCTCGTTCTTGTTCGCTGTGTCGATGCGGCCATTGTAGACCGAGGTCATCGCGACTTCGCCGGAGGCGAGCAGTTGCGGCGGCTGGGCGCCGGCCTTCCACCACACGATGTCGCCCTTGATGGTGTCGAGCTTCTTGAACGCGCGCTCGACGCCTTCGTCGGTCGCCAGCACCTTGTAGACGTCCTTCGGCGCGACGCCGTCGGCCATCAGAGCGATCTCCAGCGTGGTCTTCGGGCCCTGACGCAGGGCGCGCTTGCCCGGAATCTTCTTGGTGTCGAAGAAGTCGGCCCAGCCCTTGGGCGCTTCCTTCAGCTTGTCCTTGTCATAGCCGAGAACAAAGTCATAGAGGATGGCGCCGACGCCGCACGGATTGACCGACGGCGGGATGTAGGCGGCCTCGCCGCCGATCTTGGAATAGTCCAGCTTCTCGAACAGGCCTTCCTCGCAGCCGACCGCGAGTTCGTCGCTCTCGACCTGGACGACGTCCCAGGTGGCGGCGCCGCCCTGCACCTTGGCACGCAGCACGCCGACGCCGCCGTCCCAGGATTCATCGTTCATGGCAATTCCGGCCGCCTTCCTGAACGGCTCGAAATAGGCCTTCTTCTGGGCATCCTGATACGCGCCGCCCCACGACACGACGGTGAGGTCGCGCGCCTGCCCGACCGTGGCCAGCGCGGCGCTAGCGGTGAAGGCCGCGGCGAAACCCAGAGCAATCTTGCCAATCTTGCGCTTCAGCATGGTCATGGTTCCTTCTTCATGTGCGTTGCGTTGAGTTCGATCGCTGGATCAGACGGGATCGAGGGCGAGGCAGTCCTCGGGGTGAAAGGTGACGAACACGTTTGCACCGTGTGTCAGGCTGTCATGTGCGCCGGGCTGAAGCTTGACCATGAACTCGGCATTCCCCGAGACATCGAGCACGGCCAGCGCGTGGTCGCCGAGATAGATGATGTTCTGCACCCTGGCCGGCAGCCGGTTCGGTCCGTCGCTGGAGGTGCCGTCCGGGATAATGGTGATCCGCTCCGGCCGCACCGACAGCGAGGTCGATGCGCCCGCGCCTGATACATTGACCGCCCGTGCGGTGACAGTGCCGCCGCCAGCCAGCGCGACGCGGCAATAGTCCTTGTCGACCGTCTCGACGGTGCCGGCCAGCACATTGTTCTCGCCGATGAAATGGGCGACGAAGCTGTTCACCGGATGCTCATACAGCGCATCGGGCTTGTCGATCTGCTGCACGATGCCGTCGTTGAACACGGCGATGCGGTCCGACATGGTGAGCGCTTCACTCTGATCGTGGGTGACGTAAACGACGGTGATGCCCATCGTCTCGTGCAGTTGCTTGATCTCCAGCTGCATCTGCTCCCGCAGGCGCTTGTCGAGAGCGCCCAGAGGCTCGTCCATCAGCACGAGTTGCGGATTGAAGACCAGCGCGCGGGCCAGCGCCACGCGCTGCTGCTGACCGCCGGACAGCTGTCCGGGCCGCCGGTGCGCCAGGTTTTCCATCTTGATCATGCGTAACGCCGATCCAACGCGCTCCTGCACGTCCGCCTTGTTCGTCTTGCGAACGGATAGCGGGAAGGCAATATTCTCCGCGATCGTCAGGTGCGGAAACAAGGCATAGTTCTGGAACACCATGCCGATGTCGCGCTTGTGCGGCGGCATGTTCTTGATCGGCCGGCCCGCGAGGTAGATCTCGCCATGGGTCGGAACCTCGAAGCCGGCCAGCATCATCAGCGTGGTCGTCTTGCCCGAGCCCGACGGGCCGAGCAGGGTGATGAACTCGCCCTTCCTGATGTCGAGATCGAGGTTCTTCACCACGAGATGCTCGCCATCATAGGTCTTCTGAATGCCGGAAAAGCGCACCAGTGCCGGCGCAGGCGTGACCATGCCGGCTTCCATGTTGACCTCGCGTTTACCCACTACAGTGCCGTCGGCACCTCATTCGAGGTTGCGAGGAACAGCTTAGCATCCTCCGATCAGAATGCCAGCGGCGCAACCGATCAAGAGGCGTCCAAGCGCGGCGAATGAAGGCGAGCTACATCCCCGACAGCTTCGTCACCGACACATTCAGCGTGCCGCCGGCTTCCGCGACCACGCGCAGCGTCTTGGAATCGAAGGCAATGTCGGCCAGCGTCAGGCTGTCGATCTTGGCGTCGACCTTGACGCCGTCCTCGCTTTTCTGGAAGTCGGCGATGACGCCAGCGATCTTCTCGCGCGCGTTGGCGGCGATCGGCTTCAGGTCGAGCGTCGCCCTCTGCAGCAGTGCTTGCTGCATCTGCGGCACCACCGCGCGCGCCGCGGCACCCAGTAGGCCGAAGGCGGCTTCCGATTCCACAGCAAGCTGGATGTCGGTGAGCCGCAGCGTCTGCTGCCCCTGGTCGAGCACCGGCCGGCCCCAGATGTGCACGGTCGCCTCGGCGCCGAGACCGAGCCAGCTCTTCTTTTCCTTGGCGCGCACCAAAAGCGAGATCAGCAGGCGCTCGCCCGACGGGACCACGTTGACGCTCTTGACGGTCACGTCGACCGGGCCGGAGCCGTCCTCGGGATAGGTGTGGCCGACCATCTGCGCGGCGATCAGCTTGTTGATCTCGGTGAAGGGCACGTCGATGGGCACGCCGATGCTCACGCCGGTGCCGGTCGGCGGCACGATCGAGATCTTGTCGGGGAACGGGCAGTCCGGCTTGGTCTGCGTCGACGTCACGCGCGTCTCCGCTTCCAGCCCCATCAGCAGCGTCACGGCCTGGGCATCGACGCGCGGCTGCGCGGCAATGGCGCGGATCGGCTTCATCTCCAGCCAGAGCGGCGGAAGCGCGGCCGAGGAGCCCGAGCCCTGCAGCGGGATCGAGCGGCAGGCCTTGGCCCATTGCAGCTTCGCATTCTCGCGCAGGCTCGGATCGTTGCGGATGCGTTCGGAGACGATGTTGATCTGCTCGCCGACATTCTTGTCGATCAGCGGCTTGACCTGCGCCGGCACGTTGACCTTGGCGCCGGCGACGTTGAGGTTGGTGTCGCCGAGATTGACCTGGGCGCCGAGATTGGGCTCGAGATGCCAGTTGGCCGCGAGCTTTGGCCGCGAAGTGACGATCACGTTGCCCTTGATCTCGGCGCTGGCGTTCAGATTCTTGATGTTGACCGCGCCGATCCGTTTCGCTGCGTCACCGCCGAGCACGCCGCTGAGCGCATCGCCGAGCGCGCCGGTGGCTTTCGAGGACAGCGAGCCCGTCACGTTCAGCTTGCCGCTGAGCGGTGTCGAGATCGTCAGCACGTCCTTGTCGCCGGCAGCTGCCATCGGCCCGCGCACGGCGGTCCAGCCGATGTCGGCGTTCTCCAGGATTTGCGAGATCGGGTTGTCGGCCTTCCCTGCGAAATTGCGCGGGGCGGCCTTCTCGGCCTGGTCGCGGATCGCCGACAGCGCGATGGCGACCGGCGCCACGACGATCGAGCTCTTCGCGACCGGCGGCAACGGCGGCAGTTGCGCCACCGGCGGCGCGGAATTCGTCGCGCGCGGCGACAGCCAGTCCATCGCCTTCAAGCTGATGAAGAACGACGCCGCGAGCACTACGACGGCGATCGTGATGGTCTTCAGATTCAACGTCAGTCGCATCGATCCCCCAAGCCGCCCCGGCAGGGATTCTACAGGGCAGGCGAGGAGGGCGCTAGAGCGCACCGATGGGGTGGAATTGGGGCGAACGGGCTAACGGCAGCGACCGCATCGCTGCCGTGCATTCAGGCCCCGCGCCGGGGACGGCGGACCGCTCTCACATTGCCGTTAGCGCCACCGCCGCAGAAGAAGCGGTCGCCGCCGTCGGACTCCAGTCCTGACACCATCGTCCCCGCCGGCAGGTCGAGCAGTTCGAGTACCTTGCCCGTGTCAGGATCGATCCGCCTGATATCGCTATCCTCGCCCTCCCAGGTGCCGTGCCAGAGCTCGCCATCGACCCAGGTCACCCCGGTCACGAACCGCTTGCTCTCGATGGTGCGAAGGACCTTGCCCGTGTCCGGATCGACCTGATGGATCTTGCGCTCGCGATATTGCCCGACCCACAGCGAGCCCTCGGCCCAGGCCAGGCCGGAATCGCCACCGCCACCCGGCGCAGGAATGCTGGCGAGCACCTTGCCCGAGGCCGCATCGATCTTCTGGATGCGATCCTCGGCGATCTGGAACAGGTGCAGGCCGTCGAACGCCGTTCCCGCATGGGCTGCGACATCGAGGGAGCGCGCGACCTTGCCGCTATCAGGATCGATCGCATTCAACTTGTCGCCGGATGCGAACCAGACATGGCTGCCGTCATAGGTGACGCCATGCACGGCCTCGACGCCGGCAAAAGGTCCGTACTCCCTGATGATCTCGGCGGCTGAACGCTTCATGTGATCGCTCCCTGTGATGTGCTCCTACCTTACGTCTTCAGGAGCGGTCCCGGGAGTAACAAGCCTGTCGGGAAACCCGGGACAGGCGGCGTCATCCAGCGCCGCGCCCGCCCATGTCCGAACGACTGCACCTTGTTCGATCGCGCCAGCTCGTCGAGCGCGCGTTGCACCGTGCGCGCACTGGTTCCCAGCGCCAGCGCGAGCGCCGAGCTCGACCACGGCTCGCCGTCGGAGAGGAAGGCGAGGACAGCGGCGTGCTTCTCCTCGACGGGCCGCGCCAGTACCATGACCTGCCGCGTCTTGCGCGGCGTCAGTGCAAAACCCTGCTTCGTCGCAGTCACATCGGCCACAGGCCTGAGCTTGGCGCGGAGGCGGCCGATCTCCACGCGCAAGCGCGCGCGGTGCGATTCATCGACGTGCCTCGCCTGAAACGCCCCAGCCATCAGCGCCTCGCGCGAGACGTCCGCAGGCCACGCCTGCGCCAGAATGCGGGCGAGTGCGAACAGCACCGGGCGGGTTCCGAGCGATACGCTGGTGCCTTGCCTGCGCACCGAATGATGGAACGTGTCTACGACCAGCGCGTCCGCAGCCGCGAGCTCCTCGACCTGTTCCAGCAGCAACGGACGTTCGTTGCCATGCGTGATCAGGCGTGCCGCGGGCGTATCGAGCACGCGGTTCGTGCTCTCGACCTCGGCTGTCAGCCCTGGGATGCCCGCCAGGCTCGCTGCGTGAGCCGCCCGGCCAAGCGCCACGCGCGCGTCTTTGGTTCTGAGCCGCCGTATTGCGATGCCGGCGACCACGAGCTCGCGGACGACCTGCGGGGCAGGCGGGAGCCGAGAGGTGCCGAGCTCGGCGAGGATACGCTCGGCTTCGTCGAGCCGCCCGACGAGAAGAAGACGGCGTGCCTCGATGTGGCCTGCATGCGTGGCATTGGCGACATCGCCGTGCTTTTCGAGCGTCGTCCGTGCCGCCGCGAGCGTCTTCGTCGGCCAGCCGAGATCGCGCGAAACCAGCGCGATCTCGGCTTCGGCCACCACGCATCTCGCGCGAGCCACCGCCTCGCGCGGACCGAAGGCGCGCGCGGCGCTTCGCAGCAGCGTCTTCGCCTTTGCGAGATCGCCGAGCTGCGCCATCGCGATGCCGCGCAGCGCCAGCGACGGCGCATCGTTGCGCAACGCAACGCGGTTCAGCGCGCCGAGCGGATCGCCGGCCTCGAGCGCGCGCGCTGCGGCCGTGATCAGCGACTCCATGTCAATCCCGCCACACTTGTTACTCCCACCGCGCAACCACGAGGTGCCAGAATTCGTTGACGGCCGACAAGGTGCGGTGAAGGGCGAGCGGTTCCACGAGACGCGGAGTGATCGCCCAGGCAAGACGTCAGGCAAGAGATTCGGAGAGTCATGATGACATTAGCCCAAAACGAACGGAACAACGGACAGGCCGACATGCAAACACCGCCGGTGGTGTCGCCGCAGGACTGGGAGGCCGCCCGTCAGCAACTGCTCGTGAAGGAAAAGGCGCATACCCGTGCCCGCGACGCCCTGGCCGCCGAGCGCCGGCGCATGCCGTGGATGGAAGTGAGCAAAACCTATTCGTTCGAGGGGCCCGGCGGCAAGGTCAGCCTGCTCGACCTGTTCCAGGGCCGACGGCAGCTGATCGTCTACCGCGCCTTCTTCGAGCCCGGCGTGTTCGGCTGGCCCGATCACGCCTGCCGCGGCTGCTCCATGGTGGCCGACCAAGTCGCCCACGTCGCGCATCTCAACGCTCGCGACACCACGCTGGTGTTCGCCTCGCGGGCGCCGCAGGCCGCCATCATCAGGCTGAAGAAGCATATGGGCTGGACCATGCCGTGGGTCACCGTCACCGACAGCTTTGACGCCGATTTCGGCGTCGACGAGTGGCACGGGACGAACGTGTTCTACCGCGACGGCGACCGCATCTTCCGCACCTATTTCGTCAAGAGCCGCGGCGACGAGCAGATGGGCGGCACCTGGAATTATCTCGACATCACGCCGCTCGGCCGCCAGGAGGTCTGGGAAGACTCGCCAAAAGGCTATCCGCAGACGCCGACCTACAAATGGTGGAATTGGCACGACAGCTACACGGACGGCGGGGCGCCCGACAAGAAATGGGTCGAGATCTCGGACGCCGGCGAGAAGGCGTTTCGTCAGGAGGCGGCGGAAGGTCGTGACTAGTGCCGCCAGCCTTGCCAGATGGTTCGGCCTCGCGGCCACGCCGACCTTTGCGATCATGGCCGGGCTGACGGCCATGATCGGCGGCGGTCAGGCGGACATGCTGTGCGCCGCCGGGCGCGGGTCTTCGCTCGGCGAGATGGTGCCGATGTATCTGCTGATGAGCGCGTTTCATTCAGCGGCGTGGCTGCGATTGATCTCAGAGAGGACCGGCGGATGAGCGATTTCCGCCGGTGTGAACGCCTCGTCCTTCGAGGCGACCGCTTCGCGGTCTCCTCAAGGATGAGGCTAACTGGCATTCGCGCCCTGGTGCAATAGCTGCGTGAGCACGAGCTGCCGCACACTCCGTCCTCATCCTGAGGGCCCGCCGCAGGCGGGCGTCTCGAAGGATTGCGCTGAGATTTCGAATGCAAGCCTCACACGCGGCGCCCACGCGACTATTGCCCGCCCGCCGCCTGCAGATACGCCACCACCTTCGCCGCGTCCTCCGCCGAGACGCCGCCATAGGGCTGCATCTTGTTGCCGGATACGACCTCGTCCGGCTTGACCATGAAGCGCGTGAGCTTGTCCTGGTCCCAGACGAAGCCGGCCTCTTTCATCGAGGACGAGTAGTTGTAGTCCGGCAGCGAGCCGGCCTTGCGTCCCACGATCTTGTTGAGATTGGGACCGAGGCGATTGTCGCCTTCCTTCACGGAATGGCAGGTGCGGCAGGAATTGTTGAAGGCCTGCTGAGCTGCCGCTTCGCTCGCCGGCTGCTGAGCGAGCGAGGAGGGTACGGACACGAGCAGCGTTAACGCTCCGGCACCGGCGACTGGGCGCAGCCATGAGTTCGCCGAGAATTGCATTTGCGCCTCCATCGGGGACCCGCGCCTCAGCAAGCGCGCGCCGGAATGTCGAGGGCAAACGAAGGCGGCCCCGGGGATGTTCCGGGGCCGTTTGCGTCACAATGTCCTGTCGGTTCAGCGCGTCGCGGTTCCGAGCTCCGCTCTCCGTTCCGTCATCGGCAGCACAATCACCTTGGTGCCGACGTTGACGCGGGAGTAGAGGTCGGAAACGTCATCATTGGTCAGGCGGATGCAGCCGGAGGAGACGCGCTTGCCGATGGTGTCGGGGGCGTTGGTGCCGTGGATGCGGTAGATGGTGCCGCCGAGATACATGGCGCGGGCGCCAAGCGGGTTGCCGGGGCCGCCGGCCATGTGGCGCGGCAGATAGGGCTGGCGGGCGATCATTTCCGGCGGCGGGGTCCAGGCCGGCCACTCGGCCTTCCTGGTGACGGACTGCGTGCCCGACCAGGTGAAGCCGTCGCGGCCGACGCCGATGCCGTAGCGCAGCGCCTGGCCGCCTCCGAGCACATAATAGAGATAGGTGTTGGGCGTATCGATGATGATGGTGCCCGGCGCCTCACGCGTCGCGTAGGAGACGGTCTGGCGGCGGAAGCGCGCCGGCATCTCCACGGCGTCCTGATCCTCGGACGGCTCGGTCTGATAGGTCGGCGCCTGGTAGGGCTGATAGGGCTGGATCGGCTGCGGCGCGGCGAACGGCGGCAGCGGCTGGAAGAAGGGGAAGAGCTGCACCGGCGCGGCCTTGGCGCTACCCGCGAATGCGATCGCGGAGACCGCGACTGCGCCGAATGCAACGGCGCGCGAAAACGTCTTGAACGTATCCAGATTGAACATGTGATCGCCCCTGTTTGCTCGGTGGTTTCGGCCACCGCGGCACCGTTGCGGTGCTCTGTTGCTGAGATCACTAACCGCAAAACGTTTCGGGACATTTGCGCGGAAAACCGAAAACGGTTTCACGGCGGCAAGGATTGTTTCATGACAGTTTCGTGGCCGCAGGTGCCCGTTAACGAACAAAACTGTGGGCCGACACTTCTGTGACGTCACACGCCTGAAATATCCTTCGTTGATGGTCGGAAACCGAGAATCATCAAACTCTCGGGATTTCCCCATGCGGGTATTAATCGCGACTGACGCCTGGCATCCCCAAGTTAACGGTGTGGTCCGCACCCTGACCTCGCTGGCGAATGCCGCCAAGGCCCTCGATGTCGAGATCGACTTCCTGACGCCGGACGGCTTTCCGTCCTGGCCGCTGCCGACCTATCCGGGCCTGCGCATCGCGCTGCCGAGCGGAAAGGAGATCGCGCGACGGATCGAGAAGGCCGCGCCGGACGCGCTCCACATCGCGACCGAAGGTCCGATCGGCTGGGCCGCGCGAGCCTATTGCCGTCGCAACCGGCTTGCCTTCACCACGTCCTACACGACGCGCTTTCCCGAATATGTCTCGGTGCGGACCGGCATCCCCGCCGCCGTCGGTTATGCCGTGCTGCGCCACTTCCATGATGCCGCCGCGATGACGATGGTGGCGACGCCCTCGCTGCGGCAAGAGCTCTCCGAGCGCGGCTTCAAGCGGCTCGGCTTCTGGACGCGCGGCGTCAACACCGAGCTGTTTCATCCCGACTCGCCGGCACGGCTCGATCTGCCGGGGCCGATCTTCATGACCATGGGCCGGGTCGCGGTAGAGAAGAATCTCGAAGCGTTTCTCTCGCTCGATCTGCCCGGCACCAAGGTCGTCGTCGGCGACGGCCCGCAGAAGGCGGCGCTCCAGAAGAAATATCCGGAGGTGGTGTTCCTCGGCGAGAAGAAGGGCGCGGATCTCACCGCGCATCTCGCCGCCGCCGACGTGTTCGTGTTTCCGAGCCTGACCGATACGTTTGGCGTGGTGCAGCTGGAGGCGCTGGCCTGCGGCACGCCGGTTGCGGCGTTTCCCGTGACGGGTCCAAAAGACGTCATCGCCGATCATCCGATCGGCGCGATCGACCACGATTTGCGTACCGCGTGCCTGCGCGCGCTCACCATGTCGCGCGAGACCTGCCGTAACTTCGCGCTGGAGCGTTCCTGGGAAAACAGCGCGCGCCAGTTCGTCGGCAATCTCACCTCACTTCAGCCCAGCCGCGCCTTGCGCGCCTCGCCTCGGATGGCGCGGCGGCCGGTGCGCGGTTGATCCCAAACGTCTGACCCACAGCGAGAACCTCATCGATGGCTAAGATCATGAACCTTGACGGCACCGAGCAGCTCGATCTCACCCGTGGCACGGTCGAGCAGGCCTATGACCGCTGGGCGCCCGTCTACGATCTCGTGTTCGGCGGTGTGTTCGCCAAGGGCCGGCAGGCGGCGATCGCGGCCACCAACAAGATCGGCGGCCGCGTGCTCGAGGTCGGCGTCGGCACCGGCATCTCGCTGCCGCTCTATGCACCGAACCTGCGCATCTTCGGCACCGACATCTCGGAAGCGATGCTCGACAAGGCGCGCCAGCGCGTCGCCGAGGGCAAGCTGAAGAACGTCGAGGGCCTCGCGGTGATGGACGCCGAGAAGCTCGAATTCCCCGACAATTCCTTCGACGTCGTGATGGCGCAATATGTCGTCACCGCGGTGCCGAACCCGGAGAAGGCGCTCGACGAATTCGCCCGCGTGCTGCGGCCCGGCGGCGAGCTGATCATCCTCACCCGCGTCAGCGCCGATGCCGGCATGCGCCGCTTCATCGAGCAGAAGCTGCAGCCGGTGGTGCGTCCGCTCGGCTTCCGCACCGCAGAGTTCGCCTGGTCGCGCTATGCTAAGTGGCTGGCCGGCGCCCACGGCATCGAGCTCGCCGAGCGCCGCCTGATTCCGCCGCTCGGCCATTTCTCGCTGGTGCGCTTCCGCAAGGTCGACGTCGCGAAAGCGGCGTGAGCTGAAGCTCACGCGTCGCGTGCGTCATCGCGCCGCTGCACATCGCCACATGACAAAATGATGATGTCACACGGCCTACATCGAATCCCTGTAATCCCGTACCCGAAAGCATTTTGGGGGAGAGCATGATCAAGAATTATCTCGAGCAGCTGCGGATCCAGCGCTGGGACGACCATCGCTACTATCACCACAGCCGCATCAATCAGAGCCTGCACTTCATCAGCGCGCTGAGCTTTCTCTTCGCCTATGTCTGGCTGTTCATCGACCCTGTCATCTCCGCGCTGGTCGGCTGGCTGGTCTCGATGACCTCGCGCCAGGCCGGTCACTTCTTCTTCGAGCCGCACGGCTACGACCACATCAACCAGGCCACCCACGAGCACAAGGAAGAGATCAAGGTCGGCTACAACCTTCAGCGCAAGGTGGTGCTGATGGCGATCTGGGCGGCTTCGCCCCTGGTGCTGTTCGCTGATCCCTCGCTGTTCGGCCTGTTCATCCCCTGGGCGTCCGCGACCGACTTCATGCGGCAGGTTGCCAAGATCTGGCTCGTGGTCGGCGGCGGCGGTCTGTTGTTCCGCACCGTGCACCTGTTCTTCATCCGCGACGTCGAGACCGGCCTCGTCTGGATGACCAAGATCCTGACCGATCCCTTCCACGATCTGATGCTCTATCGCAGCGCGCCGCTCGCCCTGATGCGCGGCGAGCTGATGGACCCCGGCCTGCACCTCAACCCCGAGCACACGCTGGGCCTCATCGGCGAGCCCACGCTCGAAGAGCAGCACGCCTGACACGGCCGTTGCCCGGATCGCGAATGTCCATGGTCTACGTCATGCCCGGGCTTGTCCCGGGCATCCACGTCTTGGGGCCGTTGCGTGGAGACACGTGGATGGCCGGGCATAGGCGAGCGGAAGCGACGCCGTCCTCCGGACGGCTTTGCCCGGCCATGACGGCGTCGGAGCACGCAGCCTCAGCGCCCGAAGCGCTTGGCCAGCATCTCTTTCAAAATCTGCCGCTTGATGTTCTTGTTGGTGAGCACGCCATCGTGCCACCAGAAGCCGTCGGCCTTCATCTTCCCGGCGGCGCGGACGAAGCGTTCGGCGACTTCGCTGAAGTCGGCGTCGGTGTAGTTGAGGCTGAAGATCAGCCGGCCGGTGCCGACCCAGCTCAGCGCCAAGCCCTCGGCGCGCAGATAATATTGCAGCATCCAGTTGTAGCGGGACGGCGTGGTGTATTTCACCGTCCAGATCGACGAGAAGTTGGCGAACCGTACTGGCAGGCCGGCGTCGGTCATCATCTGGTTGAGTTTTTGCGCGCGACCGTTCCAGGTCGCATCCAGCCTGTCATAGATGGCGCGGAAATTCGGGGAGGCGAGGCGGCTCAAAAACTCGTCCATCGCCGTCATGACGTACGGATGCGAGTTGAAGGTGCCGCGGGCGAAGCAGACGTCGGCGGGGCGGTCGTCGCGGAAGCGGCGCATCAATTCCTTCTTGCCGCAGACCACGCCGACCGGCAGGCCGCCGGCGAGGCTCTTGCCGTAGGTCACCATGTCGGCCTTGACGCTGAAATATTCCTGGGCGCCGCCGGCGGCGAGACGGAAGCCGACGAAGACCTCGTCGAAGATCAGCACGATGCCGCGCTCGGTGCAGACTTCACGCAGCCTCGTGAGCCATTCGGTGTAGGCCGCGCGATTGAAATTGCCGCCGCGAGAGGAATCCACCAGCGAGGAATCGCCGGGCGCGTTGGCGTTCGGATGCAGGCCCTGCAGCGGATTGACCAGCACGCAGGCGATGTCCTTGCGCGTGCGCAGGACGTGCAGCGTCTTCTCGGACATCTCGGCGAGGGTGTAGGTCTCGTGCGCGGAAATCGGGTTGCCGACGCCGGGCTGCACGTCGCCCCACCAGCCGTGATAGGCGCCGGCGAAGCGAACCAGATGCGTGCGCTTGGTGTGGTAGCGCGCCAGCCGCACCGCCTGCATCACGGCCTCGGTGCCGGACATGTGGAACGAGACTTCGTCGAGGCCGGAGATCTGGCGGAGCCGCTGCACGTTCTCGAGGATGACGGGATGGTAGGGGCCGAGCACGGGGCCGAGTGCATGCGCCCGCTTCTCGGCGCCCTCGATGCACTCCTTGTAGAAGTCGTTGCCGAAGATGTTGACGCCGTAGGAGCCCGTGAGGTCGTAGGAGGTGTTGCCGTCGACGTCCGTGACGGTGACGCCGCGCGAGGACTCCATGAAGGTCGAGGTGCCCAGATGCTCGCGGACGAGACGCGAGAACTGGAACGGCACGCGGTAGCTCTCGGTGAAGTTCAGGTCGGAGATGGTTTCCGCCGCTTCCTTCGTCATCGCGCGACCCCTGGGGTAGCGCTCGGCGTAAAGCTTGGCGAGGCGGAAGAAGGCGTCCTTACGCTGCGCCACCACGTTATCAGGCGCGCCGTCGCAGCCGAAATATTTGTCGCCCTCGAATTCGTAGAACGGGAGCAGCTTTGCCACCCGGCGCGACATCTTGGAGTGCCCGGCGAGCGACCGGTGCTTGGCGCGGGACAGTTCGACCCGCGCCTTGATCTTCGGGAGGACGGCGGCAGCAGACGCTGCGGCGGCCACGGACATCGAGAGAATCGGGAGTGTCGTTTCCATGACAACAAGCGCTAATACTGTGAGCTGACAGATTCATGACAGTCAAAGCCCTCATCGCCTCTTTCACCCAGCAGGAAGACCTCAACTTCCTGTTGACCAACCGCATCCCCCGCGCCGCGCTAACCCGCTTCATGGGCTGGTTCTCCAAGATCGAGAATCCGCTTGTGCGGGACTTCTCGATCGCTCTGTGGAAGCTGTTCTCCGACCTCGATCTGTCGGAGGCGCGCAAGACTCATTTCAAGAGCCTGCACGACTGCTTCACCCGGGAGCTCAAGCCGGGCCTGCGGCCTTTTGATCCCGACCCCTCCATTGTCGCCAGCCCCTCCGACGGCATCGTCGGTGCCCACGGGAAGATCGCCGACACCGAGCTGTTTCAGGTCAAGGGCGCGCCCTATTCGCTGCTCGACCTGCTCGGCGATTCCGCACTGGTTGATCAGCATCGCGACGGAAGCTTCGTCACGTTGCGGCTGACCTCGAGCATGTATCACCGCTTCCATGCACCCCATGATGCGCATATCGAGCGGGTCACGCTGATCCATGGCGATGTCTGGAACGTCAACCCGATCGCCTTGAAGCGGGTCGAGCGTCTGTTCTGCAAGAACGAGCGCGCCGTGATCCGGACGCGTCTAGCGACCGGCGAGGCCGTGACGCTGGTGCCGGTTGCCGCGATCCTGGTCGCGAGCATCCGCCTGCACTTCCTCGACATGGTGCTGAACGCGCAGACCCGCGGCCCGGTCAATTTCCCCTGCGACGTCAACGTGGCCAAGGGCGAGGAGCTCGGCTGGTTCGAGCACGGCTCGACCATCATCATCCTCGCGCCCGGCGATTTCACCTTCTGCGACGGCATCGCCGAGGGCACGCGCATTCGCGCCGGTCAGGCGCTGTTGAGGAGAGGATAGCCTTCAATCCGCCGCGTCCGACGCCTATATCGTCCTGCGGGGATGCATAGATCGACACGGATGTGAGTGATGGCGCGAGCGCCGGTCATGGCGGCGGGAGGTATTGTGCTGCGGCGTGGAGCTGTGCCGCTGATCGCGGTCGTGCGCCAGCGCAAGCGCAACGAATGGGTTTTGCCCAAGGGAAAGCTCGACGACGGCGAAACGCCGAAACAGGCCGCGCACCGCGAGGTGCTCGAGGAAACTGGACACGACGTCGCCATCCACGAATTCCTCGGCACGCTCGTCTATCAGTCCGGCGGGCGTTCCAAGGTCGTGCATTTCTGGCGCATGGAAGCTGAGGGCGGTCCGGTCCGCAAGCTGATGAACGACATCAAGGCGGTCGACTGGCTGCCGCTGGACGACGCGCTTGCGCGCCTGTCGCGCGAATATGAGCGCGCCTTTCTGACCCAGATCGGCCCGATCGCGCTTGCGGCAGCGGGGCTGGCGTCGCCGCCCGCGCCCCAGCCGACGCCGCCGCTCGCGGCCGACGATATCGATGCAACGCTGCAGACGCTGACGCCGGCCGAAGCCGCATCCGTCGAGGAGCTGCGGCATGGTCTCCTGCAGAAGGTGAAGGCCTGGCTGCGCGGCGAGGCGTGAGTTGTCTTCACCTCGCCCCGCTTGCGGGGAGAGGTCGGATTGCATCATTGCATCGTAGATGCAATCCGGGTGAGGGCACTCTCCGCGAGTCTCACTGCCACTATTTTTGCGGAAGCAGCCCCTCACACTAGGCGAGGAAGCGCACCGAGCGCGCTCATGCACGCCGAACTTTACCGCCGCTCCTTCTCCTTCGGAGCCGGCGCCGGTTTGCGCGGCGCTACGGGGCGTTGCGCGGCAGGGAGGCGCTGCTGGAAGCCGCCGGGTCGCTGCATGCCCGGCGGTTGGACTGCGGGCGGATGGGCCGGCTGCATGCCGGTGCGCGGCAGTTGCGACTGCGGATGAGTCCCGCCCGGCTGTGACGGCACGACTCCTCCGGGCTGAATCTGCCCACCACGCTGCGGCTGTGTTTGCGGCGTGGCGTTCGGCGGGGTGGCTTGTCCAGGGCGCGTTGGACGCCCTGCACCTTGCTGCTGGCCGTGCTGCGGCTGGCCTTGTTGCTGTTGTCCTCGCGGCAGTTGCCCCTGGCCCGCACGCGGCGTGCCCGGTTGCACGGCGCCGCCTTGTCCTTGTTGTCCTTGCCGCGGCGGCTGCTGCGTTCCTTGCCGGCCCGGCGTGCCCGGCTGCTGCTGACCCGGACGGTTGTTCTGACCGGGCTGGCCGTTCGGCCGCTGCAACTGTTGGCTAGGTGCGGTCGTCGGCCGCAATTGTTGTTGCTGCGGCGCCTGGGCCGGCCGCGGAATGCGGCTGAGCGCGGTCGGATTGGCGCGGCGGAAGTCACGCTGCTCGGTGACGATCTGGCGGCCCGTGGTTTGCGCCAGATGCACCTGGCCGACGAAACCGCGGTCGCGTGCGATCTGTTGCGCGGGAATCGTGATCGGTACCGCGGCGAAGCGCATGATTCCGGCGGTGGCCGCGCCGGGCCGGATCGCAAAGCCGCTCGCGCCTTGCGTCAGCGCGCCGAGCCGCGTGCCGCTGGTGCGGTCGTCGACCTCGATGTGGCCGACGCGGCCGTCGGCGTCGGGATAGAGCTTGATGTTGACGTTGCGCGCGCTGCTCGCTGCCGCGCCTTCAGGCACCTCGACGACGCCGGTGGTGCCGCGGATGCCGAGCGTCGCGGTCGGCGTCGTGATTTTCATGTTACCGGTCTTCGCCACCGCAGCTGCAACGAAGGCCACTGTGCCCCTTCCGACGTCGAATATCCCTGAGTTCTGCTTGCCGCCGTCCTCATAGACGTAATTGTCGATGGTGATCTTCGAGCTGGCTGAAAGATTGAACGTGGTGGCGTCGTCGAAAGTGATGCCGACCGTGGAGTTCGACGAGGTCTGCACCACGTCGTTGAGATAGATGTCGTCGCGCACGCGCAGCGGATAGGAATTCTTGTCACGGATCACGGTCGCGATGCCCGTGACGGTCGCAACGTTGCCGATCGGCTCGACGGCGGCGGGTTGTGCGTCCGCGGCCGGTGTCGGTGAAGCCGATGGCGTCGGGGAGGGCGCTGGCGCCGGCTGCGCTTGTGGCTGGGCCTGGGCGACTTCGATCGCATCGGATGCGATCGCAACGCTCGCGCCTGCCAGCGGCAATGCCGGCAGCACGAGCGCGAACACGAAGCGGCGCCAGGCCAGCATTGATGTCACGAGGAAGTCCCGGTGAGAACGCGAGGCGAGATCGGTTGATATCAGCCGGGGGGACCTGAATGGCGGATGAACGTGTGTGGTAGGAGGAGGGCCGAACGTTCAGACGTCACGTTCGGTGAGGGATTTGGCGCCGCCTTCTTACTCGTCATTCCGGGGCGCGACGAAGTCGCGAACCCGGAATCTCGAAGTTGTGGTGCGAGTTCGCCGCGCGAGATCCCGGGTTCGATGCTTCGCATCGCCCCGGGATGACACCTGCGGTGTCAGCTCACGCGCTTCCAGGTCTGGCCGCCGCAGAACATGCCGCCGAAGGCGCAACCCTGCACGCGCATCGCATTCGGACCCTTCATCGCGATGGTCGAGTCGTAATTGCGGCCGGAGTCGGGATCGTGGATGCGGCCGCTCCACTTCGAGCCCTCTGGCTTCATGTTGATCAGGATGCGCGCATTGGTCTTTTCGGCATAGCCGCAGAGATTGGCGCCGCACTGCTCGACGCGGACATTGCCCTTGTTCTCTTCGGTGGCCCAGACGCCGATCGGCGTGTTGGCAACCACCACAGGCGCCGGAGCAACCGCGACCGGCGCGGGTGCAGGAGCAGGAGCCGCGACGGGAGCCGGCTGCGTATTGGCGTCAAAGCCGACCGACGGCGCGGCAGC
>NZ_LBJV01000052.1:0-103738 GCF_028128855.1 Bradyrhizobium sp. CCBAU 11430
GGCCGGAGGCAGAGCAGGCGGCGGGGGTGCTACGGCGGCGGGGGCAGGCGAAGGCGCCTGCGCAGCCGCTGGCGGCGGGGCGACCGGCGCAGGAGCGGGAGCTGGCGCAGCCGGCGTTTGCGGCTCGACGGTGGCTTGCTGCGGCGCCTGCTGGCCCGGGGTGGTCTCGTTCTTCTTGGCCTTCTTCGCCTTGCCCTGGCCGGTGTTGTCGTACACGCCCGGAATCTGCACGGTGCCGCGGTCCGGGTCGATGCGGATGGTGCGCCCGCCATATTCGAAGGTGTACTGCGCCTGCGCAGCGGTGCTCGCCAAAAGGAATGCGGCCGTGGCCAACAGCTTCCTCATTTCCATCTCCTGAAAAGGTGGTCCCCGCACCGACGCTTACGCGCCGGCTCGATCGTAAAAAGTGATCTAGATCACTGTCACGGTATGAGTCGTCGTCCTGCGGTTCCGGGTTCAATAGGCCAACAGCCGGTCCAAAGTTTGGCGGGGGCAAGCGACAGGAGGACGCGGCTGGAGCCCATTCAGTTCCGACGCAATCGGGACGGGGCTCTCGTTGCGCGAACCGGTACCCACTTCGTCCGAAAACGCTCTAATCGAACCAGGCGGCGTAGATTTTCCTGTAGCTGCCGTCTTCCATGGAAATGTGCAGCCATTGGTCGACGAAGGCCTTCAACGCCATGTCGCGCTGGAGCCAATAGGCCTTCTCGGAGAAGTCGAACGGCTTTTCGGGATGCACCGCGCAGAGCACGCCGGCGTGCTGCTTCTGCTGGTAGCGCGTCTCGGAGGCGTCCGTCATCATCAGATCGGCGTTGCCCTTGGCGATCTCGTCGAAGATCACGGTATTGTCGGAGAAAACGCTGATCTCGGCGTCCTTGATGTTGGCACGCGCAAAGCGCTCGTTGGTGCCGCCGGGATTGACGATCACGCGGGTGCCCTTCTTGTCGATATCAGGAAGCGTCTGGTACTTGCCGACGTCGGCGCAGCGCGTGATCGGCGTCTTGCCCTCGCGCATGATCGGCGTCGAGAAGAATCCCTTTTTCTGACGGTCGAACGTGACCGAGACGCCGCCCATGGCGACGTCGAACTGGTCGGCCTCGAAATCCTTCATCAGCTTCGGCCAGGCCGTCGGAACGAACTCGACCTTGACTCCGAGCGCCTTGCCGAGTGACTCCGCCATGTCGACATCGAAGCCGCTGAACTGCTGCGTCGCCTTGTCCAGATAGGTGAAAGGCTTGTAGTCGCCGGTCATGCCGACGCGCAAGGTGCCGCGCTTGACGATCTCGTCGAGGCGCGAGGGCGCCTGCTGCGCGTGAGCCGAAAGGTTTGCCAGCAACGCCACGGCCGCAGCCACCACGATTCGAACAGCCATCCGAACGATCATCTCTTTTCCACCCCTGCGCGAGCTGTCATTGTGCCGCCCTTGAGGGGTGGATTTAGACCAGATGCCGGTCGCTGGCGAGATGGAATTGAAGGGAATCTGGACGTGACGATCTCGATGTACGAGGCCTCTGTCGGCCTCTTCGTCCCGCATTTGCGCAACCTGTCGGGGCTGCTCGACAAGGGTGTGGCGTATGCGGAGACCCGCAAGTTCAATCCGGCCGTTCTGCTCGGTATGCGGCTGGCCCCGAACATGTACGATCTGGCGCAGCAGGTCGGCGAGGCCTGCCGGCATGCGGTGGTCGCCCCGGCCTTGCTGGCGGAGCTCGAGCCGGTGGCGCTGCCGGCGCTGGAGCACGACATGGCCGGGCTTCAGGCGCGGATCGCAACCTCGATCGAGTTCATCGAAAGCCTGCCGCGCGCGGAGATCGACGCGGCGGCGGAACGGAATGTCTTCTTCAGGCTGAAGAACGGGACCGAGCTGCCCTTCACCGGGCGCGCGCTGCTGCTGACGTTCAGTGTCCCGCAGTTCTTCTTTCACGTCACGACGGCCTACGACCTGCTGCGGCACGCAGGCGTCGAGCTCGTGAAGAAGGATTATCTGGGAAGGAAGTAGTTGCCGAGGCTCGGCGTACACCTCTCCGTTCGGGAAAGGTGTACCGAGACCTCCGGCCGGAGCGCTAGGCTTCGCCCTTGCGCTCGTAATCGGCGAGCGAGCTGCGGCCGGCGATCTCGCTGCGCAGCTGCTCGAAGCGCCTGTTCGCCTCGTCCTGCTGGACGTCGACGAAATGTACCGCGGCCTCGCTGGTCATGGGGCCGCTGACCACGGGCGTGGACTGTTCGCCGATGGTCTCGTGGACGTAATACTGGCTGTCATCGCCGCGATGGACCGTCCATTTCAGGCGGATCGCCACCATGGGCCCGGGCCCGACCTTGCTGTAGCCGTCGGCATCGGTGTGCTCCGGCACCAGCGGCTGTTCCTCGACGACCGGATGCTCGTCGAGAGCCGGCTGTTCGTCGATGACTGCCTGCTCGTCGGAAGCCAGATGCTCACGCTCGCCGGCGACCACGATTTCGGTCTCGGTGTGGCGGACGACGAGGACGGGCTCGGGGTGCTCCAGGATGCTGGCGATGGTTGCCAGCGCGTGGTCGGTCGGGTCGATCTCTGACAAGGTCCATCCTCCAGCTCGACGCGGCCGGCCAGTCTGTCCCACTGCCGCCGCGGCCGGGAACATTAGGCGCGTTTGATTAAGGCTGAGTTGGGGCTCGATCTGCACCAAAATGGGACGCATTCTGGCCTTCCGAAGGCGGGTAGATTAATCCGCCCGCCTTCGGCTTGTTCAGCCCAGCACGTCCTGATTGATGATGTTCTGCCTGATGGGATCGCCGTCCAGCACGCTCAGGATATTGCGCGCGGTCTGCTCGCTCATCCGGCTCACCGCCTCCACCGTGACGCCGGCGACGTGCGGGGCGATGATGACGTTGGGCAGCGCGAACAGCGCGTTGCTGACCGGCGGCGGCTCCACCTCGAACACGTCGATGCCGGCGCCGGCGAGCTTGCCGGAGACCAGGGCGTCGTACAGCGCGGCTTCCTTTACGATGCCGCCGCGCGCGGTGTTGATGAGATAGGATTTCGGCTTCATCCGGCGGATCCGCGCCGCATCGAACAGGCCGACCGTTTCCGGCGTCTTTGGGCAGTGGATGGTGACGAAATCGGCGTGAGGCAGCGCGGCGTCGAGGTCGGCGACAGGCTCGCAGCCGGCGGCCTTGATCTCGGCGGCTGGCTTGTAGGGATCGTAGACCTGCACGGTCATTTCCATCGCCAGGCACCGCTTGGCGGTACGGCTGCCGATGCGGCCGAAGCCGATGATCAGCACGGTCTTGCCGTAGAGATCGAACGGCAGCATGCCGAGCCGGTCGGCCCATTTGCCGTCCTTGACGCAGGCGTGCAACTCGTTCGCGCGCTTGGCCAGCGTCAGCATCATGAACAGCGCCTGCTCGGCGACCGAGGGCGAGTTGGCGCTGCCCGCGACCATCAGCGGCACCTTGCGGCGGGAGAGGGCGGGCACGTCGACGGCGTCGTAGCCGACGCCGATGCGGGTCACGACCTTCATGTCCTTGGACGCCTCGAGCTCGGTCTCGCCGAAGGCGGTGGCGCCGAGCGCCACGCCATGGACCGGCGCATGGCTCTTCAGCAAGGCCTCGAAGTCCTTTGCCGAGATTAGGTTCGCAAACTCGACGAGCTCGATATCGTCCCGCTGGGTGAGGAGGGCGCGTGCCCCTTGCGACAAAGTTTGTGTAATGAAAATCTTCTTCTTGTTGGTCGCCATCGTCCCCTGCCTGCGCGAGTTTCTTGGACCGGCGTCACAACACGACGCCGGTCGCCTCGTTTAGCAGGTGCATGTTATTGAGGTCCATCGCCAAACGCATGGGTGCCCCGTCCTTGGCGCCGGCGTTGGGATCGACGCGGCCGCAGATCGGCGTGCCATCGAGCCCGAAATAGACCAGGGTCTCCATTCCCATCGGCTCGGTGACGTCGAGCACGGTGTCGAAGCTCTCGACGCCCGGCCCCAGATGCGCATGCGACTCAGTGAGATGCTCGGGCCGCAGGCCGAGCAGCAGCTTGTCGGTGCGCGGCAGCGCGTTGTAGCGCGCCGCGCGGGCCGGCGGCAGCGCGAACGCGATGCGGTCGGTGAGCCGGATCTGGAGCGTGCCGCCGGCGTCCTCGAGCCGGCACGGGATGAAGTTCATGGCGGGCGAGCCGATGAAGCCGGCGACGAAGCGCGTGGCCGGCTTGTGGTAGAGCTCGTTCGGGGTGCCGATCTGCTCGATCTTGCCCTTGTTCATCACTACCACACGGTCGGCCAAGGTCATCGCCTCGACCTGGTCGTGGGTGACGTACACAGTCGTGGTGCGGACCTTCTGGTGCACCTTCTTGATCTCGATCCGCATCTGCACGCGCAGCTTGGCGTCGAGATTGGACAGCGGCTCGTCGAACAGGAAGACCTTCGGGTTGCGCACGATGGCCCGGCCCATCGCGACGCGCTGGCGCTGGCCGCCCGAGAGCTGCTTCGGCTTGCGGTCGATCAGGTCGGTGATGTCGAGCAGGCGGGCGGCTTCCGTCACTCGCGCCTTGATCTCGGCCTTGGGATAGTGCTTCAGGCGCAGCCCGAACGACATGTTCTCGGCGACCGTCATGTGCGGATAGAGCGCGTAGTTCTGGAACACCATCGCGATGTCGCGGTCTTTCGGCGGCACGTCGTTGACGACGTCGCCGTCGATCATGATGTCGCCGTCGCTGATGTCCTCGAGCCCCGCGATCATGCGCAGCGTCGTCGACTTGCCGCAGCCAGAGGGGCCGACCAGGACGATGAACTCATGGTCGGCGATATCGAGATCGATGCCGCGCACGGCTTCGACGTCGTCGTAACGCTTAACTACCTTCCGCAATGCAACGTCAGCCATCAGACATCAACCCTTTGTCGCGCCGGCGGTCAGGCCGGCAATGTAGTAGTCCATCAGGAAGGCGTAGATGACCAGCGGCGGCGCAGCGCCGAGCAGCGCGCCGGTCATGATCTGTCCCCAGTTGAAGACGTCGCCCTTGATCAGCGTGGTGGTGATGCCGACCGGCAGCACCAACTGATCCACCGATGTCGTGAACACCAGGGGATAGAGGAACTGCGCCCAGGACACCGTGAAGGCGAAGATGGTGGCGGCGATCAGGCCGGGCAGCGCGACGGGTATGAAGATCCGCGTCAGCGTCTGGAGCCAGGAGGCGCCATCGATGAGGGCCGCCTCATCCAGCTCCTTCGGGATCGAGGCGAAATAGCCGATCATGATCCATGTGCAGAATGGCACGGTCAGCGTCGGATAGATGAACACCAGCACGTACCATCTGTTGAGCAGCGTGATGCCGGTCAGGTCCTGGACCATCCCGAGCACCTTGAACAGGGGGATGAACAGAAGGCTGTCCGGAATCAAATAGGTGAGGAAGACGCCGGTGGCCAGCGTCGCCGAGCCCCAGAACTTCATCCGGGCCAGCGCGAAGGCCGCGGGGATGCTGATCATCATGGTCACGATCACCACGATGATCGAAATGATCGACGAATTCCAGAAGAAGCGCAGAAATTGGTTCGAGCTCAACAGCTCGACATAGTTCGATAGCGTCGGATGAAACACCCACCAGGGGTTGGTTGCCGCCGAGATCTCCGCGCTGCTCTTGAGTGAGGTGATCAGCATGTAGACCGGCGGCGTCAGGAAGAAGATGGCGAACAGCACCAGGAAGAAATAGGACCAGCGAAGCGCCCAGATGCGGTCGCGGCTCATGCTGCCGTATTTGACCTTGCGGGACGGTCCGGCCTTGTCGATTGCGAGCGTGCTCATCAGGCTTCGTTTCCGCGTTTGTTGACATCGCGCAGGATGAAGATCGCAGCGACCGCCAGGATCGGCACCATGAACAGGGAGACGCAGGCGCCGAGCGGAATGTCGCTGCTCTGGATGCCGACCTGGAACGCCCAGGTGGCGAACAGATGCGTCGTATCCAGCGGGCCGCCCGACGTCAGGATGCGCACGATGTCGAAATTGGCGAAGGTGACGATCAGCGAGAACAAGGTGGTGATGGCGATGATGTTGCGCATCATCGGCAAAGTGATGTGCCAGATCTTCTGCCACCAATTGGCGCCGTCGATCTCCGCGGCCTCGTACAGCTGGTCGGGCACGGATTTCAGCGCGGCCAGATACATGATCAGGAAGAACGGCGCACCGTACCAAACGTTGACGAGGATGACGGAGAAGCGCGCCCAGAAAGTGTCGCCGAGCCAGGGGATCGGACCGACGCCGAAGAAGGACAGCGTGTAGTTGAAGGCGCTGTAGGAGGGGTCGAACAGCCACAGCCAGGCCAGCGTGCTCATCGCCGGCGGAATCACCCAGGGCACCAGCAGCATGCCGCGCCATTTGCGCTGCTTCTTGCCCGGAATGTTGTGGACGAAATGCGCGACGATGAAACCGATCAGCGCCTTGAAGACCACCGCGGTGATGGCGAAGATGCAGGACTGCCGCACCACCATCCAGAACGTCTCGCGCTTGAACAGGAAGGTGAAGTTGCTGAGGCCGACGAATTTCGTCATCGCCTTGTTCAGGGTCGCGAGGTAAACCGAGTAGAAGGCGGGGTAGAGCACGAGCAGGACGATCAGAAGGATCAGCGGCAGCGTCAGGAAGAACGCCACCGTCGATTTTCGCCCGAGCGCGTTGCGCAGGCTTGATCCCTTCCGCGCGCCCCTTGCACGGGCGATGCGACCTTGCTCGACGACGACATCGGCCATCTCAGCTTCCTTGAATCAGCTCTATCTACTTCTTTGTCCACCTCGAAGCCGGCCATTGGGGTCGGCTTCCCGGCCATGCGAATCCGATGACGGGATGCAGGCGGCTCACGCAGATGGCGTGAACCGCCCGCACACCCCGGCTAGCTCCGCATGAAGCCTTCGCACTCGCCCTCGGCCCAGGCGAGGGCCTGATCCATGGTCTCACCGCGCGCAAAACGCAGCGCCATCTTGGTCAGCGTCGCCTGGAAATAGATCTGCTGCGCGATCTTGGGCGGTGCCGGGGACGCCGCGATCGACAGCGTCTGATGCTTGTAGGGGTCGGGATAGTGAAATAGCGTTCCCTGCGGCGGTCCTTCCTCGGCCCATGTCTTGAGCTTGGTCATGTTGGCGTAGGCCGGCAAGTCGTAGCCGCCGCTGACCGCGACGAACTTCTCGATCGACGACGGCGAGGACATGTGAATGAGCAGGCTCTTGGCCGCTTCCTTGTTCTTGCCGAAGCTCCAGACGCCCCAGAAGTAAGGCAGGTACGGCGCAAACCGGCCCTTCGGACCGGACGGGAAGCCGTGCGTCCAGCACTGCTCGGCGACCTGCGGCGCATCGCGCTTGGCGACGGCCCAGGCGCTCGGCGGATTGAGGATCATCGCGCCGCGGCCGGAGATCAGCCATTTGTTGTTCGACGCGTCGTCCCAGGACGGCGCATCCGGCGGCAGGAACGCGATCAGCTTCTTGTAGAACTCCATGGCCTGGCGAACGGCATCGGTCTTCACCGTGATGTCGCCCTTGGCGTTGACGAGCTCGGCGCCGAACGACTGGAAGATCGCGCCGGCGGTGTCCACGCTGTCGGTGGTCTCGCCGAGACCGATGCCGAACGGAACGCCGGCCTTGTGGCAAGCCTCGGCTGCCTTCAGGAAGGTCTCCATGGTCCAGTTCTCGACCTTGGGTGGGCCGCCGGCCGGGTACATCTCCTGCACGTCGATGCCGGCATGCTTCTTCATCAGGTCGATGCGGGAGCAGGGACCCTTGATCTGGCTGCCGGGTGTCGCGGGCACTGCGAGCCATTTGCCGCCCGACTGACCGAGATATTTGACGGTGCCGTTCACCTCACCGTTCTGCTTGAGGAGCGGCTCCATGACGTCGTTGAGCGGCTCGAGATTCTCCGAATAGGCCTGCGGCCACCAGCTCGGCATCTGGAGGATGTCGTGACCGGACTTGGCCTGGGCTTCGGCCGCGGCGGTCAGCTCGATCTTCTTGTTGTTGCTGGTGATGTAGTCGATGGAGACTTCGACCTTCTCCTTCGCGGCCCATTCATTGACGAGATCGGTGGAGGCCTTGTTGGCGCCCGGCACCCAATGGTCCCAGAAGCCGATCGAGAGTTTGCCGGCGGCGTAAGCGCCCCGGACATAGGGCGCTGTGATCAGCGCCGCGGAGGACATTGCAGTGGCAGCCACAAATTGACGTCGCGTCAGTGTCTTGCGTGACATCTCGTTTCCTCGCCTGGGTGTTTGTTGTTGGAGTTTCCTCTAAGACTTCTTTTCCGAGCTCTTGTTGGATTTTCTTATTGATGCCATCGGCCCGAGTGAACAATTCACGCAGGCCGCAGCAAATTGGTAGCGCGATCAGATCATGATTGACCGCGTCTGTCGAGAAAGCCGAACGTCTCGCGCCTAGAACTAACGTTGCGTCCCCGAACGCGGCAGCGCTTTGCCGGTCGTGAGCTGCGATCGCTTGTTTTGCGACGCACACTTCGCGTGAACCGGCCCCGAACGATCCGTGCGCAATTACGCCGCAGTTTCGAATAAGCCTGCATAACCGCTTCGCGCGAAAGACTTTTCGGACGTGGACAGCATTCGGCTGCGTCTGGACCGCGAAGCGGCGGAAACGATAGAGTTGCAGCTGGCGGGTGACTCCGCCCCAACAGGCCAGTCAGATCGACGATGGAGACGAGAATGATCAACCCGGCGCCGTCTGCGCGGCTTCACATGCGGCGATGGCTTGCGCTGGGGGCCGTGCTTACGCTGCTGCTCGGTGCGGCCGCAATGGCCCAAGCTCAAGGCTTGGTCAAAGGCGTTCAGGACGGCGCGGCGGCCGGAAACAAGGCGGCAGGTCCCGTCGGTGGCGTGCTCGGCGGTGCAATCGGCGGCGTGGTCGGCGTTTTCACCGGCGTGCTCGGCGTCGGCAACAACAATGGCAATCAGGCCCCGGCCGCCAAGGATGCAGGCAAGGACGCCAAGCAACAGGGCGCGGCCAAGGACAAGGATGCAAAGGGCGCCAAGGCAGGCAAGGGCGCCAAGGCGAGCAAGGAGGCCAAGAACGCACCGCAGGGCAAGGACAATAAGGATGTCACCGTCCTCACTCAGACCGGCGCGCCGCAGCAGACCGCCGAGCAGATCGTCGCCAACAGCGATTCCTATATCGAGCGGATCAAGACTCAGCTGAACCTCACGGCTGATCAGGAGAAGCACTGGTACGGCTTCTCGAGCGCAATGCACTACCTTGGGCATAATGGTGCAGAGCGGCTCAACTTGCGGGTTGCGCGCGCCAAGCGGGATCCGCCCGACGACATTATCGAGCAGATGCGCAACGAGGCGCAGTTCCTGATCGACCGCGCCGCCGACCAGCGCAATGTCGCCGACGCCGCCGAGCCGCTGTTTTCGAGCCTCGATGACAGGCAGAAGCAGGTCTTCATTCAGGAGATGGTGCGGCTGAGCCACGAGCGGGGATTGGATTGATCAAGTTGAATCGGATCGGGCGCGTGTGAATTAACGGCGCCCGCCACGAATTCGTGAATCTTCTCCGCAATTGAGTTATGATTAGTTTGGCAAGCTGACTGCGGGGTTGATATGGCGGACGGACTCTCCGTTTTCCTGGTCGAAGACGAGGCGTTGATCCGGATGATGATCGCCGACATGGTGGTGGAACTCGGCCACCACGTCGTCGCGGAAGCGGACAATGTCCGGGACGCAAGCGCGTTCGCCATGACCGCGCAATACGATATGGCCATCCTCGACATCAATCTGATGGGCGTTTACGTCGATCCCGTCGCCGACCTGATCGAACGTCGCGGAAAGCCGTTCATGTTCGCGACGGGGTACGGTCCCGAACTGCTGCCGTCCTTGCTCCGGCGCAGGCCGATCCTGCGCAAGCCGATCGCAATGGATCAGCTCAAGGCGATGATTGATTCCATGTTTCCGGGAGCCCCGGTCAAAGCGCCGCACTGAGTGACGGCGAAGACGCCGCACTGAGTGACGACGAAGACCCCGCACTGAGATTAGCCCAACGAAAATGGCCGCCCGTCGGAGGCGGCCATCGGGCGACGGAATTTGTCGCGGTCTCACATCAGGCCGGCGCCGAGGTCGATGCCGTACGTCATCAGGCCGAACGAGGCGACCAGGCCCGTGCAGCAGAACAGCAAGATGGTCTTGAAGGACGAATCGGCGAAACGCGTTTCGACGACGGCCGGCATCGCGGCGATCGAAATCATGCTCATGTCATTGCCCCCTTGTTTGACCCTGAATTGCATCAGGTGAGGGAAGCCTAGAGCAAAAAGTTTGACGTCAGATTGCGGGGCATCCTTAACGGAATCCCAATTGGATCCCGCGTTCTCCGGCGTCGCGGGCCGGATTGCAAGTCTCAGTTGCGGCCGTTCTTCAGCACCCTGGCAATGGTGTGGGCCGTCATGGCCGCGCGGTCCGAAGCGCGCTGGGCGGCCAGCCGGTCTCGCGCCTTTTCCTCGATCAGCAAGTCGATCAGGGCCAGCCGCTTGTCTTCGTCATCCGCCTCGCTCAGCAGGCGATGATAGCGGTGGTAGTCGAAACCCAAATCCTGCTTACGCATGTCACGCCCCCGCAACTACGCCACACACAAACACACGGCAGGATTGTTTCTCATCCGGAACACGCAGGCAAGCACGTTCCTGCGTGGAACCCCGCGTGCGCGGCAATCAGCTGTGTATTAATGGAACCATGAGCAGGGGGACGACCGACTTCAGTTTGGATTGGAGTCGGCGAACATCTTCAGGCCGACGAAGCTCGCGTCTGGCTTGGTCACGAGCTTGGTCGGGATGTTGCGAAGATAGTCCTGGAAGCGCCCCTTGGCTTCGAAGCGCGCCCGGAACGCCGAAGCGAGAAGGAACTCGGGGAAGCGCGGCACGATTCCGCCGGCGACATAGACGCCGCCGCGGGCACCGAACGTCACCGCGAGATTGCCGGCGACCGACCCAAGGATGGCGCAAAACATCTCCAGCGTCGCGCGGCTGACGGGACAGGTGCCTTCCAGCGCGGCCTTGGTGATGGCGGCAGCGTCGCGGTGCGGCACCTGGGCGCCGTCAACCTCAGCCAAGGCTTCGTAGAGGTTTTGCAGCCCGGAACCCGAGAGCGCGCCACGCTCGATGGAGACGTGGCCAAGGCGTCGGCGCAAGCACGCAATCACACGTTCCTCGCGCTCGTTCTCCGCCGGCAGGGTCGCATGTCCGGCTTCGGTGACGACGGCGAGGCGCGCGCCATGGCGTTCGACCAGACACGAGACGCCAAAGCCGGTTCCGGGGCCGACCACCAGCAACGGCTCGCCGGGCAGGCCATCCTGTCCGCCGAGCGGGATCAGATCGGCAGGCCGCAAGGCGGGCAGGGACCAGGCCACCACCTCGAAATCGTTGAGCACATGGACGCTGTCGAAGCCGAGAGTCGGCTGCAGCTCGTTGCCGTCGATGACCCAGGGACTGTTGGTCATGACGCAGCGGTTGTTGGTGACGGGACCCGCCACGGCCAGCACGGCTCTTTGCGGCTGCTCGCCGCCGGACCGGCGCGCCAGCACGTCCGCGATGGCTTCCCGAACGGTCGGGAAGTCGGCGACCTTCACATAGTCGATCGGTCCGGTCTGGTCGCCGTTGCCGAGGTCGCCGCGGTCCAATTCGCTCCGGATCAGCGCGAAGCGCGCATTGGTGCCGCCGATATCGGCGAGAAGTATCTGTCCTGTCTTGCCGATATTCATGACTCCGTGGCTGCCGCCGCCTTGCGGCACGACAACCCTGTCCTCCAGTCCTTCGACCCGATCCGCGCAGTCGCGGACAGTGCGAGAATCCGCCCTTGGGTGCGCCTAGTCAACACGGACGAGGCCAAACCGTTGCATCATGGGGGTTTCCCCATGACCAATTCGCGCGGGGCTTCGCACGGCGCGGGCGGTTGCGAAGCGGCGCGGGAAGGCCGACACTCAGCGGACTTGTCCGGCGCCGGCGCGCCGGGCACATCGAATGAGCCCGGCGATGAAGATTTCCGACCGCGACGTGTTGCTGGTGATCGACGTGCAGAACGATTTCTGCTCCGGCGGGGCGCTTGCCGTTCCCGGCGGCGAGAAGGTCGTCCCTGCCATCAACCGAATCGCCCAAAAATTCGCCAATGTGGTGCTGACCCAGGACTGGCATCCGCGCGACCACGTCTCGTTCGCGCCGAACCATGCGGGCAAGCAGCCGTTCCAGACCATCGAGCTCGACTACGGCACCCAGGTGCTCTGGCCGGCGCACTGCGTGCAGGGTACCTCGGGTGCGGAGTTCCATCGCGATCTCGACGTGGTCGGGGCGAGCCTCGTGGTGCGCAAGGGCTTTCGCCGTGGCATCGATTCCTATTCGGCGCTGTTCGAGAACGACAAGCGGACGCCGACGGGACTGCTTGGATATTTGCGCGAACGCGAGCTGAAGACCGTGTTCGTCGCCGGCCTCGCGCTTGATTTCTGCGTCCGCTTCTCGGCGGAGGATGCCCGCAAGGCAGGGTTCGAGGTCGCCGTCATCGAGGACGCCTGCCGCGGCATCGATCTCGACGGCTCGGTCGCCGCGGCCCATCGGAGTTTTCGCGACCTCGGCATCTCCATCGTGAGCCTCGAGGCGTTCCTGTGACGATGGTGAGATAGTCATGGTGAATCAGGCCGGCAAACAGAGCGGCGCGCAGGGCCCCGTCCCGGACGACCCGCTGCTGTGGCCGTTGGCAGCGGCGCGCCTCGCCATGGACAGCTGCTTCTGGTGGCTGGAGCGCGCTCCGGCGGAGCAGGGCGACAGCACTTTGTCCTGGACGACGCCGAGCACCGTGGCGCTGGAGCTCGCGACCATGCGCCTGCGCGATTGCTCGCAGGCGCGGTCCGGCCAGCCGGCGCTGGTCTGCGCGCCATATGCGCTGCATCGGGCCCTGATCGCCGATTTCGCCCCCGGCCACAGTGTGGTGCAGTCGCTGCAGACCGGCGGCATCGACCGGGTCTATCTCACCGACTGGCGGTCGGCGACGCCGGATATGCGCTATCTCTCGATCGACAGCTATCTCGGCGATCTCAATGTCGCCATCGACGAGATCGGCGCGCCGGTCGATCTGGTCGGCTTGTGCCAGGGCGGCTGGCTGTCGCTGCTTTATGCGGCGCGCTTTCCGGCCAAGGTGCGGCGGCTGGTGCTGGTCGGCGCTCCCGTGGATCTGTCGATTGAATCCTCGTTGTGCCGGCTCACCCGCAACGCGCCCGAGATGGTCTACGACCAGCTCGTCGCACGCGGCGGCGGCAATGTCCGCGGCGAGGAGATGCTGCGCTTCTGGTCCAAGGCGCCGAACCGCGACGACATCGTAACGGCGTTGCAGAGAGACCTCTCGGACGAGGAGGGCGCGGCGCTGCTCGCGCGGTTCGACCGCTGGAACGCCGAGACGCTCGATCTGCCGGGCAAATACTATCTGGAGATCGTCAACCGGATTTTCCGGGAGAACCAGATCGCTAGCAGCAGTTTCGTCGCTCTTGGTCGCACGGTCGATCCGACGGACGTCAAGGCGCCGGTCTTCCTGCTGGCCGGACTCGACGACGAGGTCGTGCCGGCTGCGCAGGCGCTCGCCACCGCCGGTCTCCTCGGCACGCCGCCGGCCTTCATTGCGGCGGCTTCCGAGCCGAGCAATCATCTCGGCCTGTTCATGGGCGCGCGCACCCACGCGCACGCCTGGCCGCGGATCGCCGCGTGGCTGCGCGACGATCTGTCCGGCGTGCTGGCCCGCAGCGCCTGAGCCCGCCAAGGTACCGGGCAGACCAAGGCGCCGGGCAGATGGCGCTGGGCAGACCGCGGCGCAAATCCGTTATGCATGACGGCGGATGGCCTGCACGGGACCGGGTCGATGGGCTACATAGGGTCTGGAGCTGACGGCTTCGGCAGCGAAGAGATTAAGGGTACTGCGCTCGATGACTTTCCACTCGATCTACGCCCACGGATTTGCGCGCGTGGCGGCCTGTGTCACCACGTCCCATGTCGCCGATCCCTCGGCCAACGCAAAGGCCGTGCTGGCGGCGGCCGATGCCTGCCATGAGCAGTCGGTGGCGGTCGCGGTGTTTCCCGAGCTGTGCCTGTCCGGCTATGCGATCGAAGACCTGGTCAAGCAGGATCCGCTGCTCGATGCGGTCGAGCGCGGCCTCGTAGGCCTCGTTGAGGCCTCAGCGGGACTGATGACGGTCCTGATCGTCGGAGCGCCGCTGCGCTTTGGTCATCGCATCAACAATTGTGCCGTCGTCATTCACCGCGGCAACATCCTCGGCGTGGTGCCGAAGACGTACCTGCCGACCTACCGTGAATTCTACGAAGGGCGGCATTTCGCTTCCGGCGCCGGCATGGTCGGAGAGACGATCGCGTTCGGCGGGCTGCATGCGCCGTTCGGCGTTGACCTCTTGTTTGCGGCCGAGGACGTTCCGGGCCTCACCATCGGCGTCGAGATCTGCGAGGACATGTGGATTCCGGTGACGCCGGCCTCGGAGCTGGCGCTTGCGGGCGCGAGCGTGCTGATCAATCTCTCGGGCAGCCCGATCACGATCGGCCGGGCGCGCTCGCGCGCGCTGCTGTGCCAATCGACATCGGCGCGCTGCCTCGCGGCGTACGTCTATTCGGCCGCTGGGGCCGGGGAATCGACCACGGATCTTTCCTGGGACGGCCAGACCTCGATCTATGAGAACGGCGTGCTGCTGGCCGAGGGCGAGCGGTTCCGCCAGGGCGGCCAGATCACGCTGGCTGACGTCGATCTCGATCTGCTCAGGCAGGAGCGTGCCTCGATGGGGACGTTCGATGACAACCGCCGGCAGCGCGAGGCGTTTTTCCGCAAGGTGACATTCGCGCTGAAGCCGCCGGCCGCCGACATCGGCTTCCTGCGCAAGGTCGAGCGCTTTCCGTTCGTGCCGAGCGACGAAAGCCTGCTCGAGCAGGATTGCTACGAGGCCTACAACATCCAGGTCGCCGGCCTCGTGCAGCGCATCCGCGCGACCGGCACCAAGCGCGTCGTGATCGGCGTGTCGGGCGGGCTTGATTCCACCCATGCACTGATCGTCGCCGCCAAGGCAGTCGACCTGCTCGGCCTGCCGCGCGAAAACATCCTGGCCTACACCATGCCGGGCTTTGCCACCGGCAGTGAAAGCAAGACCCATGCATTGGCTCTGATGCAGGCGTTGCAGACGAGCTGGCAGGAGCTCGATATCCGCACCACCGCGACGCAGATGCTGAAGGATATCGGCCATCCCTTCGGCAACGGCCAGAAGGTCTACGATGTCACCTTCGAGAACGTGCAGGCGGGCCTGCGTACGGATTACCTGTTCCGGCTCGCCAACCATCACGGCGGCATCGTCATCGGAACCGGCGATCTCTCCGAGCTCGCGCTCGGCTGGTGTACCTATGGCGTCGGCGACCAGATGGCACATTACAACGTCAATGCCGGCGTGCCGAAGACGCTGATCCAGCATCTGATCCGCTGGGTGATCTCATCGAAGCAGTTCAGCGACGACGTCAACCGGACGCTTGGCTCGATCCTGGCCGCCGAGATCTCGCCTGAGCTGGTGCCGGTCGAGCCCGGCCAGAAGCCGCAGAGCACCGAAGCATCCGTCGGCCCTTACGAGCTGCAGGATTTCAACCTGTTCTACACGCTGCGGTTCGGCATGCGTCCGTCCAAGATCGCCTTCATGGCGCAGCACGCGTGGAAGGATGTCGCCAATGGCGAATGGCCGCCGGCATTCCCGAGCGACCGGCGCAAGGCCTATGATCTCAAGGACATCCGCCGCTGGCTCGAGGTGTTCCTGCGCCGCTTCTTCGCCTTCAGCCAGTTCAAGCGCTCGGCGATGCCGAACGGCCCAAAGGTCTCGGCGGGCGGCTCGCTGTCGCCCCGCGGCGATTGGCGTGCGCCCTCGGATTCGAGCGCGGCGGCATGGCTCGAGGATCTCGAGCGGAACGTGCCGAACTGATCGGGGAGGCGGATCGTTGGGGAGATGATCTGATGTTGGCAGGGGATGGAGCGGAAGCGGAGGAGGCCAGGGTCGTCAACGGCCTCTACATCTTCGACATCGAGATGCGCGACGGCAAGCGCGGGCAGGCGAGAGGCGTCGTCGTGCTGTGCGACGGACGCATCATGGGCGGCGACAGCTATTTCTACTACACCGGCACCTACACCTTCCGGAACGGCAAGTGGCGGGGCGACATGATCGTCAATCAGCATACCGAAGCGGTCGGCAGGACGCTTGCGTTCGGCGGCAGGGAGGTCACCTGCGGCTTCTCGGGCGACTATTCCGCAGGCGGTGCCGAGGTCGAAGGCATGGCACTGGTCGGCAAGACCAGCGTGACATTCACCGCCCGCCTCACGCTGAAGGACGCGATGTAAATCCGCGTGACCGGCCCTCGTTCCTGCTCAGGAACCTTCGCACCTACAGAGCGTTCGCGTCTGTTGTTGCGAATTGTCGAGGAGAGGGACCATGCGTCAACATTTGATGTTATCGACTGCGGCCGTCGGGCTCATGCTCGCGTCCGGCATCGCCTACGCCCAGGCGCCCGGTGAGCGCAGAGACGAGCCAAAACGGACCGAGGAACCGGCGAAAGGCGCCGCGCCCCGCGGTGGTGCAGCTCAAGAACGCGTCCAAGATCGCGCCCAGGGCGCACAAGAGAAGGTGCAGGGAGCCGGCCGCGAGGAGAAAGGCGGCGGCCGCCGTGCGGAGGAAGAGAAGGGACGACAAGGCACCGCCGCCGAACGCGGCCAGCCCAATGCGAAAGAGCAGGCCCAGGAGTCTCGCGAGCCATCGCGAGATCGCAACCGAGAAGCCGACACGGCGAAACAAGGTCGCGAGACCGGCAAGAGCAGCGCCGAGACGAAGCAGGATAAGTCTGCGCCGCAGAAATCAACCGCCGAGTCCGAGAAATCCAAGACCGGCCCCGCTGGCCAGCAGAACGAGCGCACGGGAGCTGCGGCCAACCAGAAAGAGCAGAACCAGCCTCCGCGCAATGCCGCCGAGCAACAGCCGGCGCAACAGAACAACCGGCCGGCCACCGCGACGGACACGAACCGCGCAGCTCCGACCAACAATGCGCAAACCGCACCTTCCGGTACGCAGACCAATCAAGCCAATCAGACCACCCAGACCAACACGCAGGTTGGTCAGCAGACCAGCGTGACCACCGAGAAGCAGGTGCGGATGTCTGAAACGGTGAGCCGCGCGCGATTGGCGCAGCCGGAGCGCAACCTGAACATCTCGATCCGGATCGGCGAGACGATCCCACCGCGCGTGCGTCTCTACCGGCTGCCGCCGGAGATCGTCACGATCGAGCCCCAATATCGGGATTACGAGTATTTCGCGACCGACGATGACGTCGTCATCGTTGAGCCGCGGACGCATCGCATCGTCAGCCAGGTGCCGCGCGATCCGTCGCGAGCCCGCGCGCAGATGGGCGGCGCGGCCTCGTCGAACGTGGCAGCCGCCGGCAGCGCGACGAACAATAGCGTGAATTGTCAGATCATGCGGCGTGATGCGTCGGGCAATGTCGCCCAGGCAGAGCCGTCAACGGTCGGCTCGACCGCGCGCACGGATTCGCTGAGCGTGACGGTTCAGATGCCGGATGGCAGCTCGTCCGCACCGGTCGCCCTTGGGGCGGCCGCCGGCAATATCGTGGTCGCGACGCAAGGGCAGGGCGACTGCTCGGTGACGATCGAGCCGCAAACGCGCTGATCGAAAGACGACGCTGAAACGACAACGCGCCGCCCGGATGCCCCAACCGGACGGCGCGTTGCTGCGTTCAATCTGAAAGTTTCGAGGTCCGGAGTGCCTAGGAGTCCGGACCTCGTCACCTTGCCCCAGCCTTCAATCCCCCGCCCCATGTGGTCCCCCAACCCCATGTAGCGCGATCAGAGGGTGATGCCCGTGGAAGTGGCCGCCGATCGATGCACGCGATGTACGTGACATCGCGATAGGATTCCATTCCGGATCACTACGGACATAGACGCCGCTTGCCATGTGCCCGTTCTGCATCGGTGGTCTGATCGCTGTTGCCTGGTCCGCGGCACGCGATCGGCAGGATGTCCACATCTCCTCGGCGCCGCGCAACTCGAATTCACGGGCCTGTCATTGAACTGGTCTAGCGCTGCTCCCGTCATCGCTGACGGCGAAGGAGCAAGCCATGTCGAAGCCGGTGCTGGGCGCCGCATTGTCCATCAAATCGATCCCTGCACATCGCGACTGGCTCCTCGACCGGCAGCGCGATCTCGAAATCCAGGATTTCTTCCGCGCCGATCTTCTCGACAGCGACTGGCGGAGCACGGCCGGCGAGATCAAGCAGATGCTGGCGGGCCATACCGGCCGGCTCGGCATTCACGGCCCGTTCTGGGGCTTCAAGATCGACAGCCACGATCCCATGATCCGCCAGGCCGTGACCAAGCGCCTGCTTCAGGGCCTCGACGCCGCCGAGTTCCTCGGCGCGACGCAGATGGTGATCCATTCGCCGTTCACGACCTGGGACCACAACAATCTCGATCTCTATCCTGACAATCGCGGCAATCTGGTCGAACGTGTCAAGGCAACGCTCGCCGAGGTGATCGCGCGCGCCGAGACCATCGGCTGCGAGATCGTCATCGAGAACATCGAGGACAAGGATCCGCGCGACCGGGTGCGCCTCGCCAGGGCGCTGGAAAGCGCCAAGGTCCGCGTCTCGCTCGACACCGGGCACGCCAACTACGCCCACATCTCCACCGGCGCGCCGCCGGTCGACTATTATGTCGAGACCGCTGGCGACATGCTGACCCATGTGCATCTGCAGGACACCGACGGCTTTGCCGACCGGCACTGGGCGCCGGGCGAAGGCAACATCCCCTGGGTCGCCGTGTTCCGTGCCCTTGGACGGCTGAATTCCAACCCGCGGCTGATCCTCGAACTCCGCAACCACGACGACGTCCGCGCCGGCGCAGCCTATCTGGCCGCGCGCGGTCTCGCCGAATAACCGCATCATCTGGGGCTACCGCCATGAGCAAATTCACCCGTCGCGCCATCCTGAAAACCGGCGGCGCCGCCGCAGGTACGCTGCTGCTGCCGCGCTTTGCGATCGCGCAGGGCGACAACCGTCCGTCGGTGACGATCGCCGTGCAGAAAGTGACGAATGCGAACGTGCTCGACTTGCTGCGCGAGCAGTCCAATGTCGGCGAGCGCGTGTTCTTCTCCTCGATCTGGGAAGGCCTGATCTCCAAGAACTGGCGCGGCAGCCTCGAGGCCGTGCCCGGCCTTGCCACCGAATGGCGCCGCATCGACGACCAGACCGTCGAGGTGAAGCTGCGCCAGGGCGTCAAGTTCCACAACGGTGACGAGTTGACCGCAGAGGACGTCGTCTTCACCTTCAGCCGCGAGCGCATGTTCGGCGAGACCGAGGCGAAGAGCCGCTCCACCATCCAGGCCTTCGAGAAGATCCCGACGCCGCGGCCGGGCAAGGAATTGCCGCCGGACGTCCCCGCGGTCGCACGCCGGATTTGGCCGGACCTCGTGCGGGTCGATGCGGTCGATAAATACACGGTGCGCTTCTACAACGCGACGCCCGACGTCACGATCGAGGGCCGGCTGTCGCGCTACGGCTCCGACATCATGAACCGCCGCGCCTGGGACGAATCCGCGAGCTATCTCGATTGGGCGCGCAAGCCCGTGACGACCGGCCCCTACAGGGTTGTCGAGCTCAAGCCCGACGTGTCGCTGACGCTGGAAGCGCACGACGAATATTGGGGCGGCCGTCCGCCGCTCAAGCGCATCCGCTTCCTGGAAGTGCCGGAGGTTGCCAGCCGCATCAACGGGCTGCTCTCGGGCGAGTACCAGTTCGCCTGCGACATCCCGCCGGACCAGATCGCCAGCATCGAGAAGAACGCCGCGTTCGAAGTGCAGGGCGGCACCATCCTCAACCACCGCCTGACCGTGTTCGACAAGAACCACGCCCAGCTCGCCAATCCCTTGGTGCGGCGCGCCTTCACCCACGCGATCGACCGCCAGGCCATCGTCGACAGCCTGTGGGCCGGCCGCACCCGCGTGCCGAAGGGGCTGCAGTGGGAGTTCTACGGCGACATGTTCAACTCCGACTGGAGCGTGCCAGCCTATGATCCAAAGCTGGCGCAGGATCTGCTCAAGCAGGCCAATTACAAGGGCGATCCGATTCCCTATCGCCTGCTCAACAATTACTACACCAACCAGGTCGCGACCGCACAGGTGCTGGTCGAGATGTGGAAGTCGGTCGGCCTCAACGTCCAGATAGAGACCAAGGAGAACTGGTCGCAGATCATGGAGCGCGCGCCCACGCGCGCCGTGCGCGATTGGTCTAACTCGGCCGCCTTCAACGATCCGGTCTCCTCGCTGGTCGCCCAGCACGGCCCGAACGGCCAGCAGCAGCAGATCGGCGAATGGACCAATGTCGAGCTGAACAAGCTCTCCGAGTTCCTGGAGACCTCGACCGACCGTGCTGCCCGCAAGAAGGCGTTCCGCCGCATGCTGGAGATCGCCGAGCGCGAAGACCCCGCCTACACGGTGCTGCACCAGAACGCGACCTTCACGGCCAAGCCGAAGTCGATCAAGTGGAAGGCATCGCCGGCGTTCGCGATGGATTTCCGCGCCGGCAATTTCGAGGCCTGAGGTGTCGCCGCTGGTCAGCATTGCGGGCCTGAGCGTCGCCTTCAGCGGCGTGCCGGTCCTGCGCGGTGTCGATCTCGCTCTTGGCAGGGGCGAGGCTCTCGGTCTCGTCGGCGAGTCCGGATCGGGCAAGTCGGTGACGTGGCTTGCCGCGCTCGGGCTGTTGCCTCGGCACGCCAAGGTCTCGGGCTCGGTGCGGCTCGACGGACGCGAGATCCTCGGCGCGCCGGCCGCCGAGCTCGACCAGGTCAGGGGCGGGCGCGTCGCCATGATCTTCCAGGACCCGGCGAGCGCGCTCAACCCGGTCTTGACCATCCGCAAGCAGCTCTGCGAAGCACTGGCGCTGCATCGCGATCTCCAAGGCAGCGCCGTGAAGGCGGAAGCGCGGCGGCTGCTCGATCTCGTCGGCATTCCCGATGCGGGCCGGCGGCTGGAGGCCTATCCGCACGAATTCTCCGGCGGCCAGGTCCAGCGCATCATGATCGCGATGGCGCTTGCCGGAAATCCGGATCTCCTGATCGCGGACGAGCCGACCACGGCGCTGGATGCCACCATTCAGGCCCAGATCCTGGAGCTGCTCTCGACGGTCCGCCGCGAACTCGGCATGGCGATGGTGCTGATCAGCCATGATCTCGGCGTCGTCGCGGAGAATTGCGACCGCGTCGCGGTGATGTATGCCGGCCGCATCGTCGAGCAGGCCCCCGCCAATCAGCTGTTCGCCGATCCCGTGCATCCCTATGCCCAGGGCCTGATCGGCGCGCTGCCGCCGCTCGACGGACCACGCCGCCGTCTCACCGCCATTCCCGGCACCGTGCCCGATCCCGCGATGATGCCTGATGGCTGCGCCTTCGCGCCGCGTTGTGCGATGGCGGCCGAGGCGTGCGGCGTTTCCGCGCCGAGTCTGGCGCCCATCGCCGATGATCGGGCTGTCGCCTGCATCCGCGCCGAAGCCTCGCGCCGCGCGCTGCTCGGGATCGCGGCCGAATGAGCCCGCCGCTCGTCGAGGTGTCCGCGATCGCTCGCAGTTATTCCCAGCGTTCCGGGATGTTCGGCCGCAGCACAGCCGTGCACGCGGTCGATGGCGTGTCGCTGACGATCCGCAAAGGCGAAACGCTGGGCCTCGTCGGCGAGTCCGGTTCGGGCAAGTCGACCACCGGACGCGTCGTGCTCGGCCTCGAGCCGCCCGATAGCGGCGAGGTGAGGTTCGACGGCAAGCCGATGGCGGCAACCGGAACGGCCGCGTGGCGCGCAGAGCGCGCCCGCATGCAAATGATCTTCCAGGACCCGCTCGGCGCGCTGGACCGCCGTTTGCCAGTCGCGGCGCAAATCCGTGAGCCCCTCGACATTCACGGCGTCGGCACACCCACGATGCGCGATGAGCGCGTCCGCGAATTGCTGCGCGCCGTCGAGCTGACGCCTGCGCATGGCGCGCGTTATCCGGGCGCACTGTCCGGCGGCCAGCGTCAGCGCATCGTGCTGGCGCGGGCGCTGGCGACAAAGCCCGACTTCCTGGTCTGCGACGAGCCGGTCAGCGCCCTCGACGTCTCGATCCAGGCGCAGGTGGTGAACCTGCTTTGCGATCTCCAGGCCCAGCTCTCGCTCACCTTGCTGTTCATCAGCCACGATCTGCGCGTCGTCAGGCAGATCAGCAATGTCGTCGCCGTGATGTATCTCGGCCGCATCGTCGAGGTCGGCAGCGCCGACGATCTGTTCGCGCGACCGGAGCATCCCTACACCCAGGCGCTGGTGTCCGCCTCGCCGGCACCGGGCCGCCGCAGCGCAGGCCGCATCGTGCTCGCGGGCGATCCGCCGAACCCAGCCGCGCGACCGCAAGGCTGCACCTTCCATCCGCGCTGCCCGCGCGCGATCGCGCGCTGTGCGCGCGAGGTGCCGGCGCTCGCGGCTGTCGGTGGCAACAGGCAGGTCGCCTGCCATCTCGTCACGGGCGCCGAGACACGGGACGCGGCGTGATGGGACGCTACTTCGCCATTCGCATTGGACGCGCGGCGCTCACGATCGTGCTCGTCGTCACCTTCGCCTTCGTCGTGCTGCGGCTGTCAGGCGACCCTGCGCTGATGATTTTGGGACCGGAGGCGCCGCCCGAGGTGCTCGCGGCGTTCCGCAAGGCCTGGGGCCTCGATGATCCCATCTGGTTTCAGTATCTCGATTATTTCGGCGCCATCGCAAAGGGCGAGCTCGGCCGCTCCATGCGCGACGGACGGCCCGCGATCGAGCTGGTGCTGGAGCGGATTCCGGCGACGCTGGCGCTGACCTTACCGGCCTTCGCCTTCAAGGTCGCGCTCGGCGTTCCCGCCGGCATCTACGCCGCGCTGCACCGGGGCTCCGCAATTGACCGCGCCGTGATGATGACGGCGGTGGCCGGCTTCACCGTGCCGAGCTTCGTGCTGGCGCTGCTGCTGGTGCTCGTGTTCGCCGTGCAGCTCGGCTGGCTGCCCTCGGGCGGGCAGGACAGCTGGCGCCACGCGATCCTTCCCATTGCGACGCTGAGCCTCGGCGGCGCGGCCGTGCTGGCGCGATTCACCCGCAGCGCGATGCTGGAGGTGCTGGGCCAGCCCTATATCCGCACCGCATCCGCAAAGGGCGTGCCGTGGCGCAGGGTGGTGACATCGCATGCGCTGCCGAACGCGGCGATCCCGACCGTCACCATTTTGGGCTTCATGGTGGGCACGCTGATCGCAGGCGCGGTCGTGGTCGAGAGCGTGTTTGCCTGGCCGGGAGTAGGGCGGCTTCTCGTCGTCGCGGTCGCCAACCGCGACCTCGCCGTCGTGCAATGCATCTTGCTGCTGGTCGCCATGACCATGGTCACGTCCAACCTCGTTGTCGACTTCCTCTACGGCTTCCTCGATCCGCGGTTGCGCGCCAAAGGAGCGCACGCATGACCGACGCCACGCTGAAGGACACGGCCAGCGGCCGCCGCATCAGCCTGCCGGCGATCCCGGTCTCGGTCGCGCTCGCGGTCGCCTGGATCGTCGCGGTGCTCGTGATCGCCGCATTCGCCGAGAAGATCGCGCCTTACGGCTATACCCAGCTCGACCTGCGCAACCGGCTGGCGGCGCCCGGCAATGCCGCGCATTGGCTCGGCACAGATGAGCTCGGCCGGGACGTGCTGTCGCGGCTGCTCGTCTCCATCCGCATCTCGCTGCTGATTGCCTTCGGCGCGACCGCCATCTCGGCGGTGGTCGGCACCACGCTCGGCTTCCTCGCCGCGCATTTCCGCGGGGCCGTGGAGCAGTTCGTGCTGATGCTGACCGACTTCCAGGCCAGCATGCCGTTCCTGATCATGGCGCTCGCGGTGCTCTCCTTCTTCGGCAATTCGCTGCCGCTGCTGATTGGCCTGATGGGCATGTTCGGCTGGGAGCGCTACGCCCGCATCGCCCGCGGCCTTGCCATCTCCGCCAATGCGCAAGGCTACGCCGCGGCGGTCCGCCAGTTGGGGGCGACGCCGCCCCGGATTTACCTCCGGCACATCCTGCCCAACATCGCCTCGACCCTGATCGTCTCGACCACGCTTGTCTTCCCCGAGGTGATCCTGATGGAGTCAGGCCTGTCCTTCCTCGGCCTCGGCGTGCAGCCGCCGATGACCAGCCTCGGCAACATGGTCGGCTACGGCCGCGAATACCTGACCCGGGCCCCCTGGATCATGCTGGCGCCGGCCGCCACCATCGTCGTGACCACGCTGGCAGTTTCGGTGATCGGCGACTGGCTGCGCGACCGGCTCGATCCGACGTTGCAATAACGGATGCGCCTCGCGATCATCCGCCGTCATTCCGGGGCGCGCCGAAGGCGCGAGCCCGGAATCCATTGTCCCGCGGGTGCTGCCGCCCGATGGATTCCGGGTTCGATGCTGCGCATCGCCCCGGAATGACGGAGAGAGGTAGGCTAGGCGCCGAAAACCCCGCGCCGGGAGCAGGGGAGCCCTGTCCGCCCCAAGTTCCCGTTGCGCGCGTTCCCCGCGTGCGCTATCCGGCCACAAAGGCCTGAGGCGGCACCAGATTTTCCCGCCCGGCCGGTCAAACCGAGGACGGAAACCGCCATGCCAGCCTATCGCTCCCGCACCACCACCCACGGCCGCAACATGGCGGGTGCCCGCGGCCTCTGGCGCGCGACCGGCATGAAGGACGCCGATTTCGGCAAGCCGATCATCGCGGTCGTCAATTCCTTCACCCAGTTCGTGCCCGGTCATGTCCATCTCAAGGACCTCGGCCAGCTGGTCGCCCGCGAGATCGAGCAGGCCGGTGGCGTCGCCAAGGAATTCAACACCATCGCGGTCGACGACGGCATCGCGATGGGCCATGACGGCATGCTCTACAGCCTGCCGTCGCGTGAGCTGATCGCCGACAGCGTCGAGTACATGGCCAACGCGCACTGCGCCGACGGCCTCGTCTGCATCTCCAATTGCGACAAGATCACCCCCGGCATGCTGATGGCCGCGCTGCGGCTCAACATCCCCGTCGTGTTCGTCTCGGGCGGCCCGATGGAGGCCGGCAAGGTCAAGCTGCAGGGCAAGACCAAGGCCGTCGACCTCATCGACGCCATGGTCGCCGCAGCCGATTCCAAGGTCAGCGACGACGACGTCAAGGTGATCGAGCGCTCGGCGTGCCCGACCTGCGGCTCCTGCTCGGGCATGTTCACCGCCAACTCCATGAACTGCCTGACCGAGGCACTGGGCTTGGCACTGCCCGGCAATGGCACGGTGGTGGCAACCCATGCCGACCGCAAGCGCCTGTTCGTCGAGGCCGGCCACACCATCGTCGATCTCGTCCGCCGCTATTACGAGCAGGACGACGCATCCGTGCTGCCGCGCAACGTCGCAAACTTCAAGGCGTTCGAGAACGCGATGACGCTCGACATCGCCATGGGCGGCTCGACCAACACCGTGCTGCATCTGCTCGCCGCCGCCCATGAAGGGCAGGTGGAATTCACCATGAAGGACATCGACCGGCTTTCCCGCCGCGTGCCCGTGCTGTGCAAGGTCGCGCCGTCGGTCGCCGACGTGCATGTCGAGGACGTGCACCGCGCCGGCGGCATCATGGGCATTCTGGGCGAGCTCGACCGCGCCGGCCTGATCGACACCTCGGTCTCGACCGTGCACGCGCCGACCATGAACGACGCTCTGGAACGCTGGGACATCAAGCGCTCCAAGAGCGAAGCGGTCCGCACCTTCTTCCGCGCTTCGCCCGGCGGCATCCCGACCCAGCTCGCCTTCAGCCAGGAGCGCCGCTACGACGAGCTCGATGCCGACCGCGAGAAGGGCGTGGTGCGCGACCTCGAGCACGCCTTCAGCAAGGACGGGGGCCTTGCCGTGCTCTACGGCAACCTCGCGCAGGACGGCTGCATCGTGAAGACCGCCGGCGTCGATGCTTCCATCCTGAAATTCTCGGGCCCCGCGCGCGTGTTCGAAAGCCAGGATGCGGCCGTCGAAGGCATCCTGGGCGGCAAGGTCGTCGCCGGCGAGATCGTGGTCATCATCTACGAAGGTCCGCGCGGCGGCCCCGGCATGCAGGAGATGCTCTATCCCACGAGCTACCTGAAATCGATGGGCCTCGGCAAAGCCTGCGCGCTCGTCACCGACGGCCGCTTCTCCGGCGGCTCCTCCGGCCTGTCGATCGGCCATCTGTCGCCGGAAGCCGCCGAAGGCGGCAACATCGGCCTGGTGCGCACCGGCGACCGCATCGCCATCGACATCCCGAACCGCAGCATCAGCTTAGAGGTCTCCGACGAGGAGCTCGCGAAGCGCCGCGCCGCGGAAGAGGCGAAAGGCGATGCCGCCTGGCAGCCGGCTGCGCGCAAGCGCAACGTCTCGACCGCGCTGCAGGCCTACGCTGCGCTCACCACCAGCGCCGCGCGCGGCGCCGTGCGCGAGGTCAAGCGGCGATCGAAATAGCGCCTCGACACGCCTCAGGCGGGAGTCGATTTTTCCGAAGCGCTCGCGGTCCCCCCGCGAGCGCGCAGATGCGCTTTGCAGGACAGACAAATGAAGCCGGGACGGGTGGCAAAGAAACGGCCCCCGCCTCCTGGGGTGTGGGCTATTGGGGGGTGGAGGCGAGAGCCGCTTTGCGAAGTGGGCACCCGACGTGCGGGCTCGCCCGCCAGGCCCTGTGAATTTAGTGTATTTGTGCCCACTTTGCTATTTAATTTTTATTTATTTTCGTTGTTTTTTTATTTAATCGTGCAATCCTAAGAAAAATAGCCGAAATCCATTTTTCCGAATCCGGCCAGGCGGTCGCCGAATCCTCCGCAACAGTCCGGATGCCATTAGCGGAGTAAGCCATGAGTCAATCTCCATCGCTCGTGCCGCACATGACGACAGACCGGGACGTCTATCTCGTGCTCGATGATTTCGGCCGGCGGCTCGGCCGCGCCTGGTGTGAAACTGCCGAGGAGGACGCCAATCGGGCGACCCTGCTCAGACATCTCGTCGAGGGGCAATATCTCCATCCGGCACGTGTCGTGGCCTTCAATACCGCGGAAGGATGGTCACGAGATGCCACCGCAGAAATAGCGGACGAGCTGCGCCGCCGCTTTGTCGAATTCGAGGAGACAGATCCCTCGCTGCTGGAGTTTTTGGAAAGAGCGGCGAGGCGCTGAAGCGCGAGCTTGACGGAGGCGGATGGGGGCCTTTCGCGTTAATACGCGTGGTCAATGAGTTCTTACCGGGTGGCCGCGATCGGCCATTCGCATTAAGGATGCCCCGACGAAGTTCGGCAGCCCTGGATTTTGCGGCGTATACTGCCCTGCGACCTTCGCAAATCCATTTTTGGGCAACTGGGGCACCACCGCAATGTCTCGTACTCTCGCTGTTGTTTTCTCGACCGCCGTCGCCGCGATTTCCATGACGGGCGCAGCCTCCGCCGGCTGCTACAATTGCTACGCACCGCCGCCGTGCCAGACCTGCTATCAGCAGCAATACGTGCAGCCGCAATACCGCACCGTCGACGAGACCGTGATGGTCTCCCCGGGCTCCGTCGTCGCGCACCGCTCGCCCGCGCAGTACCGCACCGTGATGGTGCCTCAGACCGTGATGGTCGCGCCGCCGAGCGTCCAGTACGAGCGCATCCCCCCGCAATACGCCACGCGCCAGCGCGTCCAGATGGTCTCGCCGGGCTATTCCTATTACGCCCCGGTGCAGATGGGATGCGCGTCCTGCGGGTACTGAGCTAGAGGCAGTCACGAAGAACATTTGCGCGGCGCTCCTCACGGGGCGCCGCTTTCTTTTGCGCGGTGTAAAGGGAGCGGATCTTTGAACCGGTAAGCCCTTGTTGCCGAGCTACATGTATCAGAAGGCGTCAGTGTTTTGCGCGAGCTTGAGGCGTCGTCCGAGAGCTTCTATCAGGTCAGCGTCAGTACCATATGGACCGTATCAGCTTCGCGGCGTTCTGCGCGTTCGAACCCAAATCTGCCAAGAAGACTGAGCATCGCAGCGTTGTCCGGCAGCACCTCCGCGGTCAGTTCCTTCAGCCTGGCTTCGCGGGCAAGGCTGATCAGGTGACGCAGCAGCAGTCCGCCGATGCCGCGTCCTTGCCAGGCGTCGATCACCATGAAGGCCGTCTCGGCGCAGCCCGGCCCGGCTGCGACATATCGCGCGCCGCCCACGATGGTGCTCCGACCTGCATTCGCCACGCACGCGACCAGCGCCACATGGTCCTTGAAATCGACCTCGACGAAAAAGGCGCGTTCCTTCTCGGAGAAATGACGCTTTAGCATGAAGAAGCGGCGCTGGAGGGACTGTGTGCCCACCTCGCCAAGCGCGGCCAGCATGGCGGCCTGGTCATCTGGCCGGAGAGCACGGATCTCCACGGCCGTACCGTCGCGGAGCTGTTCGTTTCGCGCGTAATTTGCTGCATCCGACATGCGTTCGCGTCGCAATTGTTGAGCCGCTACGTGACAACGGCACCCGTCCGATCAGGCCGCTTTCAGTCCTTTGCCGGTTGATTTGGATCAAGCCTGCAGTCCCAGTCCGGCCGCTAGGCTTTCCGCATGGAGCCAATCAGCCGGGTGCAGGCCGCAGACCTTGAAGACACTTCGCCAACTTTTTTCCACCAGCGACGTCGTTCAGCTCGTGATCCGGCTCGGCTTGCTTGCGCTGCTAATACTGTGGACGCTCCTGATCATCCGTCCCTTCGTGCCGATCCTGACCTGGAGCGCGGTACTTGCCGTGGCATTCTATCCGGTCTTCAGCTGGCTCGCGAAATGTCTGGGCGGCCGCCCGCGGACAGCGGCGGTGCTCCTTACCTTCACCATGCTCGGCATCGTCATCGGTCCGGCGGCCTGGCTCGGCCTCAGTGCGGTTGAAGGGGTCAGGGAGCTCGCAGGGCAACTCGGTAGTGGCGATCTCGCGCTGCAGGCGGCGCCGGAGCGGATCAGGGACTGGCCGCTGGTCGGGCCGCAGCTCTACGATCTCTGGAATCAGGCCTACACCAACATCCGCGCGGCCGTGCGCGAAGTTGCGCCATATCTGAAGCCGATTGCCGGCATGATGCTGTCATTCGCAGGCAGCGCCGGCCTTGGCACCCTGCAGTTCCTGATGTCGGTGCTGGTCGCCGGATTTCTCTTTCCATATGGTCCGCAGCTCGTCAGCGCGATCCGCGGTTTCCTGTTCCGAATCGTGCCGGAACAGAGCGAACATTTCCTCGAGCTGGCGGCTGGGACCATCCGGGCGGTGTCGCAAGGCGTCATCGGCGTCGCCATTATCCAGGCGCTGCTCGCCGGCATCGGATTCAAGCTGGCGGTCATCCCAAGCGCGGGGCTGCTCGCCGTCATTGTTCTGCTGCTGTCGATCGTGCAGCTCGGTGCAGGGATCGTCCTCATTCCGGTCGTCATCTGGATCTGGATGGACAAGGACGTCACCACGGCGCTGCTCCTGACTGTGTTTCTCGTCATCGTCGGTCTTCTCGACAACATCCTGAAGCCGCTGGTCATGGGACGGGGCCTCTCCACGCCGGCGCTCGTCATCCTGATCGGAGTGATCGGTGGCACGCTCGCGCATGGGATCATCGGTCTGTTCATCGGACCGATCATTCTTTCGGTCGCCTGGGAACTCACAGCGGCCTGGATCAGCATCGACCGGCCCGTGCGGCCTGCGCAGCTTGTCGCTGACCGTTGACTTAAATCAACGCCTCAGCGATGGCGGCGCCTCTTGAATGCCTTGCACGACGACGCAGCGTCCTCTTTTTGGACATCAAGCGCCAGCGCGGCGATCATTGGCAACTGAACCTGCCCGCAGGGTAATTCCTACTATCGCTATTGATGAACGCAGAAGCGCAAGTGAGGTCGGTTATGGCCGGAACGAACAAGCTCTCGGTCGAGAAAGCTCTCGAAAAATTGCGCCAAGATGATCGGATCAAATCGAGCGGAGAGCAGCGTGACGAAAAGAGTGAAGACCTGCGTCGAGAGATCAAGCGCATGAGGGCGCAGCGATCGCGGCTTGATCGCGCGCCCTCCAAGTAAAGCGTAGCTGTGTCCAGGCGTGACCATCTAAGTGCGCACGGATCGAGCCGGCCAAGGCTGGAGTAAAGCGATGTGGGTGCTGATGTATGTCTTTTCCTACTCGATCAGTCCTGCCGCGACGAACGACAAGGCGGAATGGCGACTCCTTCCGACGGTCGTCTTCCAGGAGTTTTCCAACGAAGAGCGGTGCCGGAAGGCCAAAGCCACGCTTGAAGGAAGCTTGAGCGGGGCGGGCGCCAAGCTCCGAATCGGCTTGGAGGATCTCAAGAGCCTGGGTAAAGCGGATCCAGCTCAGATCATCATCGCGTACAACGTGGAATGCCTGCCGAAATAGGCCCCTAGGCCGCGGTGTAGCCCAGGTGCCCGCATCTGTGGATGCGAACCGGCAATCGGCATGAGACCGCCGGCATCGTACCGATCGGTCCAAATTGGGTCCAAGTTCGCGTTGCGCTCAGTCCAAAGCTAAGCTAACTCCCTGGCATTGTTACGAGGGAAGGGTGGCCGAGTGGTTTAAGGCACCGGTCTTGAAAACCGGCGTGCCCGCAAGGGTACCGTGGGTTCGAATCCCACCCCTTCCGCCAGTCTATCCGAACGGGGTCTCTCGGTCGGGCTTTCCCGAACAGGTGATCGGTGGACCAGGCGTTAAATCCAGACGGGCTCGGCAAGCTCAAGCTCCGCATTCAGGCGTTGCGCGCCAAGACCATCGCCAATGGCTGCACCGAGGACGAGGCGCTGTCTGCCGCCGCCAAGGTCGCCGAGCTGCTGGATCGCCACGATTTGTCACTCTCCGACGTCGAGCTGCGCGCCTCGCCGTGCGAACGGAGGGTCTATGAGACCTATCGCAAGAAGCGAATTCCGCTCGACGACTGCATCGGCGCGATCGCTCATTTCTGCGATTGTCGGGTCTGGCGCGAGAAGAACCCGGCCGGCGAGAACATCTATGTGTTCTTCGGTCTCGGCGCCGATGTCGAGGTCGCGCATTACCTGGCCGAATTGATCGACGGCGCCGTGCGCGCCGAACTTGGCCGCTTCAAGACGTCGGTCGACTACGCCCGGTTCCGGCACCAGGAGCGGCATCTGGCCAATGCCTCCTTCGCGCTCGGGATGGTGGCGTCCATCGCGCAAAGGCTGGTGGCGATGAAGGCCAGTCGCGATCAGGCCAACGCAAGCTCAGGCCGCGGGCTGGTGGTCCTCAAGACCTCGGTGGTCGATGCAGAATTAGACAAGCTCGACCTCAAGCTCCGGACCGCGCGCAGCACCAGCCGGATGGTGTCGATGACGGCCTATGAAGCCGGCGGCGCCGCCGGCGCGTCGCTGGCCATCAATCCCGGCCTTGGCGAGTCGCAGTCAGGGACCGCTCGCAAGGGAAGCTGAGGGGCGCGGCTTCGGCCGGAGTCGAGAGCATGGCGATGTCGGGTCGTCTATGCTGCCGGCGTGCTGATAACATGCAGCGTCACCGTAATTCGGCGGAGACTGTGAGAGCGGAAGCGATGAGGGGCGGTAGCGACTTCGTCGCGCAGCCGGCACCGGACTCGAAGTGGAACAGCAGCTACCGCGAAGCGTCAGTAGCTGGTAGGTTCGGCACGAAGTGAGGACCGACATCATGGCGACGGACTGCTGCGAACAGAGCGGCTCTTGCTGCAGCCCCCCACCGTTGAACCTCGAACCTGTTCGGCGCACAGAGTGCGGGTCCGCAGAGGCGGCGTGTGGTTGTTCCGGCGGTGTTCCGGTCTTCGACGGAATGGACCCCACGTACAAGCGGGTCCTCTGGACGGTAATCGCTGTCAACGGCTCGATGTTCTTGATCGAGATGCTTGCTGGGCAATTGGCAGGTTCACAGGCGCTGAAAGCCGATGCTCTGGATTTTCTTGGTGACACGGTGACGTATGGGCTCAGCTTGGCCGTGATCGGGGCGAGCCTGCGACGCCGAGCTACAGCCGCCCTTTTCAAGGGTCTCTCTCTCAGCGTGATGGCGCTCTGGGTTGTCGGGTCGACTGTCTACCAAACGCTCATTCTCGGTACGCCAAAAGCAGAAGTCATGGGAGTGATTGGATTTCTTGCTCTTGCGGCCAATCTCGGTTCGGTCTTGATGCTCAGGCCGTACAAGGACGGGGACGCGAACGTCCGGTCTGTTTGGCTCTGCTCGCGAAACGACGCAATAGGCAACGTGATCGTGATGGTCGCCGCCTTGGGCGTTTGGGGCACCGACACAGCTTGGCCCGACCTCCTCGTCGCTGCCGTGATGGGTGGCATCTTCCTGACCTCCTCGATCCAGATACTCCGACAGGCTTGGAGCGAGTTCAACGCGGATAACTCCGCAAGCCAGCAGACCGCTGCCGCTCGTTGACAACTCGGGCGGCTAATTAAGATTGGAAGCTTGTCCGCCAACATGAACAGTGATGCCTAGAACGTGCGACTCTTGAACACCTGAGCATTGACCAAAGCGTACGAGGAAGGCGGATGATCTGCACCCTTCCTCGCGCAGCCGTGGCCCCACACGCTTGAGTCCCCCCGTCTGTTCTGACGGGCAGCTCGACTGGAGAGAAAGCCTCAGCTCTTCGGATCGCCGCCCTTCAGCGCGTTCCAGGCGGCCTGGTTCGCCTGGTCGAACGCCTTGCGGGATTCGGCGAGCGCGGCGCTCAGGACCGACCAAGATTCGCTGCCGGCCTGCTTCAGCTTCTGCAGACGCGCTTCTGCTTCGGACGCATCGGATTTCATCTGCTTGAGCGCGGCATCGACATCGACGGTGCGGGCTGCAGCCACTTTAGCCGCGGCTTCGCGGAATTTGTCCGCCGCTTCGCGCCACGCCTTTGCCTGAGCCGCTGCAACGTCCTTGAAGGTGGCCTGCTGCTGCTCGAACTGTTTTCCGGCGCCTTCGAAGTAGGTTTTCACCTGGGCCTCGAATCCAGCCCACTGCTTCTCCAGGTCAGCCTTGGCGTCCGTCCAGGCGGCTTCACCTGCTTCCGCCTGGGTCTTTAGCATCGCCTGAAACGCGTCACGGCGCGTCGTCAGATCGGACAGAAGTTGATCCGTCTTCACCTTGGACTCTGCCTTGGCCTGACCGGCCTTGACCTCGAACGAGGCCAATGCGGCGTCCATCTCGTCGATCCGCTCCTTAGCCCAATTGAGGTAGAAGTGCATGCTGCTCTGCTGTGACATGGCCGTCTCCATCTGCTTGCCGACGGCAGGTTCCCAGAGCTTCGGCTTGCTCGTATTGACCTGTCTCAATGATCGTGATCTCACGAAATTACGACGGCGGCTTCGCACAGCGCAGACCCAGCGCGCCTGACAACCTCGACCTCCTGGATTTGTGGAACCCCTTGAGCGTTCAGCGCGTTTAGACGCGAATGCGATTGCGAGGTCCACCTGCTCCAGAGCTCATCCACCCTGATCCCCGGCGACACCGTCTGGCGGCGGTGCAAGGCGCGGCACGTGGCGGTTCTGAACGATGCTGCCGCTTATTTCGCGGCCCTGCGCGAGGCGCTGCTCGCGGCGGAAGATATCGTCTACATCATCGGGTGGGACATCCACAGCGAGACCAGACTGGTCGGAGCGTCGGGGCGGGCGGACGACGGCTTGCCGGAACTGCTCGGCCCATTTCTGCGTGCCCTCGTGCACCGCCGGCCGGACCTGCGGATCAACATTCTCGTCTGGGACTTCGTCTCGTTCTACGCCTCCGAACGGGAATGGAATTCCGCGGCCAAATTCACCGCCGACACGGACGGCCGAGTCCGATTTCATCTGGACTCCACGCTTCCGTTCGGTTCGGCCCAGCACCAGAAGATCGTCTGTATCGATGGTTCACTGGCGTTCGTCGGCGGGCTCGATCTGACGATCAGGCGCTGGGACACGAGCGACCATTGCGCCGATCACGAACTGCGCTGCGACCCCCAGGGCAAGCCATACCCGCCGTTTCATGATGTTCAATGCGTGGTAGACGGGAATGCTGCCGCCTCGCTGTTCGAGCTGGCCGAGGAGCGCTGGCGTGCGGCAGGCCAACAAATACAGGATCGGCGTGCGCAAAAGGGGATGCGCTGGCCGGCGGATGTTCCGGTCGAGGCTGAGCTCATGCCGGTTGGGATCGCCCGGACCGAGGTGGTCTGTCCTGCAGGTTCGACCATCAGGGAGGTCGAACGCTCCTTGATTGCAGCGATCCGGTCCGCGACGAGCTTTATCTACATCGAGAACCAGTTCACCAGCGCCATCAAGATCGCGCGTGAGTTGGCGGAGCAGATGCAGCGCGTGCCGTCGCTCCGGGTTCTGGTCGTCGCTCCAAAACTGCATTCCTCGTGGCTGGAATCCCAGGCCATGCAGAATGGCCGTGGTGCGTTCATCGACTGCTTCAGCGAGGCCGGCGTGGCAAATCGTATCCGCTTCGTCTACCCGGTCTCACGAGAGGGAGACACGGAAGCGGCCGTGATGGTGCACAGCAAGCTCATGATCGTCGATGACAGGATCTTGAGGATCGGCTCGGCCAATTTGAACAACCGGTCGATGGGCGCCGACAGCGAATGTGATCTGATCTTTGAAGCCGTATCCGACGAACATCGGGAGTCCGTCGCTTCAGTTCGGCATCGCCTGATAGCCCATTTTTGTGGCCTCGACGAACAGAGCGTCAGGCAAAACGACGATCGTCTTCTTGCTCTTATGGACGAGGTGTCGAAAGCCGATGGCCCGAAGACGCTGCGGGCAGTGGAAGCCTCAGTCCTGACCAGCACCCTTGCCACGATGGTTCAGCCGGTGGCGGACCCTGAGCGGCCCCTTCATCTCGAGCGGGCGGCATCGCGCATGTGGAGCACGAAGACCGTCATCGGGATCTTATCGATCGCCGTGGCGCTTCTTGGCTTGGCAATAGCCTGGTCGTACACCTCCTTGGGCGATTTCGCCGACACGGGCCGCATCTCGAATTTGCTGTCGACCTATTCCCAGTCCGTCTGGGGGCCGCCACTCGCAATCGCGGTTTTTGTCGTCGGCGGGCTGGTGGTGTTTCCGGTGCTCGTGCTCATTGCAGCAACGGCTGCCGCGCTTGGGCCATGGCTGGGTTTCGCCACGGCGATCGCCGGTGTCTTGCTCAGCGCCTTCATCCTTTTCGTGATCGGGCGCGCCCTCGGACGGCAGCGGCTTCAGCAGTTGCTCGGACGACGTGCCGCGCGGATCCAGGACCGCGTTGTCGGCAAGGGCGTCCTGGCTGTCGTCGTCATCCGGATGATTCCCATCGCACCGTTCTCGGTCGTGAATGTCGTGGCTGGCGCGAGCACGCTGCCTTTACGCGACTTCCTGCTCGGAACCCTGCTTGGCATGACGCCTGGTATTCTTGCCATGGCCGTGCTGGGGGCTCAGATCGCGGATTTGGCCCGCAACGCATCCTGGAGCAGCATGTTGCTGTTGGTGCTGGCGTTCCTGGGCTGGCTCGGCGTCTGCGCGGGCGCGCAATTCCTCGCGACCTGGCTCGCCGGGAGGCGCTGATGGCGCCGGTGCGTTTCATGACGTGGAATGTGCACGGCACGTTCAATCTCAATCCGAAGTTCGATCTGGAGGGGGTCTGCTCCATCCTTCGCAAATGGGCCCCTGATGTCGTCGCGCTTCAGGAGGTGGATTCGCGATCGAGGTCCGACGATCCGTTTGCGAAGCTGGCGAGTGTCGTCGGCGATCACCGCGTTCACGCCAAGTCGATTGTCACTGCGGATGGCGACTACGGTCAGATGCTGCTGAGCCGCTTTCCGTTCTCCGGGGTGCCCGAAATCGTCGACGTGTCGTATCGGGAGCGCGAGCCGCGCAGGGCCATTGCCACTGGCCTCCTGACGCCGGTCGGTAACGTGCGCGTGGTTGCCACGCATCTCGGCCTGAGCATCCACGAGCGGTATGCCCAGGCACAAACCCTGGTGAGCCTGGTGAAACCCGGAAGGACCGTCGTCCTCGGCGATTTCAACGATTGGTTTTGGGTCAAGTCGGTGCGGCGGGTGCTCGCGCAGGCCTGCCCCAACCGTACGCGGCTGCGCACCTTCCCATCGCGCCTACCCCTTATGCGGCTTGACCGGATTTATGCGACGTCTGATAGCCGGATCGAGAAGGTCTGGACCGACGTGGAGGCGAGAGCCTTCTCGGACCATCTGCCCGTCATTGCCGATGTTGAGATCCAGGGGCCTTCGAGAACCCAAGAAAATCTTTATTGTCCAATAGCATAGCTACTGTGCATGGGGTTGTTTTTCGATATTTGCTGGAGCGGCCTTCGGGCACGGCGAACAGCTCGAGTTCCAATTTGCGGGTCCGCGGGGTCCACCTTATGGAACCCTTTCGCCGCGTCTGCGTTGTCTCCGCATGACTGAAGACCTTTCCTTCCGACGCAAACCCCTGACCCCCGAGCAGCGCCAGGCGCGCGATGCGGCACGCCGGATCGAGGCCGAAAAGGCCATGCGCGACCATGAAGAGGCGCAGAAGGCGTTTTACGCCAACAAGGAGCGGCTGAGGGCCGAACGGCTGGCGCGCGAGGCGGCGGCGGCGAAGGCCTGATCCTGCGCGGGTCCCTCGGGCAATATTCTGACGCGATCTGTCCGTGCGATGCCGCCGGCTAGTGCCGGTTCGGCGTCCTCGTCGCGCTCCAGGCCAGCCTCAGCGCCTGGACGGCACCTGTGAACGCGCCACGGGGCGATTGCGCTTCGATGGCTTCGGCTGCGATGCGGCAATCGTCGGCGACTTTGAGCAGCCCGCTTCGCGCGAGGTCCATGGTGGAGAGGGCGGCCTGCTCCAGGCAGACCCGTTCAAGCCGTCGAAACTCCCGCAGCTCTTTGTTCATGCGTCAGCTCTCGGTATGCCCCAAGCCATGCGGCGCTGAGTCTGCTTAACGATCGGTAAACGGTCTCTGCCTAGCCAAGTCGGCTGGCGCCGGGCTTGTGCGGGCCATGCACGCGCCCGGCGCGGGGGCGCATCGGCAGGCTTGACGGCGTTTGGCTTCCGCCGGAAGCTTCAACTGATCCGAACTGACGTGAAGCACGGAGACGTTCGCCCCCAGCCAGTCCGACACCCATCAGCGCAAGTGCAAATGGAGCTGACCATGACCACGTTCGACAAGCGCGAGCAGGGCTTTGAGGCCAAATTCGTCCACGACGAGGAGTTCATGTTCAAGGCCACCGCCCGGTCCAACAAGCTGCTCGGGCTCTGGGCTGCAGGCCAGCTCGGGCTCAGCGGCGATGCCGCGGCAAGCTACGCAACCACGCTGGTGACGGACCATCTGGAGAGCCGGGCGATCGCCGATGTCGTGGACAAGGTGTCAGGCGATCTCGCCGCCAAGGGCATCGCGCGTGAGCAGGTCGCGCTGAAGCTTCAGGAGTGCCTGCACCAGGCGCTGGCGCAGCTCGAAGTGGACAAGCAATAAGGCCGACGTTGGTAGCCTCACTCGGCCTGCTTGCGCGTGCCGGAGTCACCGAGCTTGTCGACATAGGCAATGCCGATCGCCGAAACGACGAAGGTGAGGTGAATCAGCACCTGCCACATCACGCCGGTCTCGGTGAAGCCGGCGCGGTTCGAGCCGAGATTGCCGGCCTCGATGAAGGTGCGCAGCAGCGCGATCGAGGAGATGCCGATGATGGCCATGGCGAGCTTGATCTTGAGGACGCTTGCATTGACGTGGCCGAGCCATTCCGGCTCGTCGGGATGGCCCTGCAGGTCGAGCCGCGAGACGAACGTCTCGTAGCCGCCGACGATCACCATCACCAGCAGATTGGAGATCATCACGACGTCGATCAGCGCCAGCACGCTCATCATGATCTGCTGCTCGGTGAGATCGAGGGCGTGCCAGGAGAGGTGCCAGAGCTCTTTCAGGAACAGCGCGATATAGACGCACTGCGCCACGATCAGTCCCAGATAGAGCGGCAGCTGCAGCCAGCGCGAGCCGAAGATGATCATCGGCAGCAGGCCCAGGCGCGGCGGGGGCGAACGGGGTTCGGCACGAGGTTCGGATTGGGGTGAAGGCTCAACCGACATTCAGGCTGCATCCTCGCAATCGAAACGATCGCTTTTATCTAGCCCGACAACATGGCCGGCGGAAGACGCCCCGCGTGTCTCGCCTTCGGCGGACCTGGCCATTTCGTGCTAGCGTGCCGAACGGCCATCGCGCGACGATGTGGATCGGGAGGCGGGGAGTGACGAGGAGCGGCTTTCGCAGATGGTCCGGCGGCATCGCGCTCGCCGGCGCGATCATGATCGGCGCGGGCACCGCGGAGGTCTCGGCGACACCGCTGACGCCGTTTCGCTACGAGGCGCAGGCGCAGCGTCATTGCCCGCACGACAAGGTGGTCTGGCTCGACTTCAGGAAGGGCATCTACTACCGCAAGGGTCAGAAGCGGTACGGCCAGGGGTTCGACGGCAGCTTCGTCTGCCTGAACGAGGCCCGTGACGGCTTCTATCGTCGCTCCGTGCTGGGCCTGCGCTGAGAGCGGCGCCTGACGCCGGCTATTTCTGCGCCGGCAGCCTGACCGGCACGTGCGGGGAGGTGCTGATGACCCGGGGGCTGCCGTCGGGATAGGAGCGGTCGCCGCGGATCAGGGATTCCAGGACCAGGAAGAATTTCTCGGCAAGCATTCGCGTCACCCTCGTTGGTGATGGCCTCTGGAAATGAGTCGAGGCAGCGAACGCGGGAATTCAATCAACGGATTGGGAGCGGGACATCGGCGCCTGATGCGCCTGATGGAGCTGTGCTGGAGGGTAACGAAGCGGAGCGGGGCTCAGGCGAACGCCAGTGCCACGAGGCTCGAGCAGAGCAGGACCAAGCCGCCGGCGGTCAATGCCAGGAAGCCGTCAGATACCAGGTCATGGTTGCGCATGTGACACCTGCCGCTCTCGTTTTCGATGCTCGGTCGGATCGATCAAAATTGTCCGAACGCGCCGCTTGAAAGAGGTGATGCTTGCCGATCGCGCGAGTGCCCTCAGGCCCTCGTGCGGTAACCTTCAAACGCATGGGCCAGGAAGATCCCCGCGCTTACCAGACCCATCAGTGCCGAAACCGTCTCGATCATCGTTAAATTCCAAATCCCGCCCTTGCATCCGAGAGAACGCGTGCGGCCTTGCACAGTCAAAAGAATTCCAGTGAAGGCAGCGACAATGGGGGTGGAGTGAGGATTTGGCGCAACAGAATGTCCAGCCGTGGCACAGAGTCGGTGCCATCGCTCCGTAGAACAACGGAAAAATGCGAACGTCTCGTTTACCATCCCGGCGGGATCGCTGTGGGCTCCCCATTTCCGCCGTGTTCGGGTTGCGTTATCGTTACCGCTTCCGACGCGGTGGTGGGCCGCCTCGGATTAGAGGACCGGACAGCGCTCCCCGTGGCCAAAGCGGGTTGGGTACGCCTCCGGCAAAGTGGTATTTGGGGCGCATGGGGATCCGTCGGTCAGATTCGGTTTTGCGGGCCGCGCGTGGTGCTGCGGCGGTCGCGGCCTGCGTTGCGCTTGCCAATTGCGCCTCCTCCAACAAATTCGCCAGCCGCGTCGATCCGAAATACGGCGTGTCCTCGAGCCCCCGGGTCGTGGCGTTGGGGGATCCGGTCCCGAAGGGCGGCGGCACCTACCGCGTCGGCAAGCCCTATGTCGTGGCGGGCCGGACCTACGTGCCGGAGGAAGACGTCAACTATCGCGCCGAGGGCATGGCGTCCTGGTACGGCGACGACTTCCACGGCCGCCTGACCGCCAATGGCGAAGTGTTCGACATGACCTCGCTGACCGCGGCGCATCCGACCCTGCCGATGCCGTCCTATGCGCGGGTGACCAATGTCTCGAACGGCAAGTCGCTGATCGTGCGCGTCAATGACCGCGGGCCCTATCACGGCAACCGCCTCATCGACGTCTCGAACAAGGCGGCCGAACTGCTTGAATTCAAAGGCAATGGCGTCGCCAAGGTCCGCGTCGAATATGTCGGCCGGGCGCCGCTCGAAGGCTCCGACGACCGCCAGCTTCTGGCGACCCTGCGCACCGGCGTTCCGGCGCCGTCGCCCTCGATGGTCCGGGTCGCCTCGGCCAAGCCCTTCGTGCCGGAATTGCCGGGATCGAGCCGCGGTGCCATTCGCGGCGACGTGCCGATGCCGGAGGGGCGGCCCTATAATCTCGGCACCACTTCCGCCGACATGGCCTCGCTCAACGCGACCTCGGAAATGTCGGCCTCGAGCCGCAGCCGGGGCCGGGCGGTCCACAACGCCCGCGCCGTGTCCTATGAAGAGGACGGCCGCTACGCCGCCGAGAATGCGCCGTCGTCGGCCGACGGGGCCGCCGAGGCCCGCAGCATCCTGAGCGGCCGCGGGCTCTACTAGACTGCGCTTTCGTTCAGGAATTGCACCAGCGCCGCGTTCACCTCGTCGGGCCGTTCCTGCTGCACCCAATGGCCGGCGCCCTCGATGATCAGCTTTCGCTTCAGATTGGGCAGCACGCGCTCGAGCTCGTTGACGCGCTTGGCGCCGATCAGGCCGGTGATGACGGCGTCCCTGGAGCCGGCGATGAACAACGAGGGCTGATGGATCTGCGCGTCCTGCCAGGGTGCCGTCAGCTCCCAATTGCGGTCGATGTTGCGGTACCAGTTCAGCCCGCCGCGAAAGCCGGACTTGCGGAAGCTCTCGGTGAAATAGGCCAGATCAGCCTCGCCGAGCCAGGCGGGCAGCGTCTCCTCGGCGGTCGCGTGGCTGAGAAAGCCCTTGCCCTCCTGCACGAACATGGCGGCGGTGGGATCGGCAAGGCCGCGTCCGCCGAGCACGATGCGCATGGTGCGGGCGACGTCGCGTTCCAGCTCGGCCTCGGCGACGCCGGGCGCCTGGAAGTACTGCCAGTAGAAATTGGTGACGCCGCCCTGGCGCAAGAGGTCGAGCGGCTTGCCGCGGCCGCGGAACGGCGGCGGCACGCTAAGGCCGGCGACCGCCGTGAAGATGTCCGGGCGGAACAGCGCCGCGTGCCAGGCGACCGGCGCGCCCCAATCGTGGCCGACCACCATCGCCTTGGTTTCGCCGAGCGCCTGCACCAGGCCGACCACGTCGCCGACCGTGTCGAAGATCGAGTAGGCGGCAACCTCAGGCGGCGCGGCGCTTTGGCCGTAGCCGCGCATGTCGGGGGCGACGACGTGAAACCCGGCCGCGGCGAGCGCGGGGATCTGGTGGCGCCAGGAATAGGACAGCTCCGGCCAGCCATGGCACAGAACGACCAGCGGACCCTGGCCGGCTTCGCGGATGAAGAGATCGATGCCGTTGGCCTTGATCACGCGGGTGGAAGACATCGCTTTTCCGCCTTGTTTCAGGGGTTTGGTCGAGAAACATAAGGCGCCACGATAGGGGCGCGGCGAGAATCGTGCAATCTCGCGGCAGGCGTCCAACGTCGTGTTGTTCGCACCGGTTCCAGCTGTTAGAACGCCGCTCTCAGGGCTTGGCCATGGCATTTCGTCCTTCTTCGCTTCGTCGCAGCCGCTTCACCGCGAGGGCGCTGGTGCGCGGGCTGATCGCGACGGCTGTGGTCGTGGGCGTCGTCTGGAGCGGGGCACTTCTGGCCGCCAACCAGAGCATCCAGGGGGCCAAGAAGCCGGACGATGCCGGCTTCGACGGCGATGCCCCGACTGCGATCCTGATCGAGGCCTCCTCAGGCAGCGTGCTGTTCGAGAAGAACGCCGACGAGCTGCGCGCGCCCTCCAGCATGATGAAGCTGATGACGGCGGAAGTCGTCTTCAATGCCATCAAGAAGGGCGACATCAAGCTCACCGACGAGTACCGGATCAGCGAGAATGCCTGGCGCCGGGGCGGCGCGCCCTCGGGCGGCTCGACCATGTTTGCCGCCATCAACAGCAAGGTCTCGGTCGACGATCTCCTGCACGGCGCGATCATCCAGAGCGGCAACGATGCCTGCATCGCGCTTGCCGAGGCCATGGCCGGCAACGAGAAGATCTTCGCGGCCGACTTCATGACCAAGCGCGCGCGTGAGCTCGGCATGACCAAGTCGACCTTCGGCAACTCCAACGGCTTGCCCGACCCCGCCAACAAGATGACGGTGCGCGAGCTCGGAATCCTCGCCCGGCACATTATCCTGGACTTCCCCGAATTCTACAAACTGTTCGGCGAGAAGGAGTACACCTGGAACAAGATCCGCCAGCCCAACCGCAATCCGCTGCTCAACTCGATGGAAGGCGCCGACGGCCTGAAGACCGGTTATACGAAGGAGGGCGGCTACGGTATGGTCGGCTCGGCCGTGCAGAACGGCACGCGGCTGATCGTCGTCGTCAACGGATTGGAAGATCCCGAGGATCGCGCCACGGAAGCCAAGAAAATGCTGGAGTGGGGTTTCCGCAATTTCGAGACCCGCACGCTGATCGCGGCCGAGCAGCCGGTCGGCTACGCCAAGGTGTTCGGCGGCGAGAGCCGTTCGGTCAAGCTCGTCGCCAAGACTCCGGTGAAGGTGATGGTGCACAAGAACGGCAGCGACAAGCTGATTGCGCGCGTCGTCTATAGCGGTCCGGTGCGGGCGCCGGTCGAGGCCGGCCAACGGGTCGGCGTGGTCAAGGTCTGGCGTAGCGGCAACATCGCGGTGGAGACGCCGGTCTATGCGGCCGAAGCGATCGGCACCGGCTCGACCGTGCGACGCGCGATCGACGGCGCCAGCGAGCTCGTGATCGGCATGTTCCGCGCAGGCGCCGAGAAGCTCTGATCATGAGTGAGAGCGCGCCACAGCGGCCGTCCGGACGCGGACGCTTCATCACCTTTGAAGGCGGCGAGGGCACCGGCAAGTCGACCCAGATCAAGAAGCTCGCCGACCGTCTCAAGGCGGCAAAGCTCCGCATCCGCGTCACCCGGGAGCCGGGCGGCTCGCCGGGCGCCGAGATCATGCGTCATCTGGTGCTGTCGGGCATGGGCAGGCTGCTCGGCCCCGAGGCGGAGACGCTGCTGTTTGCCGCCGCGCGCGATGACCATGTCCGCACCGTGATCCTGCCTGCGCTCAACCAGGGGACCTGGGTGCTGTGCGACCGCTTCGCCGACTCGACGCGGGCCTATCAGGGTAGCCTCGGCCAAGTGCCTGAGGGCCTGATCAACGCGATGCAGCGGGTCACGATCGGCGATCTCAAGCCGGACCTCACCATCATCCTCGACCTGCCGGTCGAGATCGGCCTGCAACGCGCCGCCGCGCGCCGGGGCGGTGGCACGCCGGACCGGTTCGAGGGCGAGAAGCTGAGCTTCCACCAGGGCCTGCGCGAGGCCTATCGCAAGATTGCCGAGGACGATCCCGCACGCTGCGTGCTGATCGACGCCAATTCCGACCCTGACACGGTTGCGGGCCGTGTCTGGACGGCGCTGCGCGATCGTCTTCTTCCCACGCCAGCCTCGGCGGTTTCCGTATGAGCCCGCGTCAGACCGAGCGCGAAACCGGCATTCCGCATCCGCGCGAGACATCGAAACTGTTCGGTCATCGCGAGGCGGAGACCGCGCTGTTGACGGCCTATCGCAGCGGCCGCATCCCTCACGCCTGGCTGATCGGCGGGCCGCAGGGCATCGGCAAGGCGACCCTGGCCTATCGCATGGCGCGCTTCGTGCTAGCCCATGGCCAGCCGCTTGCGCCTTCCGTGCAGCGCGCCGAAGACCTCGCGATCGATCCCGATGACGCCGTGGCGCGGCAGGTGGCGGCCGGCTCGCATGGCGGCCTGCTGACGCTGGAGCGTACCGCCAACGATCGCGGCGTGATGCGCACCGTGATCACCGTGGACGAGACGCGCGAGACGATCGGCTTCTTCGGCTCGACTGCCGCGGCCGAAGGCTGGCGCGTCTGCATCGTCGATACCGTCGACGAGCTCAATCCGAACGCGGCCAACGCGCTGTTGAAAATCCTCGAGGAACCGCCGCAGCAATCGCTGTTCCTCTTGGTGAGCCACGCGCCCGCGCGCGTGCTCGCCACCATCCAGTCGCGCTGTCGCAAGCTTCGCCTGCGATCGCTCGCCACGAATGATGTGATCGGGGCGGCGGCGTCGGCGGCCGAGCTCGATCCGAACGATCCAGCGCTGCGCGAGGCGGCGGAGGCCTCAGAGGGCAGCGTTGCACGGGCTCTGACTCTCCTCGGCGGCGACGCGCTCAAGCTCCAGCAGCGCACGGCGGCGCTGCTCGCGCGCCTGCCGCAGGTCGATCCGCGCGAATTGCACACGCTCGGCGATTCGCTCGGCACCAGTGACCGCGTCGCGCTCGCGGCCTTCATCGACGGCATCGATCGCTGGATCGCGGAACGCCTGCATGCGGACGAGGCCAATGCCAACCAGAACCTGCCGCGCCTTGCGCGCCTAGCCGAGGTATGGGAAAAGATCGTCCGCGCCGCGCGCGACACCGAAACCTACAATCTGGAACGAAAGCCCTTGGTTTTCTCGGTGTTCGGCTGGCTGGCGGACGCAACGCGCTAAAGCATGATCCGGAACAGTGCGCAGCGGTTTTCCGAAAGATCATGCGCAAATCAATAATCGAACCCAGGTTCGTCTCCAGATTTCGAGAAGCCGGTAAAGGAATTCGTCGTGGCAACGCGAGCTAAGAAAACTGCTAAAGGCAAGGGCCGCAACAAGGCTGCGAAGAAAGCCGCAAAGAAGGCCGTGAAGGCGCGCGCGTCCAAGGCCAACGCCAAGGCGGCCAAGAAAGTCAAGAAGACCAAGAAGGCCACGGCCAAGAAGGGCGCGAAGAAGAGCGCCGTGAAGACGGCAAAGAAGGCGGTCAAGAAGGCTGCGAAGAAGCCGGCTGTCGCCAAGAAGGCTGTGAAGAAGGCCGCCAAGAAGCCAGCCAACAAATCAGCCAAGACCCCCGCCAAGTTACCTGCGAAGACGGTGGCCAAGAAGGCGAGGCTGGTCGCGCCTGTGATCGCAGCGCCGGCCCCCGCCGCCACGCCGCCGAAGGCTGCCAAGCCGAAGGCCCCGCGCGCGCCGAAGCCCGCTGCAGCTCCGCAAGCCGCAGCGCCCGCAGCCGCACCAAAGGCTGCCGCGCCCGTTGCCGCCCCCGCACGCGACAACGTCTTCTACATCACGACCGCCATCGCCTATCCCAACGGCAGTCCGCATATTGGCCACGCCTATGAGGCGATCGCGACCGACGTGCTCGCGCGTTTTGCGCGGCTCGACGGCAAGGACGTGTTCTTCCTGACCGGTACCGACGAGCACGGCCAGAAGATGGTGCAGACGGCGGCCGGCGAGAACATGGCCGTATCCGCGCTCGCTGCCCGCAATGCCGGTCGCTTCAAGGAGATGGACGAGCGTCTGAACGTGTCGTTCGACCGCTTCATCCGCACCACCGAGGAGCAGCATCATCGCTCCAGCCAGGAGATCTGGCGGCGCATGGAAGCGAGCGGCGATATCTATGCCGACATCTATGCCGGCTGGTATTCCGTGCGGGACGAGGCGTATTACGCTGAGGATGAGACGCGCCTGAACGATGACGGCGTCCGGCTCGGCCCGCAGGGCACGCCGGTCGAATGGGTCGAGGAGAAGAGCTATTTCTTCCGCCTGTCGGCATACCAGGACAGGCTCTTGAAGCTCTATGCGGAACATCCCGATTTCATCGGGCCGGATTCCCGCAAGAACGAGGTGGTGAGCTTCGTCAGAGGCGGCCTGCGTGATCTCTCGATCTCGCGCACCACCTTCGATTGGGGCGTCAAGGTGCCTGGCGACGAAGAGCACGTGATGTATGTCTGGGTCGACGCGCTGACCAACTACATCACCGGCGTCGGCTTCCCCGATGAGAGCGACAAAAACTGGCGCTATTGGCCGGCCGATGTGCACATCATCGGCAAGGACATCATCCGTTTCCACGCGGTGTATTGGCCGGCGTTCCTGCTTTCGGCCGGCATCCCGCTGCCGAAGCGGGTCTATGCCCACGGCTTCCTGTTCAGCAGGGGCGAGAAGATGTCGAAGTCGGTCGGCAACGTCGTCGATCCCTTCAATCTTGCCGACCAATACGGCGTCGACCAGGTGCGCTATTTCTTCCTGCGCGAGGTGCCGTTCGGACAGGACGGCAACTACAACCACGAGGCCATCGTGGCGCGCATCAACGCCGACCTCGCCAACGATCTTGGCAACCTCGCGCAGCGTTCGCTGTCGATGATCGCCAAGCAACTCGGCGGCGTGCTGCCCGAGCCCGGCGAATTCAGCGCCAACGACAGGGCAATCCTGGCGATGGCCGACGGCATGGTCGCCGCATCGCGCGAGGCCATGGCAACGCAGCAGATCCATCACTGGCTCAACGCCGTCTGGGCCGTGGTTGCGGAGGCCAACCGCTATTTCGCGGGCGAGGCGCCGTGGGCGCTCGCCAAGACCGACCCGGCCAGGCAGAAGACGGTGCTCTACGTCACGGCCGAAGTCGTGCGCCAGATCGCGATCCTGGCGCAGCCAGCGATGCCGACCGCTTCAGGATTGCTGCTCGACAGCCTCGGCATCCCGGACGGGGAGCGCAACTTCGTCATGCTCGGCGGTTCCAAGCGCATCGCACCCGGCTCGACCCTGCCGGCGCCAACGCCGGCGTTCCCGCGCTACATCGAGCCGGCAGCCTAGGACGTTTGCGCGATGCTGGTCGACAGCCACTGCCATCTGGATTTTCCGGATTTTGCGGAAGATCTCGACGGGATCGTATCGCGGGCACGCGCGGCCGGCATCGGCCGCATGGTCACGATCTCGACCCGGGTCCGGAAGCTCGACCAGCTTCTGGCCATCACTGAACGCTATGACGATGTCTACTGCTCGGTCGGCACTCATCCACATAACGCGGATGAGGAGGACGGTATCGCGCCGGACGAGCTGGTTGCGTTGACGGAGCATCCCAAAGTCGTCGCGCTCGGCGAGGCCGGGCTCGATTATTTCTACGACAACGGCTCGCCAGAGGCGCAGGCGAGGGGCTTTCGCGCCCACATCGCCGCCGCCCGCACCACCGGCCTGCCGCTGGTGATCCACACCCGCGAGGCCGACGCGGACTGCGCGCGCATCCTGGAAGAGGAGGCGGCCAAGGGGGCGTTTCGCGCCGTGCTGCATTGTTACACCGGCGGGCGCGAGCTGGCGCTGAAAGCGGTGTCACTCGGGCTCTATATCGGTTTCACGGGCATCCTGACCTTCAAGAAATCGGAGACCTTGCGGGCGCTGGCGGCCGAACTGCCGGCCGATCGCATTCTGGTCGAAACGGACTCGCCCTATCTTGCGCCCGGCAAGTTCCGGGGCAAACGCAACGAGCCCGCTCATGTAGTCGAGGTCGCAAAAGTGCTGGCCGCGACGCGCGGCGTGTCGCTTGACGAGATCTCGCGCCAGACCAGCGAAAACTTCTTCCGCCTGTTCTCGAAGGTGAAAGCTTGAAACCGGGAGCCGCATGACGCTGACGCTGACCATCCTGGGCTGCGGCTCCTCCGCCGGCGTGCCGCGCCCGGCGCTCGGCTGGGGTGCCTGCGATCCCAACAATCCCAAGAACCGCCGCCGCCGCTGCTCGCTGCTGGTCGAACGGACCTCCGAGCACGGCACCACGCGCATCCTGATCGACACCTCGCCGGATCTGCGCGAGCAATTGCTCTCGACCAATGTCGATCACATCGACGCGGTGTTCCTGACGCATGAGCACGCCGATCAGACCCACGGCATGGACGATTTGCGTTCGGTCGTGATGCACATGCGCCGTCGTATCCCGACCTATTTCAACCAGTCGACGGCCAAGGACATCCTGTCGCGGTTCTCCTATTGCTTCATCTCGCCGGAGGGCAGCGACTATCCGCCGATCCTGACGCGGCATTCGATCGAAGCTGGCGAAAGCCAGACTGTTCTGGGGAAGGGCGGCGCCGTGACGATGACGGCCTTCCTGGTGCAGCACGGCAACATTCCCGCGCTCGGCTACCGCATCGGGGATGCGGCCTACACACCCGACCTCAACGACATCCCGCGCGAGAGCTGGGGCGCGCTGGAGAATCTGGACCTCTGGATCGTCGACGGCCTGCGCTACACCAACCATGTCAGCCATTTCAGCATCAACGACGCGCTGTCCTGGATCGAACGGTTCAAGCCGAAGCGCGCGGTCATCACCAACATGACGGCCGACGTCGATTACGAAGTGATCCGGCAATCGCTGCCCGCGGGCGTCGTGCCCGCTTTTGACGGGCTGCGGCTCGAGACGCACTGAGCGCACCGGCCTGGCGCGATACGGCCTCGCCGGCAATGGAGCGGGAGCCTCAACGCTGCCGAGACTTCCCGGCGCCGCCGGCGTCGATCCGCATTTGAAATGGGAAATCAGCTCAGGCCGAGATCGCCTTCACTGATCCCACTTCGTTGCGCAGCAGGAACTTCTGGATCTTGCCCGTGGACGTTTTCGGGATCGGCCCGAACACGACGGCCTTCGGTGTCTTGAAGCCCGACATGTGTTTGCGGCAGAACGCGATGATGTCGGCTTCGCTCGCGCTGGCGCCGTCCTTCAACTCGACGAAGGCGCAGGGCACTTCGCCCCATTTCGGATCGGGCTTTGCCACCACGGCGGCAAACAGCACGGCCGGATGCTTGTAGAGGATGTCCTCGACCTCGACGGAGGAGATGTTCTCGCCGCCGGAGATGATGATGTCCTTGGAGCGGTCCTTGATGATGACGTAGCCGTGCTCGTCGAGCACGCCGAGATCGCCGGTGTGAAACCAGCCGCCCTCGAAGGCTTCCCTGGTCGCCTTCTCGTTCTTGAGATAGCCCTTCATCACGATGTTGCCGCGGAACATGACCTCGCCGATGGTTTCGCCGTCGCGCGGCACCTCTTGCATCGTCTGCGGATCGATGACGGTGACGCCTTCCTCGAGCGGGTAGGGCACGCCCTGCCGGCGCTTCATGCGCGCGCGCTCGGCCGGCGGAAGCTCGTCCCAGCCGGGCTGCTCGGCGCAGACGGAGGCGGGGCCGTAGACCTCGGTCAGGCCGTAGACATGGGTCAGCTTGATGCCGATGCTCTCTGCACCTTCGAGCACCGCGACCGGCGGCGCGGCGCCGGCGATCAGGCCGACGACGCGGCGGGCCGCACCGCCCTTGGGCGCATCGGGTGCGTTGATCAGTGTGTTGTAGACGATCGGCGCGCCGCACATGTGGGTGACGCCGCGGCTCTTGATCAGCTCGAAGATCCTGGTCGGCTCGACCTTGCGCAGGCAGACATTGATGCCGGCGGCCGCCGCGATAGTCCAGGGGAAGCACCAGCCGTTGCAGTGGAACATCGGCAGCGTCCAGAGATAGACCGGATGCTGGCCGAGATTGCCGGCAAGGATGTTGCTGACGGCGTTGAGATAGGCGCCGCGATGATGGGTGACGACGCCCTTGGGATTTCCGGTCGTGCCAGAGGTGTAGCTCAGCGCGATCGCATCCCACTCGTCCTTTGGCGGAATCGCCGTGAACGCGGGATCACCTTCCGCGACTGCCGCTTCATATTCGATCTCGCCGATGCGACTGCCGCCTTTGAACGATGCGTCGTCGACGTCGACGACGAATGGCTTTGGCCCGCTCATCTGCGCCAGCGCGTCACTTATGACGCCCGAGAACTCGGGATCGACCAGGATGATCTTCGCGCCGCCATGGTCGAGCTGGAATGCGATCGAAGGCGCATCGAGGCGGATGTTGAGCGCGTTGAGCACGGCGCCGGTCATGGGCACGGCGAAATGCGCCTCGTTCATCGCCGGGATGTTCGGCAGCATCGCCGCCACGGTATCGCCGACGCCGATGCCCTTGCGCGCGAGCCAGGACGCGAAGCGCCTGCAGCGCTCATAGGTCTGCGCCCAGGTGAAGCTGCGGCCCTCATAGACCGTGCTGACATGATCGGGATAGACGGCGGCGCTGCGCGCGAGGAAGCTGAGCGGACTCAGCGGCACGTAGTTGGCGGGTGTCCTGTCGAGCCCGATATTGTACTGGTTCTGCCGCTCACTCATCGACACCCTCCGTCAAACGCCTCAAAGGAATCCGATCGAGATCCACGGGAAGATCGCGACGATGATCAATCCCACCAGCAGCGCCAGCAGATAGCCCCAGATCGGGCGGATGCCTTCGGCCGGATCGACGCGTCCGATGGCGCAGGCGGCATAATAGCCGACACCGAAGGGCGGGGCGAATAGTCCGATGCCCATGGCGAGAATGATCACCATGGCGTAGTGCACCTCGTGCACGCCGACGGCCCGGGCGATCGGAAACAGCAGCGGCCCGAACAGCACGATCGCCGGGATGCCCTCCAGCACGCTGCCGAGGATGGTGAAGGCCAGGATCGACACGGCGATGAAGGTCGCCGCTCCCCCGGGCAATCCGGTCATGGCCGCCGCCAGCGAGCGCGAGAAGCCTGATTGGGTCAGGCCCCAGGCCATACCTGTCGCCGTGCCGATGATCAGCAGGATGGCGCCCGACAGCGCCGCGGTCTCGACCAGCATCGGAAACAGCCGCGACCAGTCGAACCGGCGGTAGATGAGGAGGCCGACCAGGGCGCCATAGACGATGCCGATGGTGGAGACTTCGGTCGCGGTCGCGATGCCCTCGACCACGGCGTAGCGGATCACGAAGGGCAGCGCCAGCGCGGGCAGGGCGACGAAGAACGTCTTGCCGATCTCGCCACCGCTGGCGCGTCGGACATGGCTCATGTCCTCGTGGCGGTAGCGCCACCACACCAGCATGCAGAGCGTGATCGCGAGCACGACGCCGGGCAGCAGGCCGCCGGTGAACAGGGCGGCGATCGAGACGCCCGTCACCGAGCCGATCGTGATCAGCACGAGGCTCGGTGGAATGGTTTCGGTTTGCGCTCCGGTCGCCGCCAGAAGCGCGACGAGATCGCCGGGCTTGGCGCCGCGTTGTTTCATCTCCGGAAACAGCACGGGCGCAACGGCCGCCATGTCCGCGGCCTTGGCGCCTGATATGCCAGAGACCAGGTACATGGCGCCGACCAGCACGTAATGCAGGCCGCCGCGGACATGGCCGAGCAGGCTCGCCAGGAACGCCACCATGGCCCGCGCCATGCCGGTCATCTCGATCAGGAGCCCCAGGAACACGAACAGCGGCACCGAGAGCAGGATGAGGTGGCTCATGCCCTCGTCCATCCGCCCGACCAGCACCATGACTGGCGTGCGCGTGGTCAGCGCGAGATAGCCGAAGATCGCAAGGCCGAAGCCGAACGCAATGGGAACGCCGGCAAAGACGCAGAAGCCGGCGACGCCGACGAAGAAGATGATGAGGTTGAGATTGCCGAGCGGCCGCAGCAACGGCTCCGCCAGCCAGAACAGGCCGGTGATCACGGCAACGCTGACGACGGCAGCTGCGACCATCCGGTAATCGGCCGCGCGCAGCAGCCGCAACAAGGCAAAGGCCGCCATCAGCCCGATGCCGGCCGGCAGCGCGGCGGCGCGCCACATATTGGAGATCTGCAGCGCCGGCGTCGTGATGTAGCTCTCTTCGTAGGCGTAGTCGCAGGCCGGCCAGACGATCAGGACCAGGAACGCCAGCGCCGCCGAGGTCGCGACCAGATCCAGATAGGCCCGCATGGCAGGCTTGGCGCTGGCGACGATCGCGGTCATACGCATGTGCTCGGAGCGGCGGAACGCCACCGCTGCGCCCAGCATGGCGAGCCACAGGAACAGGATCGAGGCGAGCTCGTCCGACCAGATCAGCGGCCGGTGCAGGCCGTAGCGCGCGACTACGCCTGCAAACAGGATCACGATCTCGGCGACGACCAGGATCGCCGCCGGGATTTCGACGACGAGACCGAGCATGCGCTCGACCGAAGCCAGCACGGAAGGTCGGCGAGGGGACTGAAACGCCGCCTCGCCCACCACTGCGGTCACCTCGACCTCGACATGAGCCATGATGGCCCCAACGCGTTACGACAGCTTGCCGACGGCCTTTTCCAGGAGGTCCCAGGCCTGATCGCCATACTTGCCCTTCCACTCGGCATAGAAGCCGGCGGTCCGCAGCTTGTCGCGGAACGGCGCCACCGTGGGCTGATTGAAGGTCAGGCCCTTGGCCGCGAGCTCCTGCTGCAGATTGGCATTGAGCTTGGCGGTGTCCTCGCGCTCCTTGACGGCAGCGGCGTTGATGTTCTTGGCGACGACGGTGCGCACGTCCTGCGGCAGCTTCTCCCAGGCGCGGCGGTTGGCCAGGAACCAGAAGCCGTCCCACATGTGGTTGGTCAGCGAGCAGTACTTCTGCACCTCGTAGAGCTTGGCAGTGGAGATGATCGCCAGCGGGTTCTCCTGGCCTTCGACGATCTTGGTCTGGAGCGCCGAATAGACCTCACTGAAATTGATCGAGGCGGGCGCCGCGTCGAACGCCTTGAACATCGAGGTCCACAGCGGCGACACCGGCACGCGGATCTTGAAGCTCTTGAGGTCATCAGGGCCGGTGATCGGCTTGCTCGACGAGGTGGTCTGGCGGAAGCCGTTGTCCCAGATCTTGTCCATGACCTCGAGGCCGGCCTTCTTGATCTCGCCGCGGACATGGGCGCCGAGGTCGCCGTCCATGGCCTTCCAGACCGTGTCGTAGTCCGGGAACGCGAAGCCGATGCCGTTGATGGAGGCCGCCGGCACCAGGGTCGACAGGATCAGGCCCGATAGCGTGAAGAACTCGACGCCGCCGGAGCGGATCTGGCTCAGCATGTCGGTGTCGGACCCGAGCTGGTTGTTCGGGAAGATCTGGAGGTCGAACTTGCCGTTGGTCTCGGTCTTGATCGCCGCCGCCATCTCCTTGGCGCGTACGTTCAGCGGATGGGTGTCCGGCAGGTTATTGGCGTATTTGTAGGTGAACTCGGCGCTCTGGGCGCGGGCCACATGGGGCGCACCGATGCCGCCCAGGACCGCGGTCGCGGCGGAGGCCTTGAGAAGCGTGCGTCGGGAAAAACTCATGGGTCTGCTTCCTCGGAAGTTTGTTGTTGTTCTGAGACGCAAACCTATACGGACGGAGGGCCTGAAGGTCATCTGCGATCTCGCGAGGCCTCGCTTATTGCAGCCGGACAAGGTCCCGGCAATATCGGCTTTCGCAGAGATGGGCCGGATTCAAAATCTGAAAAACAACCCCGTGCACAGGAGCCGTCGAGAACCGGGGCAGCGTCGAGGCCCGGACCGAAAATCGCGTGAGGGCGAAGGTGTGATGACAGGAATTCCGCCTAAACAATTGATCTAATTGCACATAAAGATATTCCATAATATACCTTATGCGAATTACGGATTGGGCTATGGCCGTACGCGGCCTGCCAGTCAGATCTCGCCTGAGCTGAGCGCCTATCGCCACACCTGGTGTCTGCTCCCCGCCGAAGGACCTGCGGCCACTGCCCCGGCCGAGCGGCCATGCGGCTCTGAAGTGCGGCAGCTCTGATTGTTGCCGTAAGCGCGTCACTCCGCCGCAAGCGATCGCAGCCAGGCCAGTCTCGAGATCGCGCGCTCGGCCAGGTGCTGCAGGCTTTCGAGGTGGGCTGCGTCGCTCGACCGCTCGGCGCCGTCGAGGTAGCCGTCGACCAGGGCTTCGGCGATCTCCAGTGGATCCTTTCGTTCCATGGAGGCCGGAAAGCTGCCGAGGCCCGCGGCGGCGTCGGCCATCGCGATCGTCTGTTGGCGCATGTCCCGTGTCCGGACCGCGGCCGGCCCGCTCAGGCGCCGTTCGATATCGCCAAGTTGAGCAATCAGGCGAAGCTCGAGCCGCCGCGCATCGATTTGTGGCGGCCGAGGTGTCGATGCGTCGGCGCTGCTCCGTTCGTGTTCGTGATGATAGGCGCGGCGCCTCTCCTTCCGCAGCGTCGCGACATGGCCGAGCTCTTCCCTGGCCATCGCCTCGGATGCTCTCTTGATGTCAGGGTCCTTGGAATAGGCGGCGAGATAGGACCAGAATGCGAAGGCTCGCTCTTCGTTGCGGACCGCCATGGCGAGCGCGCGGTACGGTGTCATCAGCCGCGATGTCTTGACTTCGGCGGCAGCTTCCGGGGCAAGCGCTTCCGGCGCTTCCCAACGCACCAAAGCGGGATCCGGGCTCTTGCCGCGGCGCGATTGCGACCACTGCGTGACGCTGTCCACGTGCTCGCGCTCGGCGGCCGCGAGCTTAGTGAATACCTCGGCGAGATCAGCCTTGCCCTGCCCGCGCATGTCTTGTGCGAGAGATTCGTACCTGTTGGCGGCTTCCTGCTCCATTGCATGCGCTAGCGCAAAGAGCTCGTCGAGAGACTCCAATACACCTGCGGGCTCAGCACTGAGCAATGATGTGCGTAGGAATGGCATACCAAGGACTCCACATGCAGATTTCTGAACCGGTTCCGCGCACGCACAAATCTCAAGAGCGGGGTTGACAGAGTCAGTCGCGCGCGATGAGTGTTGCATATCAGCGGCGACAAATCATCGAAGAAGATATCAAGGCACGCGCGCCTCTGTCCGTCGCGCAAATCGCATTTGTATCGATATGTTGAAGCGACCGGATGACGATACCGCCTTCGCAAGGCGTGCAGCGCTAGCGCTCGCAGGCTTGCTGCTGATGTGTCTGACTTATATTTCGCCCGCATGCGCCGCCGGTGACTTACCAACATACCTGCCGAAGATTACGCCTGCGGAATTTTTCCCGAATGCGGACCGTTTCGGCCCGCCGCAAGGCGATCCGCCCATCGTACCAGTGTACCGCGGCGACCAGCTCCAGGGATTCATCTTCCTCAACTCCGATTTCGCGAACTCCGTCGGGTACTCGGGCAAGCCGATTCACTTGCTGGCCGGGATCGATCCGAAAGGCGTCATCACCGGAATCAAGCTCGTCGATCACAAGGAGCCGATCGTGCTGGTCGGCATTCCCGAGGCCCGCATCGTCGCCGCCATGAACGCCCTGATCGGCAAGGACATGAAGCCGGTCGCAAGTGGTGCCGAGAAGCCGCCGCAGGTCGACATCGTGAGCGGCGCGACCGTTACCGTACTGGTAATGGGCGACAGTGTCGTCCGTGCGGCATCCAAGCTCATTCGCAGCGGTCGCGTCGGTGGCGGCGACGGCGCGGCGGCTTCGGCAGCCCTTCCCCCCGTCGTCAAGACGCTCGATCTCGCGCGCAGTGACGTGCGCGACTGGGAGAGCCTCGTCGGCGATGGCTCGGTACGCCGGCTTCATCTCGGCATCGGCGACATCAACGACGCCTTTGCGAAGTCCGGCAGCGCCGCGGCGGGCCAGTATCCCGAACCGGGTGAAGCGAGCGATACCTTCATCGAGCTCTACGTGGCGCTCGTGACCGCGCCCACGATCGGCCGCAGCCTGCTCGGCGAGGACGGCTATCAGCGGCTGAAGGACAGCCTGAAGCCGGGGCAGCAGGCCATCGTCGTCGCCGGCAACGGCCCCTACTCCTTCAAGGGGTCGGCCTATGTCCGCGGCGGCATCTTCGACCGCATCGAAATCCTGCAGGACGGCAACAGCACCCGCTTCCGCGACCGCAACCACACCCGTCTTGGCGCACTGGACGCGGTCGGCGCGCCCGAGTTCAGGGAAATCGGCCTGTTCGTCACCCCGCCTGAGTTCACCCTGGATCCGACGCAGCCGTGGCAGCTTCAACTGCTGGTACAACGCAGCCTCGGCGGCCGCGACAAGGCGTTCCTGACTTTCGATCTCGGCTACACCCTGCCCGACGGTTATATACGCCGCGAGCAGCGTGCGGTGACGGTACCGGAGAGCGCGGCGCCTCCGGCCTCGCAGCAGGCCACCGCTGCGGCCCCCCCGCCCCCGGATGCAGACGAGCCGTTGTGGATGCGGATCTGGCGGTCGAGCACCGTCTCGATCGGCATCACCGCGTTCATGCTGGCCACCCTCACCGGTATCTTCTTCTTCCAGAATCTGCTCGTGCGCCGCCCGGTGTTCTACACCTGGGTGCGGCGGGGGTATCTCGCCCTCGTTCTGGTCTGGCTCGGCTGGTACGCAAACGCGCAGCTCTCCGTCGTCAACGTGGTCACCTTTACCAATGCGCTGGTGACGGGCTTCCGCTGGGAGTTCTTCCTCGCCGCGCCGCTGATCTTCATTCTGTGGGCTGCAACGGCCGGCGGGCTTCTGTTCTGGGGGCGCGGCCCGTTCTGCGGCTGGCTGTGTCCCTTCGGCGCACTGCAGGAGCTCACCAACACGGCCGCGAAATGGCTGAAGGTGCCGCAGATAACGGTGCCGTGGGGGCTGCACGAACGGCTATGGCCGATCAAGTACATCATCTTCCTCGGTCTGTTCGGCCTGTCGCTCTATTCGGTCGACATGGCCGAGCGGTTCGCCGAGGTCGAACCGTTCAAGACCGCGATCATCCTGAAGTTTTCGCGAAGCTGGCCGTTCGTGGCCTACGCAGTCGCCCTGCTCGTCATCGGACTCTTCATCGAACGCTTCTTCTGCCGCTACCTCTGCCCGCTCGGCGCCGCGCTCGCGATCCCCGGCCGCATCCGAACCTTCGAATGGCTCCGCCGCTGGGAAGAATGCGGGTCACCCTGCCAACGCTGCGCCAAGGAATGCCCGGTGCAGTCGATCCATCCCGAGGGTCACATCAACGTCAATGAGTGCATCTACTGCATGCATTGCCAGGAACTCTATTACGACGATCACCGCTGCCCGCACATGATCCAGGTGCGGCTCAAGCGCGAGAAATTCGCGGCGATGTCCTCGCCCGCGATGCGCTCAGGCGGCAAGGGTCCCGCGACCGTCATCACCGCCGGCGGCAAGCCTGTCGTGGCGTCACCCGTCGCAACTCCACCACCAAACTGAACCGAAAGCCGAGGAGGCAATCATGAGCGAGAACGAACAGGCAAAGGGCGTTAGCCGGCGAGCAGTGCTCGGAACGACGGCGGCTGCGGCGGGCGTAGGCCTTGCGGGCGGAGTGGCGCTGAAGGACGGCGGCTTCGTCTCGTCTGCCGACGCGCAGACCAAGAACGCAGCTCCGAAAGCGCCGGCGGCAAGGCCGGCGGTGCAGAAGACCGAGGTCGCGCCGGGAGAGCTCGACGAATACTACGTGTTCTTCTCGAGCGGCCAGTCCGGCGAGATGCGCATCATCGGCCTTCCTTCGATGCGCGAATTGATGCGTGTTCCGGTGTTCAACCGCTGCAGTGCGACCGGCTGGGGCCAGACCAATGAAAGCCTCAAGGTTCTGACCGAAGGCATGCAGCCCGCCACCCGCGAATTCCTCAAGAACCGCGGCGGCACGTTCATGAACGGCGATCTCCACCACCCCCATATTTCGTTCACGGACGGCACCTATGACGGTCGCTATGCCTACATGAACGACAAGGCCAACAGCCGCGTCGCGCGGGTGCGGCTCGACATCATGAAATGCGACAAGATCGTCGAACTGCCGAACCAGCACACGGTCCACGGTCTGCGTCTGCAGAAATATCCGCGCACGGGCTATGTGTTCGCCAACGGCGAGGATGGCGTGCCGTTGCCCAATGACGGCAAGGTCCTCGACGATCCCAAGCAGTATCACTCCATCTTCAGCGCGATCGACGGCGAAACGATGAAGGTGGCCTGGCAGGTGATCGTCAGCGGAAATCTCGACAATGTCGACGCCGACTACCAGGGCAAGTACTGCTTCGCGACCTGTTACAACGGCGAGGAAGGCGTCACGCTCGCCGAAATGACCGCCAGCGAGCAGGACTGGGTCGTCATCTTCAACATCAAGCGGATCGAAGAGGCCGTAAAGAAGGGCGACTTCAAGGAAATGAACGGCGTGCCCGTCATCGACGGCCGCAAGGGCTCGGCTTACACCCGCTACATTCCGGTCTCGAATAATCCGCACGGCATGAACACGGCGCCCGACGGAATCCACATCGTGGCGGCCGGAAAGCTCTCGCCGACCGTGACCGTGATGGACGTGCGCAAATTCGACGATCTGTTCGACGACAAGATCAAGCCGCGCGACGTCGTCGTCGCGGAGCCCGAGCTGGGACTCGGACCGTTGCATACTGCCTATGACGGCAAGGGTAACGCCTACACGACGCTGTTCCTCGACAGCCAGGTCTGCAAGTGGAGCATCGACCTCGCCAAGCGGGCTTTCAAGGGTGAGAAGGTCAATCCCATCATCCAGAAGCTCGACGTGCACTACCAGCCGGGTCACAACCATTCCTCGATGGGCCAGACCAAGGAGGCCGATGGAAAGTGGCTGATCTCGCTGAACAAGTTCTCGAAGGATCGCTTCCTGAACGTCGGACCGCTCAAGCCCGAGAATGATCAGCTGATCGACATTTCGGGCGATCAGATGAAGCTGGTGCACGACGGCCCGAGCTTCGCCGAGCCGCATGACGCGACCATCGTCCACCGCTCGAAGATCAACCCGATCTCGATCTACGATCGCGCGGATCCGATGTTCGCCGATGCGGTCAAGCAGGCCAAGGCGGACGGCATCAATCTGGAGGCGGATTCGAAGATCATTCGCGACGGCAACAAGGTGCGCGTCTACATGACGTCCACCGCGCCCGCCTATGGCCTCGATCAGTTCCAGGTCAAGCAAGGCGATGAGGTCACCGTCTTCATCACCAATATCGACGCGGTCGAGGACCTGACGCACGGCTTCTGCATCGTCAACTACGGCATCAACATGGAGATCGGCCCGATGGCCACCTCGTCGGTGACTTTCACGGCCGACAAGCCGGGAGTCTACTGGTACTACTGCTCCTGGTTCTGCCACGCCATGCATATGGAGATGAAGGGCCGGATGTTCGTCGAACCCAAGTCGGTTTGACGTCGGTCTGATTGGAGCGACCTCGTGGGTCTTCTCTTACGCATGTTTCCGGCGGCGCTGGTCGCCGCCGGATTGTCCGGCTTCGCCGATGCGGAGACGTTGACGGCTGCGCCGGGGCAGCCGCTTCAGGCGCTGCTGGATGGCGCGCGCGCCGGCGACGTCGTCGAACTTTCCCCCGGGGAATATCACGGTTCGATCCGGATCGACCGTCCCCTGGAGCTGGTTGGGAGCCGTGGCGCGGTGCTCGACGGCGACGGCTCCGGCAACGTCATCACCGTCACCGCTCCCGACGTCACGATCCGCGGTGTGACCATCCGGGCATCCGGCCGCGACCTGCAGGAGATGAATTCCGGGATATTCCTGCAGAAGACGGCAGAGCGCGCCAAGATCGAGGACAACCGGCTGGTGGAAAACCTGTTCGGTGTCTATGTGCATGGCGCCCAGGGTTCGCGCGTCGTCCGCAACGAGATCGAGGGACTGCGTGGCGGGCGTCTCAGCGAGGCTGGCAACGGTGTCTCGCTGTGGAATGCGCCCGACGTCACCATCGCCGGCAACACGTTCCGCTACGGCCGCGACGGCATCTTCACGATTTCGAGCCGAAAGGACCGCTTCATCGACAACCGCTTCGAGCAGGTCCGCTTCGCCGTCCATTACATGTACACCAACGACAGCGAAGTCAGCGGCAACGTCTCGATCGGCAACCACGTCGGCTACGCCATCATGTATTCGAACCGTCTGGTGATCCGCGGCAACTCCTCCGATCACGACCGCGACCATGGGATGCTCTTCAACTACGCGAACTATGCCCAGATCGAGGACAACCGGGTCACGGGCGGCCCGCTCGGCTCGATGACACAGAGTGCGGAGGAAGGTCCCGCCGACGAGAGAGGCATGCTTCCGCAGCAGGCACGGGAGACCACTCTCAAGAGCGGCCCGGAGAAATGCGTGTTCATCTACAACACCAATCACAACAAATTCCGCAACAACTGGTTCGAACGCTGTGCCATCGGCGTGCACTTCACGGCCGGCTCCGAAGGCAACGAAATCACGGGCAACGCCTTCGTCGGCAACGCCAACCAGGTGAAATATGTCGGCACCCGGCACCTCGACTGGTCGACCGGGGGGCGCGGCAATTACTGGAGCGATAATCCGGCATTCGACCTCAACGGCGACGGTATCGCCGACACGGCGTACCGGCCGAACGACCTCATCGATCGCGTGCTGTGGACGGCGCCGGCTGCGAAGGTTCTGATCAACAGCCCTGCCGTCCAGGTGATCCGCTGGGCGCAGGCACAGTTTCCAGCGCTGCTGCCGGGCGGCGTGGTCGACAGCCATCCGCTGGTGTCGCCGCCGCGGACCTCGGCGAAGGAAACACGATGACCAGCACGGTACGCGTCAGCGATGTCACCAAGGCGTATGGCCGGGTCGAGGCCGTGCGCGGTGCGTCGTTCACGCTTGGCCAGGGCGAGCTGGTCGCCTTGATCGGGCACAACGGCGCCGGCAAGACCACGCTCATGAAGCTCATGCTCGGGTTGATCCGGCCGACCAGCGGCGCCATTGAGGTTCTCGGAGACAATCCCGCCGCAGGCGAATTCGCCGGCCGACGACAGCTCGGCTACCTGCCGGAAAACGTCTCCTTCGACCCCGCCCTCACCGGCCGCGAGACGCAGGCCTTCTATGCCAGGCTGAAACGAGAGCCGGTCGCAAAGTCGCTGGAGCTGCTCGACGCCGTGGGTCTCGGAGCCGCCAGCCGCCGCCGGGTTGGCACCTACTCCAAGGGCATGCGACAGCGGCTGGGGCTCGCGCAGGCGCTGCTTGGCGAGCCGCGCGTGCTGCTGCTGGACGAGCCGACCACCGGTCTCGATCCGGAGCTGCGCCAGACCTTCTACGACATCATCGCCCGGCTCTCCGCTGCGGGCGCGACCGTGCTGCTGTCGTCGCATGCGCTGACCGAGCTCGAGGAGCGCGCCGGCCGGGTCATCATCATGAACCGCGGCATCAAGGTCGCGGACGGATCGATCGACGAGCTGCGTCGCCTCGCCCGCCTGCCCACCAGGATCCGCCTCAAGGTGGCCGGCCTTGCCCCGAGCGAGATGCCGCCCTGGGCGCCCAAGGACGTGGCCTGCCGTCGTTTGAACGGCCACATCGTCGAGATCGACGCTGCGCCGGAGCGGAAGATCGAGCTTCTGCATCGTGCGACGGCCGCCGGCAATTCCGTCGAGGACGTCGACGTGGTCCCGCCCACCCTCGACGAGCTCTATGCTCATTTCCTCCGGCAATCGGAGCAGGCGCCATGAATGTCCTGATCATCGCCGCCAAGGAAGTCCACCAGGCCATCCGCAATCGCTGGGTGCTTGCCGCAACGCTCCTGCTCGCCGGGCTTGCGCTGTCACTGACCTTTCTCGGTAGCGCACCGACCGGGAACGTCGGCGTTCGCACCCTGGACGTGGTCGTCGTCAGCCTGTCGAGCCTGACGATCTTTCTCGTTCCGCTCATCGCGCTTCTGATCTCCCATGACGCCATCGTCGGCGAGATGGAACGGGGGACGATGCTGTTGCTGCTGAGCTATCCGGTCGCACGATGGCAGGTGCTGCTCGGCAAGTTCTTGGGCCACCTCGCCGTTCTCGCGTTTGCGACCTGCCTCGGCTACGGCGCGGCGGTCGGAGCGCTGGCGGCGACGGGCAGCCAGATCGATAGCGATAGCTTTCTCGCGTTCGCGGCGATGGTGGGCTCCTCGGTGCTGCTTGGCGCCGCTTTCGTCGCCATCGGATATCTGGTCAGCGCGCTCGTGCGCGACCGTGGAACGGCGGCCGGCATCTGCATCGGATTGTGGCTGCTGCTGGTGCTGATCTACGACATGGCGCTGCTGGGCGTGCTTGCGCTCGATCAGGGACGCAGCATCTCGGCGAGTGTGCTCAACGCCCTGCTGCTGTCGAATCCGACCGACGCCTACCGGCTCATCAACCTGACCGGATTCGCCAATGTCAGCACCTTCGCCGGCATGGCTGGCCTTGCCCAAACCACGTCCCTGACGATACCGGTTCTTCTGACCGCCCTGCTCTGCTGGACGCTGCTGCCGCTGGGGCTGGCCGCGCTCGCTTTCTCGCGGAGGGAGCTATGAGGCGCCGAACGATCCTCTTCGCCTTGCTCGTGCCGCTCGCACTCGCGGGCTGCAACGAGAAGCAGGCCGCGAAGATTCCGCCGCCGCATCGGATGACCGCGGAAGACATCGGCCATTACTGCGGCATGAACGTGCTCGAGCACCCGGGACCGAAGGGCCATATCTTCGCCGCGAGCCTGATGGAGCCCGTGTGGTTCTCGTCGGTGCGGGACACAATCGCCTTCACCATGCTGCCGGACGAGCCCAAGGACATTCAGGCGATCTACGTGTCCGACATGGGCAAGGCGCCGGACTGGGACAAGCCCGGCGCCGACAACTGGATTGAGGCGCGCAAGGCGCTGTACGTGATCGAGAGCCGGGTCAAAAGTGGCATGGGCGGAGACGAGGCCGTTCCGTTCTCGGACCGCGCGGCGGCGGAGAAGTTCATCGGAGAGAACGGCGGCAGGATTGTCGGCTTCGACGACGTGCCCCGGGACTATGTCTTGACGTCGGTGAATGTCACCGGCGCCGCTGCGGCCGGCGAAGCGGCCGAAGCCCCGCCGGCCGAACGATCGAGGAGGACGCCATGACGCGAGCACTGACGCGCCGACGCTTCATCCGGATCAGCGCGGCGGCAGCGGGCCTCGGCGCGCTGTCCACGGGACATCCTGCTCGTGCGGAGGTCGCGCCGGTGACGTGGCGTGGCACGATGCTGGGCGCGGTTGCCACGATGGAGATCCATGACGAAGACCGCAGCCGGGCGGAACGGCTGATCTCGCTGGCCTGTGCCGAGGCGCGGCGGCTCGAGCGGCTGTTCAGCCTTTACCTGAACGATTCGACCCTGGTCGCGCTGAACCGGACCGGTGTCCTGATCGATCCCGCCGCCGAAATGGTCGATCTGCTGGCGACCTCGCAGCACTATTCCACGCTGACGGGCGGTCTGTTCGATGTCACGGTGCAGCCGCTGTGGGATCTCTACGCCAGCCATTTCGCGCGAGATGACGCGGATCCGGCCGGTCCTGCGGCAGCCGAGATCCAGACCGCGCTCGCGCGCATCGGCAGCAGCCGGCTGTCGATCAGCCGCGACCGGATCGTGATGCCCAAGGGCATGACCGTCACCCTGAACGGGATCGCGCAGGGCTACGTCTCGGACAAGGTGGTCGACCTGCTGCGGGCGCACGGCATCTCGCGCAGCCTGGTCGACATGGGCGAACCCCGCGCGATCGGCGCGCGTCCGGACGGACTGCCCTGGGAGATCGGCATCGCCGATCCCGACATCGTGGGCCGCACGAAGACGGTGCTGCCGATCGTCGACCGCGCCGTGTCCACCTCGGGCGGCTACGGCTGCCAGTTCGATTCCAGGGCGCGCTTCAACCATTTGTTCGATCCCCGATCAGGCGGCTGCGCCCACCGCTACCGCAGCGTGACGACTGTGTCCCGCAGCGCCACCGCCGCGGACGCATTGTCGACGGCGTTCAGCCTGATGCCGGAAGATGAGATTCGATCGCTCTTGCCGCATGTCGACATCGACCGCGTGCATCTGATCGATGGGGCCGGCCGATCGGTCGAATTGTCGGCCTAACCTGCGCGCTACCGCAGCGGCAGCAGCTCCAACTGGCTCTGCGCCTTCTTCACGGCCGCTGCGTACCAGCTCTGGCTCGGCGCTTCCTTGGCGAAGCATGTCGTGTAGGCGGCCATGGCCTGATCCTCGCGGGCCATGTCGCCGCGCGGATCCTTCTTGTTGACGGGTTTGGCCATCATCTGTTTCCACACGCGCTCGCAGGCCGGAATTTCAGCGGTCTTTACCGCGTCCGATGTGGCGAGGAAGTAGACCTTATCGCCCTTGATCGCGACGACGTCGATTTCATCCGGCGCTCCCTTGAGCCCGCCATTGCCGCGCAGGCCGAGCACGGCGACTGCAGCGCTCGCGGATGCGGGCTTTGTGATCGGCAGCTCGGCATATTTGGCGAAGGCGGCGTCCTGGATCGCCTGATAATAGAAGCGGTCGGACTTGAACGCGGCGCCGCTGTCCTGCGGCATGCCGTCCTCGCGATGCTCGCGCAGCCAGTGCGTGAGCAACCCCGTGGTGGTCACCACGGCCTGCATCTTGTCGCCTTCGGAAGCGAAGCCGAGCCCGTCGAGATGGCCGAACCCGATATCACTCTTGAATAGCGTGTCGACGTTCGACTTGCCGTCTGCGGGGAGCCCCTTGATCGTGACCGGTCCCACCAGGCCGCGCAGCACGCCCGCCAGCTCCTTGAGCGCCGCATCATGCTGCTTGTAGATCTCATCGCTTTCCTTGGCACTCGAGAATTTTGCGATGTAGCGGTCGCGCAGGTCGAGATAGTGCTGCTCGGGCGTGGCCGCATGGACGGGCGTCGCCAGGACAAGCAGGCAGAGCAAGGCAAGCGATTTCATTCGATGTCCGCGGACTGGGAGCGATCTCCAGTCTTTGTGCCCGCTGCAGGCGGGAAGGTTCATCCGCAACGACCTTGCGGGCGCCCTACTCCGCCGGCGTCAGCTGCCGGGTCAGACGCACCGCCGCGGTCTCGCGGACGCGGATGCGGGCGCGGCGCTTGCGCCACCAGATCACGACGCCGGTCACCGAGAGTGCGGCGACCACCAGCCCCATGATCGAGATCAGGATGCGGCCGAACAGTCCGACGATGCGACCCGAATGCAGCGGAAATTGCGCCTGGACGAAGATGTCGGCGGCAGTACCGACCCAGGGCAGCCGCTCGCCGATCGGGCGGCCGTCCTCGCTGTCGTAATAGAGCTGGGCCGGGCCGACGCCGCCGGCGCCGTGATCGTCGCCGGGGTGGAAGAAGGCGGCGGCATAGACGCCATGGGCCGGGCCGTAATTGACCGAGCCCACCGGGATCGTCCAGCCCCGCGCCTTGCCGTCGGCGGCGGCGCGTGCGGCGATGTCCGCGAAGGTGACCTTGGGCTCGATGGGATCGTCGAGATCGCGATAAGGCCGCTGCTCATAGGGTGTCGGCGTGTAGTTCGAGACCATCTTCATCAGCGGCGAGAACACCTCGAAATAGAGGTTCAGCGAGAACGCCGTGAAGGCGATGACGAACAGCACGCCCCAGGTCCAGAGACTGAAGGCGCGGTGGATGTCGAAATTGATCCGGTAGGCGCTGCCGGAGGTCTTGATGGTCCAGGCCGGCGCCCAGCGCGCCCAGAAGCCGCGGTCGAGCTGGCGCGTGACGGCAGGCGCCCGCGCCGCCTTGGCGCGCCGGCGCGAGGGCAGCGTCAGATAGAAGCCGACGAAGCAATCGATGGTCCAGATGATGGCGATCACGCCGAGCACGCGCATGCCCCAGCGGTCGCTGCCCCAGAACTCCGGGATGTGCATCGTGTAGTGCAGCTTGTAGAGAAACGAGACGAAGTTCTCCCGCGTGACGGGCCAGACCGCGCCCCAATAGCGCCGGCCCAGCTCCGCGCCGGTGTTGGGATCGAGGAAGACCTGATTGTAGTCGAGGGCGTAGCGCTTGCCGGTCGCCGGATCGATCCGCGGCATGACGAAGAACCACAGCGAATGGCCCTGCTCCGGCGTCATGAAGAGGTAGACGACGCGCGCGCGGGGATCGCGCTGCTCGATCGTCTTGGCGAGCTCGATCGAGGGGATCGCCGGGCCTTTGCTGCTGACGTCGAACAGATGGCTGTTCAGAACGTCGTCGATCTCGTGATCCCAGGAGATGATCGCGCCGGTGATGCCGGAAAAGAACAGGAATCCGGCCGTGAGCAGTCCCGCCCAGCGATGCAGCTTGCCGAATGTCGCTCTCATCGTCTTGCACTCTCATCCAGCAGGTCCGGCTCGCCATCGCCGGACCGTCTTCGATTTCACCAGCGATAAGTCAGCTTGCCGATGGCTTTCCGTCCCTCGGCATACATGCAGCCCGAAAGGCCGTAGCAGGCCGCGACATAGCGCGTGTCCGCAAGGTTGGTGACGTTCAGCGACAGCCGCCAATTGTCACGGGTATAGGCAAGAAGCGCATCCAGCACGGTCGCCGATCCCACCTTGAACGTGTTGGCATCATCGCCCCAGGTCGCGCCGACATAGCGAACGCCGCCGCCGAACTGCAAGCCCGCCAGCATGCCGTTCTGGAGCGTGTAGTCGCTCCACAGCGAAGCGCGGTTGAGCGGCACGGTGACCGGCGCCTTGCCGACATTGACCGGATCCTGCGTGACCATGGCATCGATATAGGCGTAGGCCGCCCGCAGGTTCCAGCCGTCGGCGAGCGACATCGAGCCTTCGAGCTCGATACCGCGCGACTTCACCTGCCCGATCTGCTCGTAAAAGGTGGTTGCAGGCACGTACACAGCGACGTTGTCACGCGTCAGGTCGAAGGCGGCGAAGGTGAACAGCGCATTCCAGCCGAGCGGTTGATACTTGACGCCCACCTCGTACTGCACGCCGGTCTCGGGATCGAGCATCTGTCCGGACGGACTGGTCGCGAGCTGCGGCAGAAACGACTCGGAATAGCTGAAATAGGGCGCGATGCCGTTGTCGAAATTGTACATGACGGCAGCGCGGCCGGTGAAGGCCGAGGCGTCCTTCGAGGTTGAAGTATCGGTCGGGGGCAGATTGGTATCGAGCTGCGTCGTCACGAAGTCCTGGCGGCCGCCGAGCTGGAACGAGAGCCGGCCGAGCTTGATCTGGTCCTGCGCATAGAGGCCGACCTGCGACTGCTTGATGCCCTTGTTGTCGTACATGCCGCCGAGGGCCCAGTCGTAGCTGTAGACCGGGTTGAAGACGTTGATCTCCGGCGACGAGGTCGTGACGGCGAAGGCCGTATCGCGAAACGTGGTGTTGCGATAGTCGAGCCCGACCAGGGTGGTGTGGCTGAGGATGCCGGTATTGAACTTGCCCTGGAGTTGGTTATCCACCGCGAAGGAGTTGATGTAGGAGTTGCTGTAGCTGCCGAAACGCCCCAGCTGCCCCGCCGCCTCGTCGGTGTATCCGGTGCCGTAGAAGGTCTTTTCCTCGTTGTGCTGATAGGCGTAACGCAGGTTCTGCCGGAAGGTGATGTTGTCGGTGAAATTGTGCGACAGCTGGTAGCCGGCGGTCGCGATCTCGGTGTTGAACGCGTTGAAGCTCGGCACGCCCGCGAAGAACGAGACCGGAATGGTGCGGCCGTTGTTCGGCCACACCGTGCCCGAGGCCGGCAGGAACTGAAGGCCCCACCCTGCCCTGTCCCTCTGATAGTTGGCGAGCAAGGTAATGGTGGTGTCTTCGTTCGGCTTGAACGTGACGGCGGGGGCGATGAAGACGCGGTTGTCCTTGGTGAAGTCGACCTGGGTCTGGCCCTCGCGGACGACGCCGGTGAGGCGCCACAGCACCGTGCCTTCCTTGTTGGCGGCGCCGCCCATGTCGAACTGGCCCTGATAGCGGTTGAAGCTGCCGCCGGAGATCGAGACCTCGCCGAACTGCTGCGCCGTCGGCAGCTTGGTCACGTAGTTGAGGATGCCGCCGGTGCCGCTGCCGCCATACATCGCCGAGGACGGTCCTTTGAGCACCTCCAGGCGCTCGGCCCCGTAGGGATCGAGGCCGTTGAAGTGGACGTAGTTGCTCGAGGGAATTCGCAGGCCGTCGACATAGAGACCCGACATGGTCGTGTCGAAGCCGCGGATCTGGAGAGCGCCGAAGCGGGTGTCCGAGCCGCCATTGACGTCGCCGCTGACACCGGCGGTGTAGCGCAGCGCCTCGCCGATCGAGACCGCGCCCTGGTTCCTGACCTGGTCGGTGGTGACGACTGAGACCGACTGCGGGGTTTCGATCAACGGTGTATCGGTCTTGGTGGCCGTGCCGCTTCGCGTGGCGACGAAACCGCGCACCGGGCCATTGGCACGTTCGCCCGTCGCGCCGTTCGACGAGGCCGACTGGGTTGGCGCGGCTGGTTGCGCAGATGAGCGACGATTGGCGCGAGAGGTGCGTGTTGCCGCTCTTCGCGACGAAGCAACCGCGGCAGGACGGGCGCGCTCAACCGGCGCATCGACGGTGACAGCGGGAATCTGTGTCTGCGCCTCCACGGAACCAAAGGGAACCACGAGCGAGAATGTACTGACCGCCCCGAGGAGCAGCACCCGAATCTGTCCACGACGCGCGCATTCACGCGAAGAAAGTTGGTAGTCGGTCACGTCTTTCGAGGCCCCACGCACTGCCGGCTTTGCCGGTATCGTTTTTGGTGTCCCGCCCTAACTCAGGCGGTTTGGGAGTGCGATAGGAACGAAGTTAGAATCTCTCCAGAGGCGTGCGCGGCGCGTGCGACGAATGCGCTCATGCCGATGCCGCGTACGGTCCACGCAGCCGTCGTGCTCCACACGTTTGGAATGCTTCTAGACAGAAACATTCCCTCACCATTCGGCGATGGTCGGAAACGATCAGCTTGCTACCGCGCGAGAATCGCCAATGACCACGCCGGTCGGCGCTACCGAAGAATCCGATCGAGCCCGATCGAACTCTATGACTTGCCGGCGCGGCAACAGGATTCGTCGGCCGTGTTGCTCTCGTGTGCCAGCACGCTGCGACTGTTGCGGTCCGGCGGGATGTCGCCGGCCGCATTGGCGGCGAAAAAGCCGGTCGGCTTCAGCAGGAAGCCGGCATATTCCACCGGCATGATCGGAAAGTCCTCGGGCTTGCAGACATGGGTGTGGCCGAAAGAGTGCCACACCACGATATCGGCATTCTCGATATTGCGGTCCTTCGCGGCATAACGCGGCAGGCCATCGCCGCCGGCATGGACGTTGGGATAATCGCCGCTTGCGTATTTCTCGGCCGGATCGAATGCAGTCACCCAGACATGCTTGGTGGCGAAGCCGCCGCGCTTGCGCACGTAACTGCCCTCCTGCGCCAGCATCAGCGGGCTCGGATTGACGACGAGCTTGTAGGCCGGAGCATTGCCGACCGAGTTGGTCTCGTTGGGATTGCTGATCTTCCAGAACCGGCCGGTTTGGCCATTGGCGATGCCCGCCGCGTCATGCTCGCGCGACAGCACCCGCGTCGTGGTGTCGAAGACATTGCCGTGCGGATTGTCGTCACCCCAGGGCCGCGGCACGAAATCGTGCTCGGTGACGGTGTTGCCGCCGCCGTCGAGATCCATGTGCAGGCGGACGTTGAAGAAGTGCTGGTGCGTCGGTCCGCCCAGATTGTCGTCAACCATGCCGCCCCATTTGTACGTCTCGCCTGATGGCACCGCGGCGGTCTGGATGATGCCGGTGAGCTTGGTCTCCAGCTGGATCGTGCCGTCCTGGTAGAGATACCAGTAGAAGCCGTAATCGTAATTGCCGACGGTGGCGAAGAACGAGATCACGAGCCGCCGCGAGCGGCGGACCTCGAACAGGCCGTTGCGGAACTCATAGTGTTTCCAGGCGATCCCATAGTCTTCCTCGTGCATGCAGATGGCGTTCTGCATGACGAAGGGCTCGCCCTTGCTGTCCGCCGCCGGTACGTCGAAATAGCGGATGTTGCCGAGACAGTCGCAGCCCAGCTCGAGCGCGTTCGCAAGCATGCCGAGGCCGTATTCGCCGGCATCGAACGCCGACTTCCAGAAATGGTTCGCGGTCGGATCGGCGTAAGGCACCACCATCTCGGTGACGCTGGCGCGATGGATCAGGGAGCGCTTGCGCGCGCCGTCCTGGTAGGCGAGCTGATGCAGCACGAGGCCCTCGCGCGGCGTGAAGCCGATGCGAAAGCTCCATTTCTGCCAGTCGACCTTCCAGCCATCGACGCGAAAGCTCGCGCCCTCGGGTTGCTCGATGTGCAGCGGCCTGATGTCGGTGCGCAGATTGGTCATCTCATGCGCGCCGTAGTTCCGCTTCTTGCGCGGAATCGGCACGATCGGATCCTCATCCGTGAGGTCGATGACCTTGCCGCCGATCAGGTCGACGACAGCGACCACGCCTTCGATCGGGTGCGCATAGCCGTTGTCCTGAAGGTGCTCGCGAAAATAGCTGACGGCACGCACGATACGGGCGCCGCGCTCGAACTCCTTGTCGAAGAAACCCGACGAAAACGGATCGACCTGGATCAGCTCGATGTCCTTGTCGGGGAGCCCGCGCCGAGCCATCGCCGCGCGCCATCCGGGATCGGCCTTCACCACGGCCTCGCACTTGAAGAACTCCTCCAGCATCACCGGCGGCTGCCCGTAGGGCGCCTCGCGGTTCGGGACGACCTTGCGGCCGACGATCTCGCCACGTCCGAGATCGACGATATGCTCGATGGCCTCGCCCGTGGTGACGTCGAGCGTCAACGCGAAGGCGCGGCGCCCTACGCCGCCTGCAGCCAGCTCATGCTTGGTCGGCTCCTCCAACCGGACCGTCGGGAAGCGGCAGTTCTCGGGTGAGGTCACGTCGGCGCGCACCAGCGTGCAGGCGGCGGTGATCTCCTCGGCCGTCAGCGGATCAAGCGGATGCGGCGTCGCGGTCTCTGGTTGCGATTTGGCCTTGACGGTATCGAGCATGGGGATGTCCAGAAATCAGGCGAGATGCGCGGTGATGGCGCTGAAGGCGGCAAACCAGCGCTGGTCGATCGGCACGTCCATCGCCTTGGGCTGTGTCGCGAGCTTGACGATGACGGTGTCCGAGTCGAGGTCGACATAGAGGTGCTGGCCATGAATGCCGATCGCGGTCAGCGCGTTGCGCGACGGATCGATCGTGAACCATTTGCTGCGGTAGCGCGCGCCCGGGAAGAACTCGGCGAGGTCGCCGTCGGCCCAGGCCTTGGGATCGCCGTTCTCGCGGATGTCGTCGATCCACCAGCCCGGCACCACCTGCCGCCCCTCGACCACGCCGCGGCAGCGGATCATCTCTCCGAAACGGATGAGGTCACGCGCGGTGACGGAGATGCCGCCGGCGATGCGGCCCATGCCGTGGCTGTCGAGCGTGAGCGAGCCGTCCTCCTCCGCGCCCAGGGGCTGCCAGAGATATTCGGAGAGGATGCGATGATAGGGCAAGCCGCAGGCACGCTCATAGACCCAGCCGAGCACCTCGGTATTGGGCGAGACGTAGTGGAACACCTTGCCGTGCGGCTTGCCGGTGCCGCGCAAGGTTGTGAGATAGGCGCGCTGGTGGCCTGCCTCGGCGCCCGGCGGAGGCACGTCCCAGCCCGAGGAGAACCGATAGCGCGCAACGTCGCCGGCGGGGTCCTCGTAATCCTCCTCGAACTTGATGGCGACGGCCATGTCGAGCAGGTTGCGGACAGTGCAGCCGGCGTAGACCGACGTCTCCAGCTCCGGCACGTAGCGCACCACCCTCGCCTCGGGATCGAGCAGCCCGCGCGCGGCGAGCACGCCGCCGAGCGTGCCGGCGATCGCCTTGCTGATCGAGCAGATCAGATGCGGTGTGGTCACGCCCATGCCGTCGCCGTACCATTCGTGGATCAGCGTGCCCCGGTGCATGACGAGGAGCGTATCGGCAAAGGTCTCGCGGAGCGTGGCTTCGATCGTGGTCGCTTTGCCATCAGGCGCGGTGAAGCCGAGTTTTGCCAGTTCGCGCGGCGCGCTTCGCATTAGCGTCGGCTGGGCCGAGCGGCGGATCTCTGCGGTCGGCAGCACTTCGCGGGTGTGGGTAAAGCCCCAGCGGATCGCGGGAAAGCTGCGCCAATTGGCGCGCGTCACCTGCGCCTCGGGCGCGGGCGGGCTGCCGCGCATGATCTCGGTCGGTCGCATCTCGATCCCTCCGCAAAGCGCCGTCCCGGCTGCGATGTCGGAACGGCAGGACCGAAGCCTGCACCGCGGCGCCATCGGGCGTTATCGAGATCCGGCAATATTTTGCTGGACAGCGCCTATGGCCGTGCCAGTCTGGCGTGGTTCTTGCTGGCTGTCGGGTGGTGAATTTCGACGTGTCGTCATGCCCTTAGGCACAACTCTTCCGACTCTGGACTCGGCTGCCGGCCTGTTTCAGGCCAGCAGCACCGATGTCGACGAGCATTGCGCTTCGCTCGGTCGCTGGCGGCTCAGCTACGACCAGATCAGCGCCGGAGCCTTCAGGGGCAGCTTCACCCAACTCTCCCTGCCCCAGCTCGACGTCTTCCGCGAGATCACCAGCCAGCAGGTCCGCCAATACGGCCAGCTGGGGGCCGACAGCTTCGGCATCGGTCTGCCCTGGCACAGTGACGGCGAGGTCAGTTGCAACGGCGCCAGCGTTGCAGGTGCCCAGGTCATCGCCTGCATCGACGCCGAGGTCGATATGTGCACGCCGAAGTCATTCGAGCTGCGCGGTGTTGTCGCCAGCGCGGCGCTGATCGAGGAGCTTGCGGCCCGGCTCGATATCGAGCTGCCGCGCGCAGTCTGGCACCAGTTGCGGGTGATCGAGATGGCGCAGGCACCGGTCGCGCGATTGCGCGCTCATCTTGCCGCGATCCACGAGACCATCTCGACTGCCCCCGAGCGGTTCGACGATCCGGCCGTCGGGCAGGCGCTGGAAGACGGCCTTCTCGTCGAGATCATGGACATGCTGCCGACCGCACGCCCCCGCGATCCCGGCCGCAGCGCCGCGGCGCGCAAGCGCACCGTCGATCGTGCGAGGGCGCTGATGCATGGCAGCGGCGATCGCTCGCTCTCGCTGCTGCAGGTCTGCAAGGCGGTCGGCGCCAGCCCGCGCAAGCTCGGCTATTGCTTCCAGGAGGTTTTGGGAACGAGCCCGATGCACTACTGGCGAGCAATGCGGCTGAACCGCGTGCGGCGCGATCTGAAACGCGCCGGCGGCACCGATGCCTCGGTCTACGACGTCGCCGTGCAGCACGGCTTCTGGCACTTCAGCCAGTTCTCGCTCGACTACAAGCGTCACTTCGCCGAAAAGCCCTCGGAGACGCTGCGACGCGCCAGGTTGGCGGCCTGACGCGCCCGCTCGCCTTACCAGGTCGGCAGATAGGTGCCCTTGAAGCGCTTCTCCAAAAACTCCTTCACCGGCGCGGAGTGATAGGCCTCGATCAGCGGCTTCACCCAGGGCTTGTCCTTGTCCTCTTCGCGAACGGCGAGGATGTTGACCCAGGGGCCGTCGGGATTCTCGCGGGCGATCGCGTCGGTCGCCGGATTGAGGCCGGCCTGCACCGCGTAATTGTTGTTGATGGAGACGACGTCGACGTCCTGCAGCGCGCGCGGCAGCTGGGCGGCATCGAGCTCGACGAAGCGCAGCTTCTTCGGGTTGTCGGTGATATCAGCGATGGTCGAGGCGACGTTGTTCGGGTCCTTCAGCTTGATCACGCCGTGCAGCGCCAAGATCATCAGGCCGCGCGCGCCGTTGGAGGGATCGTTGGCGATCGCGACACGGGCACCTTCCGGCAGGTCGGCGAGCGTCTTGTATTTCTGCGAATAGACGCCCTGCGGCGAGCCGATCGTGTTGGCGACCTTGACGATCTTCCAGCCGGTCTTGGAGATCTGGTTCTTCAGATACGGCTCGTGCTGGAACGAATTGGCCTCGAGATCCTTCAGGGCCAGCGCCTGGTTCGGGATCACATAGTCCGTGAACTCGACCACCTTGATGTCGAGGCCGCGCTCGGCGCCGACCTTCTTCACGACGTCGATGATCTCGGCATGGGGACCGGCGGTGACGCCGACGCGGATGGTTTCGGCATGGACCGTGGTCGCAAGCAAGGCTGCAGCCGCAAGGGTTGCGAGAAAGCGCATTGAAGTCTCCAGTTTCAGGATGGTGCTATCAGTGATGCCGCAGTCGGCGGTTGACCCGACGTGCCAGATAATCGCCGGCGCTCTGGACGAGCTGCACCAGCGCGATCAGCACGACGACGACGGCCAGCATCATCTCCGGCATGAAGCGCTGATAGCCGTAGCGGATGCCGAGATCACCGAGGCCGCCGCCGCCGACCGCACCGACCATCGCGGAGTAGCCGAGCAGGCTGACCACTGCGAGCGTCAGCGCCAGCAACAGGCCCGGCAGCGCCTCGGGGATCAGCACCTTGAACACGATCTGAAGCGGCGAGGCGCCGAACGAGGACGCCGTCTCGATCAGGCCGCCATCGACCTCGCGAATCGCAGCTTCGACCAGACGCGCGATGAACGGCGCCGACGCGATCGTCAGCGGCACGATTGCGGCGGTCGAACCGATCGAGGTGCCCGCGACAAGCCGGGTGAACGGGATGATGGCCACGACCAGGATGATGAACGGCGTCGAACGCGTCGCATTGACGACGATGCCGAGCACGCGGTTGACGAGTGGGGCCGCGAACAGCTCGCCTTTCCGGCTGGTCGCGAGGAAGACGCCGAGCGGCAGGCCGAAGACGGTGCCGAGCAGCGCCGCGATGCCGACCATGTACAGGCTCTCGAAGGTAGCCTGGATGATCAAATTGATGAGTTCAGGCGACATAGCCGAGATGCTCCGCCGGGAATTGATATTGAGACAACCAGGCAAGGACCCGCGCCTGCGCGTCCTCGCGGCCGGGAATGCCGAGAACGAGCGAGCCGACATGCTGGCCGCCGATCTCGTCGATGCGCGCCGACAGCAGCGCGACGTCGAGGCCGAGCTCGCGGGCGAGCCGCGCCACCACGGTGTCGCCGGCCCCTGCCCCGCGGACCTGGACGCGGATCACGGCCTGCCCGCCAACAGGCGGCTCCGCCACGATCCGGCTCGCCAGCGAGACCGGCAGGCTGTCGCCGATGACCTCCGCGAGGAAGGACTGCGTGATCGGATGTTTTGGATGGGTGAAGATGTCGGCGACATGGCCGCTCTCGACCACGTGGCCAGCGTCGAGCACGACCACTTCCTTGGCGAGCTGGCGTACCACGGACATTTCGTGGGTGATCAGCACGATGGTCACGCCCAGCTCGCGGTTGATGTTGGCGAGCAGATCGAGGATCGCGCGTGTCGTCTGCGGATCGAGCGCGGACGTCGCCTCGTCCGACAAGAGCACGCTCGGCCGCGTCGCCAGCGCGCGGGCAATGCCGACGCGCTGCTTCTGGCCGCCGGAGAGCTCCGAGGGATAACGGTCGTGCTTGTCGGCGATGCCGACGAGCGCGAGCAGTTCGGTGACGCGGGCCTTGATGTCGGCCTTGGACCAGCCGGCGATCTCGAGCGGCAGCGCGATGTTGTCGGCGGCGGTGCGCGACGACAGCAGGTTGAAGTGCTGGAAGATCATGCCGATCGAGCGCTGCGCCAGCCGCAGCTCGCGGCCCGCCAGCGCCGAGATGTCGCGGCCGTCGACGACGACGCGTCCCGTGGTCGGCTTCTCCAGCCCGTTGATGAGCCGCACCAGGCTCGACTTGCCGGCGCCGGAGCGGCCGATCACGCCGGTGATGGAACCGCGCGGGATTGCGAAATCGATATCTTGCAGCGCGTTGACGCCGGGCTTGCCGCGATAGGCCGGATAGATTTTCGAGATGCCGGCGAAGCGAACCATCGCGTCCGGCTCGGCTGTGGCAGGTGAAATCGCTTCAGGCGGCGCAATCGGCTGTCCGACGGCGAGCGATTGGTGAGCGTTCATGGAGACGGCCTTCATGCACAATAGTTCTCTCGCCCACCCGAAAAGGCGAACGAAAGCCGGGTCGCATCAGCGACTGGAGATGGAACAGCAGCAAACGCCTCTGGGGGCAACGCGCTGCACCGCAGCAAGCACCATCGCCTTTTCCAGTCTTTCTTGCAATTTCAGATATTTGCGAGGAGATGGACGAAGATTCCCCAATCCCTCTCCGGAGAAGAATATTCCTTCGCAGAGGGTATCAGTCTCCCGCCCGGGCTCATCCCATCTGCAACCAGGGCAGCACGATCAGCAGAAGACCTGCGAAATAGAGCAGCCCGAAGAGCAGGCCAAAACCCCAGAACTGGCCCTTTCCGATATAGCCGCTGCCGAAATACATCGGCGCCGGCCCCGTCGCGTAAGGCGAGATCACGCCCATCAGGCCGAGCGAGTACATGCAGAGCATGGCGAGGGTCGTGACCGGCAGACCGGGAATGCCCGATCCGACCGCGAGCACGACGGGCAGCACGGCGGCGGCATGCGAGGTGATGCTCGAGAAGAAATAGTGGATCCAGAAGAACAGCGCGACCAGCAGCAGCATCGCGGTCGACGGCGATAGCCCGGCGAGCGGCTTTGCGTATTCGGTCGCGAACCATTTGATGAAGCCGATCTCGTTGAGGCCGGAGGCCAGCGTCAGCAGCGAGGTGAAATAGAAGAACACCTCCCAGGCACTCTTCTCGCTGACGATGTCGGCAAACTCGATCACACCGGTCACCAGAATCAGGGAGATCACGATGAACACGACGGTGGTGGCATTGACGAAGTTCGAGCCGAGCACGGGCACGTGGATGTCCGGGCTGGAGCCCGCGATCCACAGGAACATCGCGAGCACGATCAGGCCGAGCATGATCCACTCGTTGCGCGACATCGGGCCCATCCCGGCGAGTTCCTTCGCCGCCCATTCGGTGATTTCCGGGCTGCGCTTCACCTCGGGACGGCAGACCAAATAGCTGAGCAGCGGCACGAGGACCATCAGCAGGATGCCGAGCGGCGCGAAGCCGAGAAACCACTGGCCCCAGCTGACCTCGACCCCGGCGGTCTTCTTGGCGATCGCCAGTGCCGCCGCGTTGGGCGCAAGCGCGGTGAAGAACAGCGAGCTGGTGACGGCGGTCGCGGCAAAGGCCGTCCACATCACATAGGTGCCGATCCTGCCGGCGGTCGGCCCCGGCTCGGAGCCATAGATGCGCGGGATGTTGCTGATGATGGGATAGACGATGCCGCCGCTGCGCGCGGTGTTCGACGGCGTCGCCGGCGCGAGCAGGAAGTCGGACATCGCCACGGCATAGCCAAGGCCGAGCGTGTTGCGGCCAAGGCGCTGCACCAGCACCAATGCAATGCGCCGGCCGAGCTGGCTCTTGCGATAGCCGATCGAGAACACGAAGGCGCCGACGATGAGCCAGACCGTGCTCTCGGCAAAGCCCGCCAGCATCCAGCGCAGCGACTTGCCGGGATCGGGATCGATATAGCCGGCAACGCCCGCGACCGTGAGGCCGATGAAGCCGACCGCGCCGACCGGCATCGATTCCAGGATGAGCCCAGTGATGACGGCCGCGAACACGGCGAAATAGTGCCACTGATTGACGTTGAGCCCTGCAGGCACCGGCCACAGATAGATCACCAGCCACACCACGAGCGGCGCGACCAGTTTCCAGCGAAACCCTTTCGCCTCTGGCGCCTGCGAGCTAGCAGTCATGGGCCCTCCCCCTCGATCGTCGTCGCCTGTGCGGCCCGTGGGCGAGCCTGCTCTTGTCCCTGCGCCGCGTATACGAACTGCCGGTTGTGCGATCAATGGCCTGGCATCAATCTATCGCCCCTTGAAACGTGGCTTGCGGCGGCCCAGGAACGCCTCGACGCCCTCCTTGTGATCCTCGCTGAGGCTGGCGAGCGCGAACTGGTCGACGTCCATGTGGCTGGCGAGATCGTCCAGCGCATGCGCGAGCCGGTTGACGGTCAGCTTGGTCATCGCGACCGAGAGCGGTGGCTGCGCGGCGACCTTGCGCGCAAGATCCATGGCGGCATCGAAGGCATGGCCGGGATCGACCACCTGCTCCACCAGGCGCCATTCATGGGCCTCATCCGCTGAGATGCGCTCATCAGCCAGGATCACCGCCTGCTTGGTACGGGCCGGCCCCATCAGGTGCAGCATGCGCGGGATGCTCTGCCAGCTCATGTTCATGCCGAGGCCGATTTCGGGCACGCGCAGATGTGCATCGCGGCCCATGATGCGGAAGTCGAGCGCGACGGCGAGGGCCACGCCGCCGCCGACACAAAAACCCTCGATCGCCGCGATCGTGATCTGCTCCATCTCTTGCCAGGCGTGCGTTAGGCGCGGTCCGAGCTTGAGGTGCCGCCGCAGCGTGCCGAGGTCCATCTCCTTGCGCGAGCGCCCTTCGGCGTCCTTGAGGTCGAAGCCGGCGCTGAACGCGCCCGAGCTGCCGGTCAATACGACGACCGACGTCGCGGCATCGTCCTCGAAGCTGCGCGCCGCGGCGGTCAGCTGCCGCATTGCCTCGGGTGACAGGGCGTTGATGCCGTCGCCCCGATCGAAACGCACCACCGCAATCCGTCCCTCGGGTCCGAGGCCCTTTTCGATCTTCACGTAGTCCGTCACCAACGTCTCCCCATCTGCTTGGCGGCGATGCTAGCCTACATCCGGCCTCACGAATATGGGACCCGGTTGCGCCGCAGCGCATACTCGACAGGCCTGGGCCATTGCGCTTAATCTTCGCCGCCATGAGCCATGATCACGACCATCACCACCACCACGATCACGACCATTCCGAGCTGTCGGAGACCGAGCTGCGCGTGCGCGCGCTCGAGACGATCCTGACCGAAAAAGGCTATGTCGAGCCCGCCGCGCTCGACGCCATCATCCAGGCCTATGAGACCAAGATCGGCCCGCACAACGGCGCACGCGTCGTCGCCAAGGCCTGGACCGATCCGGCGTTCAAAAAGGCGCTGCTCGAGGATGGCTCCAAGGCGATCGGCACGCTCGGCCATGTCAGCCGCGTCGGCGACCATCTCGTCGTGGTCGAGAACACGCCTGCGCGCCACAACATGGTCGTGTGCACGCTGTGCTCCTGCTACCCCTGGGAAATGCTGGGGCTGCCGCCGGTCTGGTACAAGGCGGCGCCCTATCGCTCCCGCGCCGTGAAGGATCCGCGCGGCGTGCTCGCCGACTTCGACGTCACCCTGCCGAAGGAGATCGAGATCCGGGTGTGGGATTCCACCGCCGAGACGCGCTTTCTGGTGCTGCCGATGCGCCCCGAAGGTACCGAGGGCTGGAGCGAGGAACAGCTCGCCGAGCTCGTCACGCGCGATTCCATGATCGGCACCGGCTTCCCGCGACAGCCCGGAGCGCCGTCATGAACGGCGTGCACGACATGGGCGGCATGGACGGGTTCGGCAAGGTCGAACCCGAGCCCAACGAGCCGGTGTTCCATGCGGAATGGGAATCCCGCGTGCTGGCGATGGTGCGTGCAATGGGCGCGGCCGGCGCCTTCAACATCGACACCTCGCGCTTCTATCGCGAGATGATCCCGCCGCACGTGTATCTGTCGAGCTCCTATTACAAGAAATGGTTTCTCGGGCTCGAGGAGATGCTGATCGAGAAGGGCTACCTCACCCGCGAGGAAGTCGCCGCCGGCCACGCGATGCAGCCTGCCAAGGCCCTCAAGCACGGCAAGCTGAAGGTCGAAGGCGTCGAGCGCACCATGGTGCGCGGCAAGTTCGCCCGCCCTGCCCCCGCGCCCGCCAAGTTCAACATTGGCGATCGCGTGCGCGCCAGGAACATCCATCCGGCCACGCATACGCGGCTGCCGCGCTATGTGCGCGGCCATGTCGGCGTGGTCGAATTGAACCACGGCTGCCACGTGTTTCCGGATTCAGCGGCGATGGAGCTCGGCGAGAACCCGCAGTGGCTTTACACGGTGGTGTTCGAAGGCCGTGATCTCTGGGGCGAGGATGGTGATCCCACCCTGAAGGTCTCGATCGACGCGTTCGAGCCGTATCTGGACCCGGCGCAATGAGTGGTACCGCTGCTGCCGCAGCCACCGCGGCCATACCCAGCATTCCCCGCGATGACGACGGCCCGGTGTTCCGCGCGCCGTGGGAGGCGCACGCGTTCGCGATGGCGTTGACGCTGCACGAGCGCGGCGTCTTCACCTGGCCGGAATGGGCAGCAAGCCTCGCCTCCGAGATCAAGCGCGCGCAGGCGGCCGGCGATCCCGATACGGGCGAGACCTATTATCTGCACTGGCTCGCCACGCTGGAGGGCCTGGTTGCCCGCAAGGGTGTTGCGTCGATGGAAACCCTGCACCGCTACCGCGACGCCTGGGACCACGCGGCAGATCGCACCCCGCACGGCAAGCCGATCGAGCTCAGGCCGGAGGATTTTGGTTAGCTGGCGCGAAGTTCGGCGTTGCGACGCTCGTGTCCCGGACAAGCTGCAACGCGCAAGCGTTGCGGCGCAGAGCCGGGACCCAGACGGCGACACGATACCTTGCGGAAGCATGGGCCCCGGCTCTGCAGCGCACCGCTGCCGGACGATGCTTCGCATCGCCGCGGGAGCGCTGCGCTGCGTCCGGGGCACGAGAGCAGTGCAACGAATCTACCTCCCCGCCACAAACTCCCGCCACCCCTTCGCCCGCAGGCTGCACGCCGGGCACTCGCCGCAGCCATAGCCCCACTCGTGCTGCGCGCCGCGTTCCCCGAGATAGCAGGTATGGGAATGCTCGCGGATGAGATCGACCAGCCCCTCGCCGCCGAGATCCTGCGCCAGCTGCCACGTCGCGGCCTTGTCGATCCACATCAAGGGCGTGTGCAGCTCGAATGGTCTGGCCATGCCGAGCGAGAGCGCGGCCTGCATGGCGCGGATGGTGTCGTCGCGGCAATCGGGATAGCCGGAATAGTCGGTCTCGCACATGCCGCCGACGATGTGCGTGATGCCGCGCCGATAGGCCAGCGCCGCGGCAAAGGTCAAAAACACCAGGTTGCGGCCGGGCACGAACGTATTCGGAAGGCCGTCGGCGCCCATCGCGATCGCGACATCGCGCGTCAGCGCCGTCTCGGACACTGCCGCCAGCGTCGGAATCGACAGCGTATGGCTCTCGCCGAGTTTTGCGGCCCAATCGGCGCGCAAGCCCTTGATGCCGTCGAACAGCCGGTCGCGGCAATCGAGCTCGATGGCATGGCGCTGGCCGTAGTCGAACCCCAGCGTCTCCACGCGTGCAAAGCGGCTGAGCGCCCAGGCGAGGCAGGTGGTGGAGTCCTGGCCGCCGGAAAACAGCACCAGCGCGGTTTGTGATGAAATTGCGTCGCTCATGGTCCGCGCTTTAGCACTGCGGACGCGGCCCGCCAATCGGTGGAAATCGGCCCGTTCCGCGCCGCGACGCTGGGAACGGCGGGCCGCTTTTGGCATAAGGTTTTGGAGCCAGGAGAGCGCCCCGCAATGACCCCTTCCCGCGACATTTCCCGCCTGATCGAGATCATGGCGGCGCTGCGCACGCCGGTGACCGGCTGCCCCTGGGACCTCGAGCAGGATTTTGCGACGATCGCGCCCTACACGATCGAGGAGGCCTATGAGGTGGTCGAGGCCATCAGCCGCGGCGATCTCGACGATCTCCGTGAGGAACTCGGCGACCTCCTGCTCCAGGTGGTCTTCCACGCCCAGATGGCTTCGGAGCAGAACGCCTTTGCTTTCGGAGATGTCGTCGAGGCGATCACGCGAAAAATGATCCGGCGCCATCCCCACGTCTTCGCCGACAAGGACGGCAATCTCGCCTCCTCCCATGTCAAGGAAGTCTGGGACCGCATCAAGGCGGAGGAAAAAGCCGAGCGCGCCGCGCGCCGGGCGCCGGAGGACATGCCTGCGCACAAATCGCTGCTGTCAGGCGTCAAGGCCGGCCAGCCCGCACTGACCCGCGCCATGGAGCTGCAGCGCAAGGCCTCCACCGTCGGCTTCGACTGGAACGACCCGCGCGCGGTGCTGCAAAAGATCCGCGAGGAAGCCGACGAGATCGAGGCCGCGCTCGACCGCAACGACAAGCAGGAGATTGCGGAAGAGACCGGTGACCTGATGTTCGCCCTCGTCAACCTCGCCCGCCACGTCGATGCCGATCCGGAGGCCGCATTGCGTGCGACCAACGCAAAATTCGAGCGGCGCTTTGCCTACATCGAACGGTCGCTGGAGGCGCAGGGCCGCACGCTGGAGCAGGCGTCGCTGGCGGAGATGGACGCGCTGTGGAATGCGGCGAAGACCGCCACTTGATACGGGGCACGCAGTGGACATCAGGCAGGACGATCCGAAGGCACCGCATGTCGCCGACTTGTTGGCACATCACCTCGAAGAACTCCGCAGCGTCATGGGCGAGCACGCGCAGGCGCTCGACGCGAGCGGCCTGTCGGCCTCGTCGGTGACGTTCTGGACTGCTTGGCAAGACGGAGTGCTAGCTGGCTTCGGTGCCCTGAAGCAGCTGGATGAGACGCATGGCGAAGTGAAGTCGATGCGGGCCGCGCCCACTGCGCGGCGAACCGGGGTCGGGCGAGCTATTCTGGACCACATCGTTGCCGAAGCCCGCAAGCGCGGTTATGCGCGTCTCAGCCTGGAGACCGGCACTGCGCCGCTGCACGGCCCCGCGATCTCGCTCTACCGCAGTGTCGGCTTCGTGCCCTGCGCGCCGTTCGCCGACTATCAGGCGAGCCTGCACAACCAGTTCATGAGCCTCGATCTGTCGAGGTGATCTTCTCAGGCAGCAGCGCCTAGGCCGAGAGGCGTGGCACTGCGTCGAACCTGTTCACCACGATATCCCGCTTGGTCTCGTCGACCCGTACGGTCATGTCGAAGCGGCCGTCGTGCAGCTCCTTGGCCAGCACCTCGGCATTGCGGTGCAGCCAGCTGATGCCGGCGCCGTCGGCGGCGTCGATGGAGAGGTCGAGCGTGGTGCGCTTGGCCGCTAACCGCTCCTCGATCGCGGCAAGCAGGGCGTCGACCCCCTCGCCTGACACGGCCGAGACCAGCATCGCGGGATGGTCCTCCGGCCTGCGCGCGGCGATGTTCAACAGCTCTTCGCGCTGCTCGGAATCGTAGCGGTCGATCTTGTTCCAGACTTCGATGATGCGGCCGGAATCATCGGGGTTGATGCCGAGCTGGCGCAGCACGGCGTCGACGTCGCTCTGCTGGGCCTCGGCATCTTCATGGGATATGTCGCGCACATGCAGGATGACGTCGGCTTCGAGCACCTCTTCCAGCGTGGCGCGGAAGGCGGCGACGAGCTGCGTCGGAAGGTTGGAGATGAAGCCGACGGTGTCCGACAGCATCGCCTTGCCGCCATGTGGCAGGTTGAGGGCGCGCAGCGTCGGGTCGAGCGTGGCGAACAGCATGTCGGCAGCCTGCACGTCGGCACGCGTCAGGCGGTTGAACAGCGTCGACTTGCCGGCATTGGTGTAGCCGACCAGCGCCACGACACGATACGGCACGCGCTGGCGGCCGGCACGATGCAGCCGCCGCGTCGCCTGCACCTTCTTCAGCTCGCCTTCGAGCTTGGAGATGCGCTCCTGGATCAGGCGTCGGTCCGCTTCGATCTGCGTCTCGCCGGGACCGCCCATGAAGCCGAAGCCGCCGCGCTGGCGCTCCAGATGGGTCCATGATCGCACCAGGCGCGAGCGCTGGTAGTTGAGATGCGCGAGCTCGACCTGGAGCGAGCCTTCCTTGGTCTTGGCGCGGCGGCCGAAGATTTCCAGGATCAGCCCGGTGCGGTCGAGCACCTTGGCGTGCAATTCCTTCTCAAGATTGCGCTGCTGGATCGGCGCCAGCGCGCAATCCATCACCACGAGCTCGACATCGAGGCTCTTGGCGAGTGCGGCGATCTCCTCGACCTTGCCCTTGCCGATATAGGTCGCGGGACGGATCTGGCTGATCGGCGCGATGATGGCGTCGGCTATGACGAGATCGATCGCACGCGCGAGGCCGGCGGCTTCATCGAGCCGGGCCTCGGCGTTGCGCTGGATATGAGTCTCCGATTGCGCGTCGGCACCGCCTGCGCGCACCCGCAAATAGGGGCCGATGACAAGCACCCGCCCCGTCTGCTTAGCCCCTGCCGACCGCGGACGGTCGGCATCCCCGTCGAAATTCCGGGGTTCCAATCAGATCACTCTCAAGCCGGCTGATCTTCGCCGCCTTCGAACAACTGGATCGGCGCACCCGGCATGATGGTCGAGATCGCATGCTTGTAAACGAGCTGCGAATGACCGTCGCGCCGAAGCAGTAAACAGAAATTGTCGAACCAGGTCACGATGCCCTGGAGCTTCACTCCGTTGACCAGAAAGATCGTCAGTGGCGTCTTGGTTTTGCGAACGTGATTAAGGAAGGTGTCCTGTAGGTTTTGTGCGCGGTCTGCCGCCATTGTTTTTTTCTCGCTTTGAGTTTCTTTTTATTGCGCCGGTTGCGGCCCTCTTTGTGAAGGTCGGAGCCTCTCCCGGTTGCCGTTCCTCATGAGATCCCCCTCGGAAGGAACAGCTGTGCAATTAGAGGACAGGTGGACCTATTAGGCAAGCCGCTTCACGCGGCAGCTGGCGCGGTATTGCCCCGAAAAACTACGGAAATCGATGAATTTCCTCGTTTTCGTCAAAGGTGTCGCCGCAACGTCGCGGCGTTAGAATCTTGTTTCGACGGCGTTCTCCTTGCACAAAAACGCGCTAGCCGACACCGAGCGCTTTCAACTTTCGATGCAGCGCCGACCGTTCCATGCCAACGAACTCGGCTGTGCGAGAAATATTTCCTGAAAAACGGCTGATCTGTGCAATCAAATAGTCGCGCTCGAACACTTCGCGCGCCTCGCGCAGCGGCAGGCCCATGATGTGCTCGCCATTGTTGCTGGTCGGCATCGCCGGCACCATGGAGCCGACGTCCTGCGGCAACATGTCGGCCGTGATGATGACCTCCGGTCCACCGGCGGCGAGAATCATGACTCTTTCAACGTTGTTGCGGAGCTGGCGCACATTGCCCGGCCAGACATGCGATTGCAGCACCGCCATCGCGTCCTGCCCGATCTGCCGCTTGGGCAGGCCGCTACCGGCCGAGATCTGCTCCATGAAATAGTCGATCAATTCCGGGATGTCCTCGCGCCGCTCGGAGAGCGCAGGCACGCGGATCGGCACCACCGAGAGCCGATGATAGAGGTCCTCGCGGAAGTGGCCGGCCGCGATCTCCTCTTCGAGATTGCGCGCGGTCGAGGAGATGATGCGCACATCGACCTGCACCTTGGCGGTGCCGCCGACGCGCTGGAACGATTGCTCCACCAGCACCCGCAGGATCTTGTTCTGGGTCTCGCGCGGCATGTCCGCGATCTCGTCGATGAACAGCGTGCCGCCATGGGCTTCCTCGAGCGCGCCAGGCTTGCGCGCCTGTTCGCCGTTGGACTCCTCGACGCCGAACAGCTCGTGCTCCATGCGCTCGGGCGTGATCGCGGCGGCGTTGATGACGACGAAGGGACCGTCGGCGCGGCCCGAGGCCGTATGCAGCGTGCGTGCCGTCAATTCCTTGCCGGCGCCGGCGGGACCGACGATCAGGATGCGGCTGTTGGCCTTGGCCGCGCGCTCGATGGTCTGGCGCAACTGATTCATGCTCGGCGAGCGGCCGACGAGCTGGCTTGCGCTCGGCGCCAGCTGCTTCAGCTCCTTGACCTCGCGCTTGAGCCGCGAGTTCTCCAGCGCCCTGGTCGCGACCAGGATCAGCCGGTCGGCCTTGAACGGCTTCTCGATGAAGTCGTAGGCGCCGCGCTTGATCGCGGCCACCGCGGTCTCGATGTTACCGTGGCCGGAGATCATCACGACCGGCAGGTCGGCATTGTCCTTCTTGACCTGCTCCAGCAGCTGCAAGCCGTCGAGCTTGGAGCCCTGCAGCCAGATGTCGAGGAACACCAGATGCGGCCGCCGGTTGGCGATTTCAGCCAGTGCAGAGTCGCTGTCGCGCGCAGTCCGCGTGACAAAACCCTCGTCCTCGAGAATGCCTGCGACGAGATCTCGAATATCGGCCTCATCATCGACAATCAGAATTTCACTTGCCATGGGTCGCGCCTGTCTTGTAAGATGCCTGTCGAGGCTTCGATTTTCGTTGAATCATTGGTCTTTTCAGCGGCCTCTTTGGTTTCGGCCGCCAGCTCTTTTGTTTCCTGCGCCGGGTCCTTGCCAGGAGCGCCGGCCTGCTCGCCGGTTGCTTCCTTGACCGCGGCCGCCGGGGCCTGCTCGGCTCCCTCGGACTTCGCGGGTTGCCCGGAGATCGCAAAGCGCATCCGCATCCAGGCACCGCGCTGGCCCTCGCGGAAGTCGGAAGCATCTTTCAGCTCGATGCGTCCGCCATGGTCTTCCAGCACGCGGCCGACGATCGCAAGGCCAAGGCCGGTGCCCTTGGCGCGCGTCGTGACATAGGGCTCGAGCAGCCGCGAGCGCGCGACCTTGGGCAGGCCGATACCGTTGTCGATGACGTCGATCAGCACGTCCTCGCCCTGACGCGACACCACGACGTCGATATGACCTTTGCCGAGCTCCTCCGGCGGGACCTGCTCGATCGCTTCGGTGGCGTTCTTGACGATGTTGGTGACCGCCTGCGAGATCAGCCGCCGGTCGAACTGGGCGCGGAGCGGATCCTCTTTGAATTCGGCCTCGATATCGATCTCGGGATGGGCGACCTTCATCAGGAACACGGCCTGCCGCACGGCGTCGGCGACGTCCTCGCCCTCCATCACCGGTTTCGGCATCCGTGCAAAGCGCGAGAACTCGTCGACCATGCGGCGGATATCGTCAACCTGGCGCACGATGGTGTCGGTGCACTGCTCGAAGATCTGCTTGTCCTTGGCCTCTGTGATGCCCTTGCCGAACTTGCGGCGAATGCGCTCGGCCGAAAGCTGGATCGGCGTCAGCGGGTTCTTGATCTCATGCGCGATGCGCCGCGCCACGTCGCCCCAGGCCGAGGTGCGCTGCGCCGAGACCAGCTCGGTGATGTCGTCGAGCGTGATGATGTAGCTGTCATGCGGCTGGTTCTTCTCGGCGCTGACGCGGACCGAGAGATTGCGCTCGGTGCCGTCGCGGGTGATCGTGATCTGGCCCTGCACCAGACGCTGGCTCCCTTCCCGCGCCGCCTTCATCATCTCGTCCAGCTCGGGCAGCACGTCGGAGAGCGGATGACCAAGCGTTTCCGATTCGGCGTGCCCGATCAGCTTCTCGGCCGAGCGGTTCAAAATGCCGACGCTGCCGGAGGTGTCGACGCCGATGATGCCGGCGCTTGCGGAGGACAGCACCGCTTCGATGAAGCGGCGGCGGCTGTCGATCAGGTCGCTGGCGTTGACGAGCTCGTCGCGCTGGCTGCGCAATTCCTGCGTCATCTTGTTGAAGGTCTCGCCTAGCTGGGCGAGATCGCCTTCCGACTGGTGCACCGGCACCTGGACATGGAGGTCGCCGGTCGAGACCGTGTGGGCCGCGTTCATCAGCCGCCGGATCGGCGAGACCAGTGAATTGGCGAAGTTCAGGCCGATCAGCACCGAGGCCATCAGGATGGTCAGCGCGATCACGGCGAACATCAGCGCGAAGGCAACCTGGATTCCGAGCCTGCGCGACTCGATCTGGGCGTATTCGGCGACGCTGACCTCGGTCTGCTTGAGCTGATTGACGACATTCGGATCAAGCGGACGGGCGACATAGAGGAAGGTGTCGCTGAAGGCGCGCAGCCGGATCACGGCGGCCACGAAGCTCGCATCGGGAAGGACCGCGATCTCGGGCTCGGACTCGTTGACGTTGCTGAGGAAGTCGGACGCGGGCGGCGAATAGGCGAGCCGCATGCCGGTGTCGGCGGATTCCAGGATGTTGGTGTTCTTGTCGATGATCATCGCGCCCGGCAGGTTGCGGGAACTGGCGCTGGCGCTCAGCATCTCCCGGAACGAGCGGCGATCCTGGTCATAGAGCGGCCGGGCATGCGCGATATCGTTGGCCATGCCGAGAATGTCGCCGCGGATCAGCTGCGCATGGTCCTGCATATAGGCCCGCGCGATCGTCAGCGAATTCTGGATCACCTCCTTGGTCGGGCCGGAGAACAGCCGGTCGAGGCCGCGTTCGATGGTGACGTTGGCGACGACGGCGACCAGCACCGCCGGCAGCACCGCCACGATCGAGAACAGGCTGACGATCTGGACATGGAGCCGCGCCGCCGCCCTGCCCCGCCGCCGCGCCAGGATCAGCTGCCAGAGCTCTCGGACGATGATTCCGACCAGCAGCAGGATCGTGGCCGCGTTGATCAGGTAGATCGAGCGGACCACCGCCGGCGTCGGCTCGATCGTGGTCAGGCCGGTCAGAACCAGGAAGGTCAGGAAGGCCGAGAGCAGCGCCAGCGCCACGGCAAAGGGCGCCAGCCAGCGCCGCGCCGACCAACGCCGGGGCTCTTCCGCTGGGGCCGTGTCAAAGTGTGCGGCCGAGGTGTCTGCGCTGGTCATTCCGGCAATGGTGGTGCTGAAAACGGGTCCGCGATGGGCGGATACTGATGTATTCGTACCACATTGTTGCCGAATTGCGACAATTCCGCGGCGCCGCCGCCGCGGCGGAGCGGCGCATCCACAGCTCTGGCGGTGCGTGTCGTGATCTGATCGGTCAGCAATCGTACCGTCTCTGGACGGAATTGGACAAAGGCACCGGCATCGTCATTCGCGAACGAGGGTGAGCCTTGACGCAGATCAAGGGTGCGCGGTGGCCGCTCGCGCCAATGTGGCTCATTGCCCGACCGGAGTTCCGCCCATGAAGGCTGTGGCCGTTGAAGAAGCCGTTGCGATGATTCCCGCTGGCGCCAGCGTGATGGTCGGCGGCTTCATGGGCATTGGAACACCGGAGCGCTTGCTCGATGAACTGGTCCGGCAGCAGAAGACCGGATTGTCGGTGATCTGCAACGATGCCGCACTACCGGGTAAAGGCGTCGGCAAGTTGTTTGACGCATCGCTCGTGTCGCGTCTGACCGCGACGCATATCGGGCTCAATCCCAAGGCCCAGCAGCAGATGCTGGCGAACCAGATCGAGGTTGATCTCGTGCCGCAAGGCACCCTCGTCGAGCGCATCCGGGCCGGTGGTTGCGGCCTGGGCGGCGTCCTGACGCCGACCGGCGTCGGTACCGTTGTCGCCGAAGGCAAGCGAGAGATCGAGATCGAGGGCAAGCCGTTCCTGCTGGAGACGGCGTTGACGGCGCAATACGCGCTGCTCCACGCGTTTCTCGCCGACCATCTCGGCAATCTCGCTTATGCGCTGACCGCACGCAATTTCAACCCGATCATGGCGATGGCGGCCGATACGGTGATCGTGACAGCCGAGCACATCGTACCAGTCGGCGTGATCGCGCCCGACCATGTCATGACGCCGGCGCCGCTCGTCGATTACCTCGTTATGAACGGGTGACCCATGGACCCGCAGATCATTATCGCCCGCCGCGTCGCCAGGGAGCTCCGCGAGGGCAACCTCGTCAACCTCGGCATCGGCATCCCGACGCTGGTTGCGAACTACGTGCCCTCCGATCTCAAGGTTTTCTTTCAATCGGAGAACGGCCTGATCGGCACCGGGCCCATTCCCGAGCCGGGAATGGCGCATCCGCTCCTGACGGACGCCGGCGGACGCCCGATCAGCGCGCTGCCGGGAGCCAGCACATTCGACAGCGCGATGTCGTTCGGGCTGATCCGCGGCGGCCATGTCGACGTCACCGTGCTCGGCGGCCTCCAAGTCGACGCGCAGGGCCGCCTCGCCAACTGGATGATCCCCGGCAAGATGGTGCCCGGCATGGGCGGGGCGATGGACCTCGTCAGCGGTGCCAGGCGGGTGATCGTCGCCATGCAGCACGCGGCCAAGGGCAAGTCGAAGATCGTCGCCAAATGCACCCTGCCCCTGACCTCGGCGCGGTCGGTCGATCTCGTCGTCACGGACTTGGCCGTGATCGGCTTCTCCGGCGGCAAGGCGACGCTGCTGGAGACCGCGCCCGGGGTCAGTGTCGGCGACGTCATGGCGCTCACGGAAGCCGAGCTGGCTGTTCCCGACAACGTCCCGGAAATGAACGTCTGATCCGTCGGCGGCCTCAATCGATGATGTGATAGCCGCCGTCGATGTAGAGCACGCCGCCCGTGATCAGCTTGGCGCCGTCGAGCGCGAGGAACGCGGTGGCATTCCCGACATCGTCGATGCTGACGAGACTGCGCGCCGGCGCCTTCGACTGCGCCTTGTCCATGAGCTCATCGAACTCGGGAATCCCCGAAGCCGCGCGGGTGGCTAGCGGACCCGGCGAGATCGCGTGCACGCGGATGCCCTTCGGGCCGAGCTCCGCGGCGATATAGCGGACCGAGGCTTCCAGCGCGGCTTTCGCGACACCCATCACGTTGTAATTCTCCACCACCATCTGGCTGCCGTAATAGGTCATGGTGAAAAGCGTGCCGCCGTTCTTCATCAGCGGCTCGGCGAGATGAGCCATCCGCAAGAACGACCAGCACGAGACGTCCATGGTCTTGAGGAAGCCGTCACGGCCGACGTCGACGACACGGCCGTGCAGCGCTTCCTTCGGCGAGAAGGCTATGGAATGAAGCATGAAATCGAGCTGCCCCCATTCCGACGCGATGCGCTCGAACACCGCCTCGGTCTGCCCTTCGGCCATCACGTCCAGCGGCATGAAGATCGGCGCTTCCACCGCCTGCGCCAGCGGCTGGACATGCTTCTTGGCGCGGTCGTTCAGATAGGTCACCGCGAGATCAGCACCGAGCGCACGAAACGCGCGCGCGCATCCCCAGGCGATCGACTGGTCGTTGGCGATGCCGACGATCAGTCCCTTCTTTCCCTTCAGGGCGACCTTGCTGTCCGGAAATACTGGGATCATGACACCCTCTTAGGTCTCGTGTTGATCAACTGACCGTCCATCAATAGCGATAGCGTATGCTGTGCGATCATCAGCTCCTCGTCGGTCGGAATGACGTAGACGGGGACGCGGCTGTCGGCTGCCGAGATCAGGGGCGCATGGTGGGCGTTCTCACCGGCATCGAGGCGGACGCCGAGCCAACCGAGCTGCTCGGCGATACGTGCGCGGATCGATGCCGAGTTCTCCCCGATGCCGGCAGTGAAGACGAAGGCATCCAGGCCCTGCAAGGCGGCAGCCAGCATGCCCGCGTTGAGGCCGATCCGGTAGACGAAATGGTCGATTGCGAGCCGCGCACGCGGGTCCGTGCTAGCTTCCAGCTCGCGCATGTCGTTGCTGACGCCGGAAAGCCCCTTCAGACCGCAGTCTCGATAGAGGAAGTCCTGCACCTTCGCGGCCGGCATGCCCTTCTCGGCGATGAGATAGAGGATGACCCCGGGATCGATCTGCCCTGGACGCGTTCCCATCGGCAGCCCGTCGAGCGCCGTGAACCCCATGGTACTCTCGACGCTGCGCCCCTCCTTGATCGCGCACATCGAGGCGCCGCTGCCGAGATGGGCAACGATGACCCGCCCCTTGGCGATCTTGGGCGCCACGCCGGGCAGCGCGCGGGCGATGTATTCGTAGGAGAGCCCGTGAAAGCCGTAGCGCCGCACACCCTCGGCATAGAGCTGCTGCGGAATCGCGTAGTGATCGGCGACGAGATCATGCGTGCGGTGAAATGCCGTGTCGAAGCACGCCACCTGCGGCAGCCCAGGGAAATTCGCGAGCAGCGAGCGGATCGGCGCGAGATTGTGCGGCTGATGCAGCGGCGCCAAGTCGACAAGGCGTTCGAGGCGGGAGACGACGCCGTGGTCGATCAGGACCGGGCGGACATGGTCCGGCCCGCCATGAACGACGCGATGACCGACCGCGATCGGCGTAATCCGAAGCTCGTCGCGCAGCCAGTTGCCGGCAACCGACATGGCGGCGGGCACATCGGGCACAACTTCAACCGAATAGGCGCGATCGGCCAGCGCATCGCCGCTCGCAGCGCTGGCGCGCAGGCGCGGGCGGCTGCCGATGCCGTCCATTTGTCCCTTGATCTGACGCCGGAGCGCACCGTCGCCCAATGCCGAATAGACCTGAAACTTGACGCTCGAAGAGCCGGCATTGACGACCAGGATCGTGTCCATGGCGATCACGCGGCCACTGACGGCGCCTTCTGGCGCCGGGCGCGCGCGTAGAGCGCCGCCACAGCACAGGAGGCCATGCGCGCACGCGGCGTATCGGCGCGCGACGTTAGGACGACGGGTACCCGCGCGCCAAGGACAATGCCGGCACCATCCGCTTTGGCGAAATAGGCGAGATTCTTGGCCAGCATGTTGCCGGACTCCAGATCTGGAACGACCAGGATCTGTGCACGACCGGCGACCTCGGACTCGATGCCCTTGATGCGTGCCGCTTCCGGGTCGATGGCGTTGTCGAACGCCAGGGGACCGTCGAGCACGCCACCGGTGATCTGGCCGCGATCGGCCATCTTGCAGAGGGCGGCGGCTTCGATGGTCGAGGGAATTTTTGACGTCACGGTCTCGACCGCCGACAGGATCGCCACGCGCGGCGTTCGGCCAAACCCGGCCTGATTGTAGAGATCGATCGCGTTCTGGATGATGTCGCGCTTGGCATCGAGATCGGGAAAGATGTTGATCGCGGCGTCGGTGACGAAAATCGTCTCGGCATAGGTCGGGACATCCATGACAAAGACATGGCTGATGCGCCGATCCGTGCGCAGGCCGCCGGTCTTTGCCGTGACCGCGCGCATCAACTCGTCGGTGTGAAGGCTGCCCTTCATCAACAGCTCGCCTCTGGCGGCCTGGATGAGCTCGACGCCCTTGACCGCGGCGTCGTCACTGTGGGCGGCATGCACGATCTCGAAGCTTGATATGTCCAGATCGAACCTCGCGGCGGTGTCCCTGATCTTCCCTTCCGGCCCGACCAGGATCGGCCGGATGATCCCCGCGCCGGCGCTGTCGATCGCCCCGCGCAGCGAAGTCTCGTCGCAGGGGTGCACGACGACGGTCGATGTCGGGGGCGCAGCCCTCGCCGCCGCGATCAGCCGGTCGTACTTGCCGCCGGTCTCGTGCGTCATATCGGCCGACATGAGGTCACTCCCGCTTTCGCCAAACCGCGCTACGACGCTCTTGCCTGGGGATCGAATGGCGCGACGTTCGACGTCATCTCGCCCTCTCCGTCCAGGCCAAACAACTCGGCGACTCGCCTCAGGCGATTGGCGCGCTCGCCGGTGATGTCCGCGCTTGCCGAGAGCACCTCGCGCATCGCCGCGAAGGCCGCGCGCCGCCGGTTCATGTCCTCGGGCAACAACCTTGGAATGGCCGCCACCGCGCCCTCGCGGTCGAGCAGCAGCATGAAGAACTGCTCGCGTACCAGCATCTTGAATTCGGACAGGGTCATCCGGGAGCCGGCATGGTCGCGCCTGACCTGGCGCAGCGCCTCGATGCTGCGCTCGTCCACCATGCCGCGCGCGGAGCCGACATAGAGCAGCGCGCGGATAGCAGCCTCCCGCAGGCCGCCGTCACCAATCTTCGCCCTCAACTCCGCAATCCTGCTTTCGAGCATGGCGCGATGCTCGTCCGACATCTCGCGGCGCCGTGTCGGCACGGCGTTGGGGTCGATGCCGACCGCGGCCTGGAGCGCAGGTGAGCCATAGACGTTGAGGAAGAGGGTCTCGCTTAACGCCTCCTGGGCATCGCGCCAGCTATCGAGCGCATGCACAATCTGCTTCGACACCTGCTCCTGGAAGGCCAGGAACGGATTGTCCTGCGATACCGGCCTGCGCTTCTCTTCGGCGCGATCGGCCGCCGCCTTCACCATGGACATCCATGGATTCTGACTGCTGAAAGCCTCATATTGCATTCGCAGCGGATGCATGCCGCGCGCCCAGTTGGCCGCCTCTGGCGTCACCATCTTCTTGATCCAGGGCTGCACGAATTTCTGATAGGCTGCAAGATTGAGCTCCGAGATGCGCTTGGCGGTGGCGAACCGCCGCTCGTCCTCGGGGGAATTGCCGCCCATGGCCCGGATGTCGCCGAGCGTTCGGGCCTCGCAACGCATTACCCATTGTCCCGTTGCAAGGTCGGCGTTGAGCGTCTCGCTGCCCCTCGCCTCGAACGTCGCCTCGTAGAGCCCGGGCGGGAGCACGTCGATCAGGTCGATGTTGCTGGAGAATTCGGCATGCTCCTTGTTGGCGACGCCGCCGGACACGAAGATCCCGAGATGACCGATGCTTTCGTGAATGGTGTAAACGATGGTCTGGCCATATGCCCTGATCTCATCGACGTCGGCGTAGCAGTCGAGGATCCAGTCCAGCGCCTGCTGCGGCGGGGTGACGTTGTCGCCCTTGGAGCAGAACACCACGATCGGCGAGCGGATATTGCGCAGGTCGACCTTCTCCCCGTCCGACATTTCGATCCGGCCGGCGGCGAGGTTGTTGCCGATGAACAGTTCGTCGACGATGAACTGGATCTCTTCGGCATTGAGGTTGACGTGACCGCCCCACCATCGCTCGAAGTCCAGATAACGATCGGCCTCGGTGTCGACTTTGGAATAGACGTTGTATTGCTTGGTCCAGAGCGTGTTCGAGGGGTTCTGGTTCTCGAAATTCTGCACCAGCCAGGCGCCGTCGAACTTGCCGGCACCGAGATCGCTCGTCAGCGCCGTCAGCCAGCTTCCGCCCAAGAGGCCGCCGGAATAGCGCATCGGATATTTGCCATGGACGCCCGCCCAATAAGCGAGCGGCGCGCCGGCGATGATCAGCGGTCCGAACAGCTCCGGCCGTAGCGACGCCAGGATCATGATCGCCCAGCCGGCCTGACAATTGCCGATGACGCAAGGCTTGCCGTCGGCGTCCGGGTGACGGCTGATGACAGTTTCAAGAAACTTCGCTTCGGCTCGCGCAATGCGCTCGATCGTCTGGCCGGGCATGGGTTCGGGCAGAAACCCGATGAAGTAGCAGGGATGTCCCGCCTTCATCGCGACACCGATTTCGCTGTCCGCCTTGAAGCCGCCGATGCCGGGACCATGGCCGGCGCGCGGATCGACGACGACGAACGGCCGCCGCCTCATGTCGATCGCGACATTCTTGGGCGGGATGATGCGGACGAGCGCGTAGTTGACAGGCTCGTCGAGTTTGCGGCCGTCCGTAATCAACTCGGCAGCATATTGCAGCACATGCGGTGCGGTCTGCGCGACGTGCTCGCGATATTGGTCGCCGCGCTGTCGCATGATATCCAGAAACAACACGCTCCGCTGTCCGGCATCGACCAGATACTCCACGGCGGAGGTGACCAACCCCGACATGGGACCGGCAGGCAGCTTCAGATTTTCCATCGCAATCTGACCTCGTTGTCGTGCGAGGCCAGTCAAGGAGAGATGCCACCGGCGACGTTGACATAGGTCAACGGTCGGCGGTTCCGGGCATAGCGGACGCCAGAACCTTAGAACCTTCTAGAGGTAGATCGATAATGTCAGACGGGGAACTGTTTCCGGCCCTTCCGGCTTGACCCGGCATGGATAGGTTCTTCCTCGCGATAATGGTTTCTGCCGTTCTGCTGCTGATCGTGGCGTCCGATCTGCTGGTCAACGGTCCTGGTCTGCAGGAGCCGACGACAGACGTAGCGCGCCTGGTGCCGTCGACCGAACGACTGTTCAGGTGATGGATTGCCGTCGCGGGCGGCTGAATGCCTCACCCTTGTGTGACCGCGGAACATGTGTGACCGCGGAACATTTCGGCCCCCTTCCGACTTCTGCTCACCGCGTCAGCCAAAACGGCCAGCGCGATCCGGACAGGCTCAGCTCCGCTTTGGTAGGGGGAGCTGAGCCACCGTTCGCGTAAACGCGTTTGGCGTTTGTCGCGAGGGAACTAGCCCCCGCTCCGATAGACCTGGATATCGAGATCCCGGATCTTCTTGCGCAGCGTGTTGCGGTTGAGGCCGAGCAGGTCGGCGGCGCGGATCTGGTTGCCGCGGGTGGCGGCGAGCGCGGCCGTGAGCAGCGGCACCTCGATCTCCTTGAGGATGCGGTGATAGAGGCCGGGCGGCGGCACGCCGTTGGGAAAGCCCTGGAAGTGCGAGGACAGATAGGCCTCCACGGCGCCGCCGAGATTGTCGACGCCCTGCTGGACCGCGGCACCCGGGCTGACCGAGGGCGGCGCGAGCTCGCCATCGATGACGGAAGCCGTGATCACGTCCTGCGGATAGAGCGCGGCGAGGCGCCGGGCGAGGTTTTCCAGCTCGCGCACGTTGCCGGGCCAGCGGTGTTGCTTCAGCCGCTCCAGCGCCAGCACGTCGAGCTTCTTGGGCGGCAGGCCGTCCTTCTCGGCCAGCGCGAAGAAGTGACGGATGAGATCGGGCAAATCCTCGATGCGCTCGCGGAGCGGCGGCAGCCGCAGCGGCACGACGTTGAGGCGGAAGAACAGATCTTCCCGGAACAGGCCCTGCTGGATCAGGACGCGCAGATCCTTGTTGGAGGCCGCGACGATGCGCACGTCGGTCTTGATCGGGGTGCGGCCGCCAACGGTGGTGTATTCGCCCTGCTGCAGCACGCGCAGCAGACGGGTCTGTGCCTCCATCGGCATGTCGCCGATTTCGTCGAGGAACAGCGTGCCGCCCTCGGCCTGCTCGAACCGGCCGGAGGCGCGGGTGTTGGCGCCGGTGAAGGCGCCGCGCTCATGGCCGAACAGTTCGGATTCGATGAGGTCGCGCGGGATCGCCGCCATGTTGACCGCGACGAACGGGCCGTTGCGGCGCTTGCCGTAATCGTGCAGCGCGCGCGCCACCAGCTCCTTGCCGGTGCCGGACTCGCCCGTGATCATCACCGTGAGATCGGTCTGCATCAAGCGCGCGAGCACGCGGTAGATTTCCTGCATCGCGGGCGAGCGGCCGACCAGCGGGATCGCCTCCATCTCGGCGTCCTCGTCCGGCGTCGAGACCCGCTCCTTCGGCTCGGCCAGCGCGCGGCCGACGATGGCAATCAGCTCCTTGAGGTCGAACGGCTTCGGCAGATATTCGTAGGCCCCGCGCTCGGAGGCGCGGATCGCCGTCATGAAGGTGTTTTGCGCGCTCATGACGATGACCGGCAGATTCGGCCGCATCTTCTTGATCCGCGGCAAGAGGTCGAAGGCGTTTTCGTCCGGCATCACCACGTCGGTGATGACGAGATCGCCCTCCCCCTGGCTGACCCAGCGCCACAGCGTTGCGGCATTGCCGGTCAGCCGCACTTCATAGCCGGCGCGGGACAGTGCCTGATTGAGAACGGTGCGGATGGCGGTATCGTCATCGGCTACGAGAATGCTACCTGCGGGCATCGTTAATCCTCATTTCGCCCCCTGTGACGCAGGCGACGGCTTCCCGGCAGAGTCGGCGCGACTGCTTTGATCGGCATGTTTCACCGATGTGGAATACATCGGCATCAGCACGCGGAAGGTGGTCTTGCGCGGCTGAGATTCGCATTCGATGATGCCCCCGTGATCGCCGACGATCTTGGCGACCAGCGCTAGGCCGAGCCCCGAGCCGGTCTGCTTGGTGGTCACGAAGGGATCGAACAGGTTGGGCAGAAGATCGTCGGGCACGCCTGGTCCGTTGTCCTTCACGCAGAATTCGAGCGGCAAGGATACCCGGGATTTTTGACCGGGGACTGACAGGCGCACGCCGGGGCGGAACGCGGTGGTGAGCTGGATCTCGGCGTCGGGGACGTCGATCAGGGCTTCTGCGGCGTTCTTCACGAGATTGAGGAACACCTGGATCAACTGGTCCTGGTTCGCCAGCACCGGCGGCAGCGAGGGATCGTAGTCCTCGATGAAGCGGATGTTGCGGGCAAAGCCGGACTGCGCCAGCCGCTTGACGTGGTCGAGCACCGAATGGATGTTGACGGGGCCGCGCAACACGGGACGCTCGTCGCCGAACACCTCCATGCGGTCGACCAGCGTCACGATGCGGTCGGCCTCGTCGCAGATCAGGCGCGTCAGCATGCGGTCCTCGGACGAGGCCTGCTGCTCGAGAAGCTGCGCCGCGCCGCGGATGCCGGAGAGCGGATTCTTGATCTCGTGCGCCAGCATCGCGGCCAGTGCGATGACCGAGCGCGCCGCGCTGCGATGGGTGAGCTGGCGGTCCATCTTGTCGGCGATGGAGCGCTCCTGCAGCATCACCACGATATGGCCGGGCCGCTCGGTCAGCGGCGCGACATGCAGATCGACCTGGCGGTCGCCGCCCATGCGCGGCGTGCCGAGATCGACCTTGTATTCGTTGACCGGCGAATTCGACGAACGCACCTGCTCGATCAGCGCCAGCAAGGGGCTGCCGAACGGCACCAGCTCTTTCAGCGACTGCCGCTTCAGGAACTGCGTCGAGATGTCGAAGAAGGCTTCGGTCGCGATATTGGCGGCGACGATCTTGCCGTCCGGCCCGATCATGAGCACGGGATTGGGCAACGCATCCAGGATCGCGTCGCTGTCGGCGGGCCGGCGATGGTCAGCGGCGGAGCTCATGCAGCAGCGCTCCATCCGAAATCGTCGAAGGCATCCTGCAGCGACTGGTGGACGAGGCGCGGATCTTCCGAGGTCAGGATCTTCTGGCGCCAGGATTTCAGCTTCTCGACCGGAGCGCCGCTCGCAGCCGCGGCGACGTCGAGCGCCCAGCCGAGATGTTTTCGGGCGTGCTTGAGGCCTACGCGCAGGCCGTAAAGCGCGCAGACGCCTTCATAAAGCGTGCGGACGTAATGCAGCTGGGTGGCGAGCGTCGGCATGGCCTCAGCCGCCCCGCCGTTCAGGCGGCGGCCGATCTGGCCGGGCAGCCAGGGTTGGCCCTGTGCGCCGCGGCCGATCATCACGGCATCGGCGCCGGAGGCCTCGAGCGCCGCAAGCGCTTTGTCGTAAGTCGTGATGTCGCCGTTGACGACGAGTGGAAGGCAGGTGGCCTCGCGCACGGCGCGGATCGCATCCCAATCGGCCTCACCCTTGTAGAACTGGCTGCGGGTGCGGCCATGCACCGTGACGAGCTTGACGCCGGCGGCTTCCGCGCGCCGCGCCAGTTCCGGCGCGTTGCGGCTGCGGTCGTCCCAGCCGAGCCGCATCTTCAGCGTCACCGGCACCTTCACCGCCGCGATAGTCGAATCGATCAGGCTGACGGCATGGTCGAGGTCGCGCATCAAGGCCGAACCGGACTGGCCGCCGGTGACGTGGCGGGCCGGACAGCCCATGTTGATGTCGATGATGTCGGCGCCCTCGGCTTCGGCGATCCGGGCGCCCTCCGCCATCCAGTGCGTCTCGCACCCGGCGAGCTGGACCACGTGCGGGCCGATCCCGGTGGCTTCGCAGCGCAACCGGGACATCCGGTGGCCGCTCGCGAGCTCATCGCTGGCCGTCATTTCGGACACGACGAGACCCGCGCCAAGCTCGGCAGCCAACCGGCGGACGGGCGAGTCCGTCACCCCCGACATCGGTGCCAGGAAGACCGGGGTGGCGACATCAATATCGCCTATTTTCAACGGCTTAGAGCCGGATGCTGCCGAACCGGTCACAGGGGTCTCGTTGACTGGGCAGGGCCTCATCGCGCCTGCCATGACCTATCTTGCGCACAATTCTTGTGCAGTCAAGCGTCATGCCTACAGTTTAGACAATTCTGCAAATCTTTCAAGTGCAGTGCAGCAAAATGCTGTTTCCAACAATCCGGGGAAACCCCCTTTTTTTGCGGGCCTGCCGTGCTAGAGGCATGCGGCAATCACCCCACTCCCCGACTCTTCATCACCAACCGAGTATTCGAGTCCTATGGCGAAATCACAACGCACCGCAGTCGTCCTCGTGGCAGCCGGGCGTGGACTGCGTGCAGGCGCCGGCGGGCCGAAGCAATATCGCGAGATCGGCGGCGTGCCCGTGATCTATCGCGCCATGGAAGCCTTCAGCCGCCACGCCGACGTGTTTGTGGTGCAGCCGGTGGTGAACCCCGATGACAGCGCCATGTTCACGGCCGCGGTCGCGGGGCTCAAGCATGAGCCGCCGACCAATGGCGGTGCGACCCGGCAGGCCTCGGTGCTTGCCGGCCTCGAAGCTCTGGTCAGGCACGAGCCCGATATCGTGCTGATCCACGACGCCGCGCGCCCCTTCGTCTCGGAAGGATTGATCTCGCGTGCGATCGAGGCGGCGAGCCGCACTGGCGCTGCGATCCCCGCCGTTCCCGTCGCCGACACCATCAAGCTCACCGGCGATGGCGGCAATGTCGAGGGCACGCCGGACCGCGCGCGCCTGCGAATCGCGCAGACGCCGCAATCCTTTCGTTTCGACGTCATCCTCGAAGCGCATCGTCGCGCGGCGAAGGACGGCCGCAGCGATTTCACCGACGATGCCGCGATTGCCGAATGGGCGGGATTGACGGTTGCAACCTTTGAAGGCGATGTTGCCAACATGAAGCTCACCACTCCCGAGGATTTCGTGCGCGAGGAAGCGCGCCTGGCTGCCCAGCTCGGCGATATCAGGACCGGCACCGGCTATGACGTGCACGCCTTCGGCGAAGGCGACCATCTCATGCTCTGCGGCGTACGCGTGCCTCACACCAAGGGTTTTCTCGCCCATTCCGACGGCGACGTCGGCCTGCATGCGCTGGTCGATGCCATCCTCGGCGCGCTCGCCGACGGCGACATCGGCTCGCACTTTCCGCCGAGCGATGCGAAGTGGAAGGGCGCCTCTTCCGACCAGTTCCTGAAATACGCCATCGAACGCGTCACCCAGCGCGGTGGCCGCGTTGCCAATCTCGAGGTGACCATGATTTGCGAGCGGCCGAAGATCGGCCCGCTGCGCGACACCATGCGCGCGCGCATCGCCGAGATTTCCGGCGTCGACATCTCGCGCGTCGCGGTGAAGGCGACCACCAGCGAGCGGCTCGGCTTCACCGGCCGTGAGGAAGGCATCGCGGCCACCGCGAGCGCCACCATCCGTCTTCCCTGGAGCGTCTAGGCCATGGGCGGCAGCGACGCACGCGCCCTCTCCCGCTCGCTGCTCGACCTGTGCCGGATGCGCAAGCTGACGATCGCGACGGCTGAATCCTGCACCGGCGGCCTCGTCGCCGGCGCGCTGACCGATATCCCCGGCTCCTCCGATGTGATCGACCGCGGCTTCGTCACCTATTCCAACGACGCCAAGCGCGCGATGCTCGGCGTCGAAGCCGGCACGCTCACGAACTTCGGCGCCGTCAGCAAGGAGACCGCGACCGCGATGGCGGTCGGCGCGCTGGAGCGTGCCGGCGTCGATCTCGCCGTCGCCATCACCGGCATTGCCGGTCCCGGCGGCGCGACGCCCGGCAAGCCGGTCGGTCTCGTGCATTTCGCCGTCGCCGCGCGCGACGGCCGCATCATCCACCGCGAGCACCGCTTCGGCGCGATCGGCCGCAGCGCGGTGCGCGCCCGCTCGGTGGTCGAGGCGTTGCGCATGCTGATGGATCTGGCCCGCGGCCCGCAAGTTGCCGCCAAGCCGAAACGCGCCGCCGCAGTCACCCGCTTGCGCCCGCGCGTGACACGCTCGCCGCGCCGACATGTGGCCAAACGCCGGACGCCACGGTCGCCGCGGGGCTGAGCACCCCCGCTTACACCTTGCGCGCAATCACACGGATCGCAGCCAGATTGGCGCGATGCTGCTCGAACACCCGCCGCATTGCCAGCACCCGGCGCCGCGCCGCCCGATCCAGCAGCAGGTTCCCGGCGAGCCGCAACGCGCCCACCAGGCCCTCGTCCTGCACCAGGCGCCGGGGTCGGAGCAGATGCATCGGCGCGAACTCGACCCCCTCGATCTGAAAGCCGACGCTCTCCAGCAGCCCTCTCCATCCTTCGCCGGACAACGGACGTGCCCCGACATGGATGGCTCCGGAGAGCGCGCGATCGATCTCCTGCCTTTGGCCGAACGGCATGTCGTCCGGCGTCACGGCGAGCTCGTGGATGCCGTAATGCCCGCCGGGGCGAAGCAGCCGGAACGCCTCCGCCGCGATGCGGCGCTTCTGCTCCTGGGTCTGCATGCTCAACATCGCCTCGCCGATCACGATCGACGCAGAGCCGGCCGGCAAGGTCGTCTGATCGGCGGTCCCGACGACGACCGAGACGTTTCCCTTCGCCGGAAGCTGCCGGCTCGTCCACGCGGCAGCCTGCGCATCGCGCTCGACGCCGACATAGCGCCGCGGGCCTCGCTCCAGGATCAGGCGTGCGGTGACGCCGAGCCCCGGCGCAAACTCGACGACATCATCTTCGGCGCCGATCACCAGCCCGTGCAGCAGCGCGCGCGTCAGGCCAAGCCCGCCGGGACGCAGCACGCGCTTGCCTAGCCGGGCCAGCAGCCAATGGCCCGGCATCTTCGCCACGTCGAGATCGCCGCCCGGCAGTTCGACCGATGGCATCGTGTGGTCTGCAATCATGGGTGTCTCCTTTGCAAGTTAGAACCGCGCCCGGATGCCGCCGTAATAGCCGCGTCCGTCGCCGGGGATGAACGCGGCCTGGTCCGGCCGCGCCTGATCGACGATCAGGGTCGACGCGGCATAGGTAGCGTTGAACAGATTGGTGATCTCGCCGAATACCGCGATGCGCTCGCTGATCCGGTATTCGGTGCGCAGATCGGCGACCACGAACGGATCGGCAAACAGCGTGTTCATGTTGTCGACCGGCATGTGGCCGGGGCTCCAGCGCACCGCGCCTTCCAGCTTCCAGGCGTCGGTCGCCTGATATTGCAGGACCGCGTTGACGAGATGTAGCGGCGCGCCCGCCAGACGGTTGTTGCCGCGCAGCGGATCGTTGTCGAAGCGGAAGTCCTGGTAGGTGTAGGCGACGCGGCCGGTCAGCCGCGGCGTGATCCTGACGCCGAGGCCGAGCTCGACGCCGAGATGCGTAGTGCGGTCGGCATTGAACGCCGCCATCAGCGCGCCGGTGGAGTCGCGCAGGCTCAAGAGCTCGTTGTCGACCCAGGAATAGTAGCTGACCGCGTCCCACGACAGGATGCCGGCGCGGCCGCGCCAGCCGCCCTCAACGGTGGTGGCGGTCTGGGCCTTCAGATCGGGCGTCGCGAATGCCGCTGCGACGAGCCCCGGATTGCCCGGCGTCGGCCGCCCGGCACTGCTGTTCGGCGTCCCGTTGACCGTCGCGAGCAGATCGTCATGCGAGGGCGGCTCGAAGCTGCGGCTGACCGCGGCAAAGATGGTTTGGCCGGGCACGGGGCGGAACGTCACGCCGAGGCTGGGGCTCCACGCCGAATAGCTGCGCGCATAGCTCGAGCTCTGCGTCGGCACCGCGCCGTTCGGCAGCAGCATCGTCGGATTTGCCGGATTGTAGGCAATCGTCGGCCGCGTCGCACTCCGGTAGACGTCGTCATTGTCGCGCGTGGCGTAGCCATAGGCGATCGCCGGCGAGACGGTGATCCGGTCCCAGACCGGCAGATTGAGGCCGGTATGCAGCGCCAGCGTGGTGGCATCGAGCCGGCTCTCGCCGAACTTGGCGCCGGTCTGCCCGGCCTGGTTGATGAAATTCTCCCGATCCGCCGATCCCACCGAATATTGCGCGGTCGTTTCGAGCAGCGGTAACGCCGCCGCGCTGTCGGGCTTGTAGGCGTAGCGGAAGACGCCGGTCGCATCGTCACCCCGCGTGGCGCGAACGCCTGAGGAGATCGGAAAGCGGAACATGTCGTCGGTGTGGGTATAGCCGAGCGCGACGTCGAACAGATGCGCGTCGAACGTCGCGGTGGTCCGCGAGCCCGCCACGAACTGCTCGGCCTCGCGGCGCGGCCGGTCACGCACGACGTTCGGCCCCGGATTGATCGAGGTCGACGGCGGGATGAAGGTCGGCCCGGCAAACACCTGCCGCGGATTGGCCTGCATTGCGCTCTTGGTCAGCGGTCCCGCCACATCGAAGCCGAGATCGGTGTAGCCGATGAAGAAGCGCGTGCTGACGTTCTCGGACAGCACGGCGCCGACATTGGCATTGAAACTGCTGCGCTCGGAGCTGTTGTAGTCGCGAAAGCCGTCGCGACGGCTGAAATCGGCCTGCACCAGCGCGTCCACATTGTCTTTCCTGCCGCCGGTCTGCGCGCTGGCATTGATCTGGCCGAAGCTGCCGCCGCTGATGGCGGCCTGCGTGCCCGGCGAGGACGATCCCGTCGGCGATACGAAATTCAGCGCACCGCCGAGCACGGTGGCGCCGAGGCGGTTGGCGATGTAGCCGCGATAGACCTCGATGGCCTCCGCCTGTTGCGGGTTGGCGAAGCCGACGATGTAGGAGCCGTCGGCCCGGTTGATGGGCAGGCCGTTCTGGAGCACCAGCAGCCCGCGCTCGACCGGATTCTGCTGCAGACCGGAGCCACGGATCTGGATACGCGGCTGGTCGTTGCCGCCGAAGAAGTTCTGCACCACGACACCGGGAACCCCGCTGAGGGCACGCGACGCGGTCGGATTGCCGGTGGGTGAGAGATCCTCGCGCCGGACCAGCGCGACGCCGCCCGCGAGCGCCTCGAAGCGCTCCTGCACCGATGCGGCCGGGG